>JADJUF010000040.1 GCA_016717005.1 Myxococcales bacterium | reverse complement strand
ATCCTGACCAGCCGCGCAATTTCCCGGCGCAACCGGATGGATGCAGGCTGGACCCGTGGTCGATGATGAAACGGAGGCCGTTCACAGGAGCGATCGTGAGTTCGTCCAGTCCGTCCAGTCCCGTCGAAGACCACATGGCGCGATACTTTGACGTGGCCTTGGGTAGCCGTCTGCGGGCACATCGGCCCGAGTTCCCGGTCGTCCGCCGGGCGGGGCTGGCGGCGCAGCAGATCTCGATCTGGTCGACCTCGGGATGAGTCGACAAACGCTGAAGCACCGACGCACTGCGCGGCCGGGTCCGGCAGGAGTTGGTCTTTGCGTCTGACGAGAAGTACGACTGTCGTGATCCCCCCGGCGCTGTCGCTCGTCGCCGCGGTCGCTGGGACACGGGCATCGGGTTCGGGCCGGGCTATTCCTCTGAGTCTCCTGGCTGCATCCCAGGTGCACTCAAATCTCGGCCATCGCGACCTATCAGCCGACGCTCTGGCCGGATGACGCCGAGTCCGTCGTCGGGATGGACGTGCCGACGCAGGTGCGGTGGCTGTTGCCGCTGTCGCCGCATGAGTACGGGCTCGTGCGCGGCAAGGGGATCGAGGCGCTCGAGCAGTACCTAGGCGAGATGATGTCGATCGTCCTCGACCTGGTCCGACCCTGATCCGACCTCGCGTGCAACGCCTGCGCAGAGATCCACCGCCATCGAACCCCGGGTCGCCGATAGTCTGGTTCGCGAGCTCCTCGCACAGGGCTTTGATTCTGCGCTTGACGGCCCGAACCACGCCCTCGGCATCACCTCGGTCGGCGCTTCCGACGGTGCGCTCGGCCGAGCGCCTCGTGCTCATGGGCCGTAAGCGATATTCCGCAGCACGCGCGGTCGAGGGCGAACCGCGGGCCGGGCCCCGTACGGTGGCCGAGGACGCCGCAGCGTTCCTGACGGCCATCGATGGCGTCTTGGTCGAGGCTTTCGGCTTCGAAGGAGCGGGACGAGCGTGGGCGGCGTGGCGCGCCCGGTTCGTGCAAGCTGGTCGAGGTCGGGTCTGCGTGGACGGTTCTGGTCCGAGCGGCGTCCAGGTCGCGAACCTCGAGACGCTGTCGACGACCAGGCTGTCGCTGGATCCGGCGACGTGGTCGATCGCCGTTCCGCGACGGCCGAGCGCGCCTCGACAAGACCGACGCTGACGCCGAGTTGGCGACCGACGTGACGCTGCTCCTGGCGGTGTTCGAGCGCGAGCTGGGGTTTGCGCTCGAGGAGCTGGCCGCGTGGCGCCGCACCGTGACCATCGCCAGGCTGTCGATGCCGCCCACCCACCGCCGAAGCGGACAGATGATAGAAAGACCTGAATCGAAGAGCCTGGAGTCAGCGCTGGCGGATTGCCGGGGAGAATCAGCGAGGCAGCCGACGCGTCGACCGATGGCGAGCGCACGTGCGCATCGGTCGGCGGTGACGAATGACGGGGGCCCTCAAGATCGCGTTTCCGTACGGGGCCAGGCGGCGAGCAAGAAACCGAGACGATGTGGGCGACCGCGGTCGTCGACGGATACCAGGTCGACAACATCCCCTTCTACGCGACCGGCCTGGCCTGCGGAGACGTCGTTTTGGCGCGGCCGCAGCTCGACGGCATGTTGCGGTTTTCGTCGGGCTGACGCGCAGCGGGGCCACACCACCGTCAGAGTGGTCATCCCCGAACCCAAGAAGGTCGGCGAAGTCCGGGCCAAGCGCTCCGAGCCCTCGGATGCGAATCAGAGGGGAGCGACGTCCCATGTCTCGTCGCCGTCGATGTCCCACCCGACGTGCGCTACCGGGTGTGCGTGCCCTGTTGGACAGGCTGCTCGCTGAAGCCGTCTTGGACTACGAAGAAGCTTGCCTTGGGCAGGCCGACGATTGACGCTCCTGTGGGGGATCGCGCAGCCATGATCCAGGCGGAGTCCCTCGAGGTTCCTCCTGTCGCAGCGCTCGTGGAGTCGTCGTCATGAGAAACCAGCCCAACGGACCCGGCGCGAGGAGCGCCGCCGGAACCTCGCGGCCCTGCGCGTCGATGGCGCCGGTGCGCCGAGCGTCTTGCGTGTAAGATACTCTCAGGGTCACAAGCTGAACGCGCCAGAGATGATCGCGCAGCCATGGACCAGGCCGAGTCGCTCGGAGTTTCCTCTCGACGTCGATGAGGATTGGCCGCCCGTGAAAGCATCGAGTGCATGCCGGTGCGACGGACCGCCTCCGGACACGAGGTCTTGGTCGCGCCGCTGTTTGTGTAAGGGCCTGTCGGTGGGCGACGTGATCGACGCGACGCGCGAGGGCGCCTGGCGCTCGCCTGGCGGCACGTGTCTCGTTCGGAAGAACACCACCGTCTGGCTCTTGGTCGTCAAGAAAGAGGCGACGGCGGTTTGCCAAACGTGCTGGCCGGGTTGCGTGACGCCGGTTGCGGCACCGGTGGAGGGCCTGAGCGACTGGGCCATACTCGATCAACGTTGCCTGGACGTGGTCTCCATCACCGTGGTCGACGCCTTGCTGGCACGCGTCTGGACCCAGCGCGTCGTCCGCTGTTGCTTCCCATCCATGCGCCACGCCGAAGCGGGACGAACAGATCGAAGAGCAGACGCGCGGCCGCGGGGCGCGGGGGGGCGGAGGGCGAGGGCAGAACGCGACCATCTTGGGCGTGCATGGGTGGACGAGGCCGTCCTCGCACACGGTGAGGAAGCGGGCGCCGGCGCGGTGACCGACGCCACGCCCGTCGCCGAGCGGTTTGGGCCGCGAGGCCCTCGCCGGCGTGCGCGAGGGCCTGCTGCTCTCGGAGCCGCGGCCGATCTTCCTCGGCAGCGACACGCTTCCGCTCGCCAGAATTGACCCGGGGTTGCTCGCGAGAAATGACCCACCCGCGTGATCGGCGAGCGGCGATGGTCGCCGGGCAGTGCAAAAGAAGCGGCCATGCTCGGTGTGTCGACGCTGGTTCGAGCCTGACGTTCGCGTAGGCGATCGCCAGCGAACCTGTGGCGCGGCAACGTGCAAGAAGGCGCGGCGCAAACGGACCCACCGTGAGTGGCGGGAGGCGAACCCCGGCTACGACCGCCATCGACGATGGCGGGAGGCGATCGACGAGGCGAAGACGGCGCCGACCTCGGTGCGGGTGCCGCCGGCCGCGAACGCGGCGGCACCGGTCGCGGGAGTGCCCTGGGATGTCGTGCAATCCGAGATGCAGGTGGAAGGTCGTGTAATCCTTGCGGGAGTAGTCGGAGTAATCGGGTCGTACGTGCAAACCGAGATACGCAGCCAAGTGCTTGATGCTGCGAGGGAATTCGCCCGACATGCCCCTCCGGTCGCGCAAACCCAGATGGAGGGTTTTCCGTAGCCGCGGCAGCGTGGCGGCGTGGAGATCGACCTGCACCGGCTCGAGCTGCGGCACGAGGATCTGCGGATCCGTGACGGCGCCCGTCGGCGACGGTTGATCGCGTCGATCGCCGAGGTCGGGCAGCAGGTGCCGGTGGTCGCGGTCGCCGAGGGCGAGCGGCTGGTGCTGATCGACGGCTACCTGCGGGTCGAGGCGCTGCACCGGCTCGGCCGCGACACGGTGCGCGCGATCACGTGGCCGGTGACGGAGCCCGAGGCGTTGGTCCACCACCACCACCTCGCGGCCACCGCGCACACCGCGATCGAGGACGCCTGGCTGCTCGCCCGGCTGCGGACGCACGGGCTGTCGTTCGACGACCTCGCCGCACGCCTGTGCCGCTCGAAGAGCTGGGTGTCGCGCCGGCTCGCGCTGCTCGACGCGCTCGCGACCGAGGTCCAGGCGAGCGTGCGCGCGGGGATCGTGCCCGCGCACGCCGCGATGAAGTACCTGGTGCCGTTGGCGCGCGCCAACCGGCGCCAGTGCGCGCAGCTGATCGCCGGGCTCGGGACGACGCGCGTCGCCGAGCGCGATGTCGGCGCGCTCTATCGCGCCTGGAAGCACGCGGACGCCACGGGCAAGCAGCACATCGTCATCGAGCCACTGCTGTGCCTCCGCGCGCTCCGCGCCACGGCGGCATCGACCGACGACGACGACGACGAACTCCACAAGGATCTGACCCTGCTCGCCGCGATCGCCTGGCGCGCGCGGCGGCGGGTGCATCACGGCGGTGCGTTCACCGCCGCCCACACCACGGCCTGGCGCGCGGCGGCGGACGCCGTCGCCGCGCTCGGGGCTGCCATCGAGGAGCTACATGCTGGACCAGACGATACGCACAAGCATCCTGACGTTACGTAGTGCCGGCCACGGCACCCGCGCGATCGCGCGCGCCCTCCAGATCTCCCGCGGCGCGGTGAAGGCCGTGCTCGCCGACGGCCGCGCGGCACCGCCGCCGATCGCGCGCACCGAGCGGGCAGAGCCGCTGCGCGACGAGATCCTCGCGCTCTACCAGAGCTGCGCGGGCAACCTCGTGCGCGTGCACGAGGAGCTGTGCGCGACCAACCCCCAGCCGACGCTGTCCTACCCGGCGTTGACGGCGTTCTGTCGCCGGCACGGCATTGGGCACGCGCCGCCCAAGCCGACGGGGCACTACCACTTTGACCCCGGCAAGGAGATGCAGCACGACACGTCGCCGCATGACATGTCCATCGGCGGCGCCGTGCATCGCGTACAGACCGCGTCGGTCGTGCTCGCGCACTCGCGGATGGTGTTCATGCAGGTTTACCCGCGGTTCACGCGGTTCCACTGCAAGGTGTTCCTGACCGACGCCGTTCAGTACTTCGGCGGCGCGTGCGCCGACTGCATGATCGACAACACGCACGTCGTCGTACTGCGCGGCACGGGCAAGGACATGGTGCCGGTGCCCGAGATGGAGGCGTTCGGGCGCCGGCTCGGGTTCCGGTTCGTCGCGCACGCCAAGGGCGACGCGAATCGCTCGGCGCACGTCGAGCGGCAGTTCGACTTCATCGAGAACAACTTCGTCGCCGGACGCAGGTTCGCCGACCTGGCGGACGTCAATCGCCAGGCGCGCGCATGGTGCGACAAGGTCAACGCGAGCTTCAAGCGCCACCTGCATGCCCGCCCGCGCGACCTGTTCGCCGTCGAGCAGCCGCACCTGCGCCCGCTGCCGGCGTGGGTCCCCGAGGTCTACGCGCTGCACCAGCGCATCGTCGACCTCGAGGGCTACGTCCACGTCGACGGCCACATGTACTCGGTGCCGTATCAGCTCATCGGCAAGGCCGTCGAGGTCCGCGAGACCAAGGACAAGATCCGGGTGTTCCTCGGGCCCCGCGAGGTCGCGGTCCACGCCTACGAACACCGCGTGACGCCCAGCGGCAAGCAGCGCACCACGATCCCCGACCACCGGCCGCCGCGAGGCCAGGTCGCCGCGGCTCGGCGCTCGCCCGACGAGGAAGACCTCGCGGCGGCCGGCGCGCCGTTCGCCGAGTTCGCCCTCACGCTCAAGCAGCGGTCCCCGCGCTGGCCGGTCGCGCTGCGGCGGCTGGCGCAGATGCGCCGCGACTACCCGGCTGCGCCGCTCGTGGCGGCGATCGAGGCCGCGATCCACTACGGCCTCTACGACCTCGATCGGCTCGAGCGCATGATCTTGCGCAACATCGCGACCGCGTACTTCATCGTGCCCACCGAGCGCCTCGCGGCCGACCCGGAGGCGACCGATGAAGGATGACCTCGAGCAATTGCTCAAGAACCTGCACCTGCGCAAGATCGCCGAGATCTTCGACGAGGAGGCCAAGCGCGCCGACAAGGCGGACCTGTCGTACCAGGAGTTCACGGCCCGGCTGCTGCGGGCGCAGTGGCAGGCCAACCAGGAGGCCGCACTCGCCTGGCGCATCAAGCGCGCCGGAATCCCCGAGCAGTGGACGCTCGAGACGTTCCCGTTCAAGCGCCAACCCGGCGTCAACCAGCGTCAGATCCGGACGTTCGCCGAGCTCGAGTTCGTCCCCAAGGCCGAGAACATCGTGTTCGTCGGCCCGACCGGCGTCGGCAAGACCGGCCTCGCCTCGGGGCTGCTGCTCAAGGCGCTGCAGAACGGCCATCGCGGCGTGTTCATGCGCGCGCAGGACCTGTTCGATGAGATGTACGCGTCGATCGCCGACCGCTCGACGCGGCGCCTGCTCAACCGGCTGGTCAAGGTCGACGTCCTCGTCATCGATGAGATGGGCTACCTCAACCTCCGCCCCGAGCAGACCAACATCTTCTTCAAGCTGATGGAGGAGCGCTACCGGCAGCGGTCGACCATCATCACGACCAATCTCGACTATGCCGAGTGGGCGAACTTCCTCGGCAACAAGGCGCTCGTCGGCGCGCTCCTCAGCCGGCTCCGGCACCAGTGCCACACCGTCAAGATCGACGGGCCGTCGCTGCGAGACGCCAGCGCTACCTGACACACGCGGCCCCCCGCCCCCCACACGCCCTCGTCGCTTCGCGCCGAGGGCGTGCTTCGTTCCGGACGACGCTCGACTGCACCACCTCCGCTGCTCAGACCATCCGCCGATGGACGATGGCCGCGGGATCAACCTGGCGATCCGAGATCGCCATGCGGGTCACATCTCACGAGCACGGGTGGGTCAGTCTTGGCGAG
>JADJUF010000038.1:300000-478788 GCA_016717005.1 Myxococcales bacterium | reverse complement strand
CCTCAAACTCGACGTCGAGTTCGATCGCACCTTCGTCCAGATCTACGAGGCGAACCTCCATGCGGCGCCCGGGTTCGATCACGACGCAGTCCCCCTCAGGCTCCAGGCCGATCGAGAGGCGCGCGTTCGTGCGATTCCAGAAATTCAACACGACAGCCCTGGGTTGGGTCATCCGTCTCCCTATGATTGACTGGATCGACGATCGCCTGCGGGAGCACGGATCGTAGTACGTCCTGGCGGCGCGGGCGGAGGCATTCTTGGTGGCGAGAGACGGTGGGGGACGGTGTCAACTTTGACAACTCTTGGGTGGGTCCGTACGTGAACTGGCATGACGTGCCGGATCAGCGTGAACTGGCATGACGTGCCGGATCAGGGCGCTGCGAACCAGGCGCGTGCGCGTCGAGATCGTGTACCGTGAGCGCGATGAAGCTCGTGCAGTCGCGCCGCCTCGTCGTCGGGGGATCGGCCTGGGACGTCGAGTGCGTGATCACCGTGCGCCTGGGGCCGGCCACCGCTGGCTACTTGCCCAAGCCGATCTCCGCTGTGCAGGTGCTCCTCGAGACGAGCGCGCTGGGCCCGACCTTCGCGCTCGCGCTCGAGCGCGCCAGACGCCTGACCGAGGCGACCCTCGACGGACGGGCGCTCCACGCGGTGATCCTCGAGCACGCCGACCTCCACTACGATCGCGACACCGGGCAGGAGACCCACGGGGCGCTCACCCTGCGTGCGGTGTTGACCGCGCCGCAGCCGCCGCCGTTCGCCCCCGACGATCGCGAGCTGGCCACGGCGCTCCGCCTCGCGAGCCACCGGCTCCAGGCGCCGATCCGCATCGACGACGTCACCACCACCGCGCGCTACTACCTGCTGCCGATCGCGCACATCGGGACGCTCGGGGTCTTCATCGATCGCCGCGACAGCAGCATGCACGAAGCGGGCTCCGGACTGCCGTGGGCGCAGTGGCTCTGGGGCTACGAGCGCGGGCTGCTGCACCACCCTCCCTGGGACCTGGTCATCGAGCGAGTCGACGATGACCGAGCCACGGCGGCCGTCACACGGTTCGCCGACGTCGACGCCGGCGACCTCCGCGATCTGCCGCGGGTGTTGCCTCGGGCCGCGACCTGGCACGCGATCGGACCGCTGCACGATGCCGGCGACGCGCTCGCCTGGGCCGCGCGCGCGCCGCAGGCCTGAGCCTGCGCGGGGACCGCTGGCTCGCGCCCGAACACCCCGCGGTCAGAGATCTACGACGGCCGGATACGGGGTGCGCGCGATCTAGGCGCGCGCGCCGCGATGACGGCAGCGGACCGCGCCGCGCGGCGGGTGCGTCAGTCGAAGCCGAACGACGCGTTCACCGACGGCACCAGCGCCGCGTGGCGGACCGGGCCGGTGGTCCGCAGCGCGGTCAGGCGCAGCTCGAGGCCGAAGCGGAGGTCGCCGTCGGGCTTCGGCCGCGCCGCGCCGCGATCGTAGCCGAGCGCGAGCACGCCGCCGACGCCGTGGCTGGGATCGGGGTCGTTCGCGGCGTGGTCGATCTCGGCGACGCCCGCCGTCGCGACCACGTGGAGACCAGAGCGCGCGCTCGGGTACCAGTCGACCGACGGGCCCATGACCGCGGCCATGAACGCCTGGCCGACCTCGACCTCGTCGCACCTCGAGTCGCGCGGCGCGCCGTTGAGCGAGATCGCGACGGCGCCGCCCACCAGCAGCCCCGGCGCGACCGTGCGGCCGACCCAGAACCCGCCGACCAGGGTGACCCCGTGAACCCGACAGCTGGGGCCTTCGTCGACGCCGACGCCCAGGCCCGGCGTCGCGCGCGCGAGGAAGCCGGTCGGCCGCCCGTCGGCCGCCGCGATCGTCGTCGAGGCCATGACGATCATCGCGGCGAGCTGTGCGCGCATTGCCTGCCAGCGTTGCAAGGCGAGGACCACCGCGCATCCCGCGGGAATGCTGCATCTGCCAGCAGGTGCTCTCGGTGGCGCCGCTGCCGATGGGCAGGTTCGCGGCGTAGTGCGTCGCGTAGCGCATCCGGTGCTTGCGGTGGCGGATGTAGCTGAGGGCGGCAGCGACCGCGCGGCGCGCAACGGTGCCACGGCCTGGGAGCTTCGCGGCGAGGCGGCGCAGCTTCCGCCAGATGGTGGCGATGGCGTCGTCGTCGCGCAGCAGCGCGTTGCGGTACCAGCCCTTCCAGTCGCGTGGATCGCCTTCGGGCTCGCAGGCATCGACGACCTCGTCGAGGTAGCCCATCAGGTGCTCGAAGTCGACGAGCACGACCGGGATCGCGGTCGACGGGAGCAGGCGGGTGAGCGCGTCCGGCAACGCGCGCAACTCGGGCGCCCCGTCCTGGACGCAGTGGATCGGCACCGCATGGTGCGTGCCCATGACCCACGCGACGTCCTTGGCGACCCGGCTCGCGATGGTCGCCGCGTCGGCGCTCGCCTCGGCTGCGTACCGCCACGTGCGCAGCTCGTCGCCCTTCCGGTCGTAGATGCTCATGCTCCCGACCCATGCCATTCGATAGTGGTGGTCCTTCGCCGGCGGCGGCGTCCGCTCGTACGGCTTGGTGCGGGTGGCTGGGCGCGCGGCGTCGGCGTCGGCCGGCTCGCTCATGCGCACCGCCATCCGATCGATGCCGCAGCTGACGGACCCCACGTCGGCCGGCAGGACGTCGACATCGCGCGCGGCCTGCTCGAGCCGCTCGATGTCACCGGCGATCTCGTCGCCCAGGTCGGTGGTTCGTTTCGCGAGGAACGCCCGGCTGGGTGGTGCGAGCCCGACGATGCGCAAGGTCCTGGCGACGCCACGGCTGCCAGCATCGGCCCCCAACTCGCCGACGATGCGCGCCATGTCCGGCGTCATCTGCTTGACGATCCCTGCCCGCAATTCGATCGGCTTGATCGTCGGGCCGTTGTGCACACCGACCTGCCGGTAGAGCGCCTCGTCGATGTGGTGGTCGCCCCAGCGACCGTGGTAGGTCGCCGACGAGGGCTGCGCGAGGCGCCGGTAGCGGTCGCCCTCGACCTCAACTTCGGGTGTGCATATGACCAGCGCGCGCAGCCGGACGTCGGCGCGCAACCAGAGCGCGTCGCTCGCGATCGCCGCCGCGGCATCCTGTTCCTGCTCGAACGTGGCCCCGGGTCCCAGCTGCTCCGCGATCTCACGATCGATGACCTCGGCGAGGCGACGTGCCGCGTCGCTCACGATCCGCACGGCGCCGGCGCCCACGGTCACCCGCCCGCTTTCGCGCCATCCGGGCGCCGCTGCGCGAACACCGCGGCCAGCTCCACCGCGATCGCGGCCGCCGCATCCTCCCGCTCTTCAAACGTCGCGTTCGGCCCCACCCGCGCCTCCACCTCCAGGTCGATCATCTCCGCCATCTTGACCGTCACAGGATCCAGTGATCGGGGGCGCCGGGGCTTGCTTGGCATGAACCTGAGCCTGATCCCGTTCCAGGCCACCCACAAGCCCGCGCAACCACCGGCTCAGGATCGGATCCGCCTTGTTCGCGCACGGCGAACTGGCGGCGGCGCTGCGCGCGCTGGCCGCCGTGGCGTACCGGCCGCCCGGCAGCACCGCCACGCGCCGGTTCGGCGCGTCGACGCTGGAGCGAGTCGATTCAAATGCGAACAGAAATGCAGCCACGACGCCGCCGATGCCATCTCCCCAGTAGATGTCCGTGATTCGCCTGCACCAATCTCTCCCTGCCAAGAAAGCTAGCGCCTCTTCTTTCATGTCGAGCAAGAGCGCGGTGTCCTCGTCGTCGTCACCCGCAAGCTCCGAGACTGAACGGACTGACTCTAATGGATGCTTGTGCGGAGGCACCGAGGAATCATGCATGTGCGCACATCCCCTCGTCAAGCGCTGGCCCCGGCTAGCCCTGGCCAGGCAGATTCCGAGGCTGCTGCGCCCAATGTCGGATACATGCCTTCGCACCGCCCAGTCGCTGTTGCCAGGCGCGCAACACATCGCATGTCCGTTCGTCGATCTCGGACAGCACGGCCTCACTCCAGAGCGCTCGATTGCGAGGCTCTGGCACGAACGAGCATTCATCAACGAGTTCAAGCACAGCACGGACGCCTGCGAGAGGCGGAGACAGCAGACGTCCATACCGCAGATATGACGCCAGAGTTCTGAGCTTGCCGACTGACTCGATGCCGCCACCGATCGACGCGCAGCACTCCAGGACCCGCAGAACCAGCTCATCGGCGGCGCAGAGGGGCAGCATCGTGGCCCCGTACGACTGATGCATCTCCTGCGACCTGGCGCTCGGATGCAGGGCTGGGAAGCCATCAGGTTCCAGGGCACCCAGCGCGGGGAGCCAGAATATCTCGACGTCCCACGGCAAGCATCGATCACCCGCCGTGCCGCAAACACAGACATCTTCCTGAGCATCCCAGTAGACGACCCAGCGCGGATCGTCGCTGCACCAGATCAGATCGTGCGAGCCATCAAAGCCAGCGTCTCGGGCCTCTTGCCAGTCGGACCGCGCGCCCGCCGGCGGTCCTACTGTACTGCCGGATCGGATCAGTCGCGCCATTCATGGCAATATTGAGAACGATAGCCGCACGGTCATCCTTCATGACCGCCCCGTCGGCAAGGGCCGTCCGCCAACCATCCGGAACGACGCGCTGCGGCAGCCTGCCGTCGAACAAAGTTGAGCTATTGGTCACGTAGACTCCGCTGCTGAAGACTCCTACTCGGGCATTCTAATCTTGATATCTGGCTTCTTGTCGTCGCCACATTTTCGGAAATCAGCAGTCGGACTCTTCGTCGAATCTGCGTTATTTCGAATTGTATACGTCTGCCCATCGGGTCCCGTCCAAGTAAGGTCGTGTCCCTATAGTTGTGTAGAAGCCGGTTTCTTGGGCTCCAAGAAAAGAAGGGGGAACCTCTTGGTTGCGACACCGAGGAGGAACCCCCATGAAGAAATCAAAACGATCCCTTCCGCTCCAGGCTACCCAGCTCGTGATCCCGACGCAAGAAGACTTCCAGCGTGACCTCGCGGCGCGCTGCCGGCTCGCGGTCCAACGGACGATCCAGGTCGCCCTCGACGAGGAGCTTGAGCGTCTGGTCGGCGCCGGGCCCTACGAGCGCAGCGACGAACGCGTCGACGTCCGCAACGGCGCCTACGGCCGCCGCGTCGTGACCACCAACGGCGAGGTCGGCGTTCGGGTCGGGCGCACCCGCGCCGGTGGGGCGGCAACCGCGCCGCTGGGGCGGTACCTCCGTCGCCGCCCCGAAATCGACGACGCCATCACCGAGACGTACGTGCGTGGCGCCTCGACCCGGGACATGGCGCCCATCACCCAAGCGCTGCTCGGCAAACGGGTCAGCCGCTCGACGGTGAGTCGCGTGACCCGCCGGCTCGGGGACGAGGTCGAGACGTTGCGCAAGGAGCCGATCACCGAGCCCGTCACGTACCTGTACATCGACGCCACGTTCATCGACGCGCGCTGGGCCCGCACCGTCGAGAACGTCTCCGCCCTGGTGGCGTACGGCGTCGGTCCCGATGGCCATCGTCGCCTCCTCGCCGTGCACGTCGGCACCCAGGAGTCCGAGGCGAGCTGGGCCGGCCTGCTCCGCGAGCTCGTCGAGCGCGGCCTCACCGGGGTCGGCCTGGTCATCGCCGACGCGCACGCCGGCCTGCTCCTCGCCGTGCGCAAGGCGTTGCCCGAGGCCCGCATGCAGCGCTGCACCGTCCACCTGATGCGCAACGTGCTCGCGCACGTGCCCACGCGCCACCAGAAGCGCCTCGGCCGCGAGCTCGTGGCCGTGCTCCACGCCGCCAGCCTCGTCGACGCCAAGAAAGCGCTGCGCAGTTTCCGCGACCGCTTCGCCGGCCAGTTCGCTGAGGCCGTCACCTGCCTCGAGAGCGGCTTCGTCGCCGCGACCCAGTACTTCGCCTTCCCCGAGGCGCACTGGCGTGCGCATCCGTACGAACAACGGCCTCGAGCGCCTCCACGGCGAGATCAAACGCCGCACCCGCGCCATCGGCGCCTTCCCCGACCGCGCCAGCGCCCTCCGCCTGATCACCACCGTCGCCCAGCAGTCGGTGTCCATCTGGCGCGACCGCATCTACCTCAACATGTCGCTGCTCGACAGCCACGACGTGGCTGCCGCCGCCTGACCCGCGACCTGGCCGTGCAACTCACCTTCCCTCACCCAGCGCGGACCGCAGCGCGAGGTTCCTGCCTCGCGCGAGGACCGCATCGCGCGGCCGCGGCGGCCGGCGCGAACGATCACGTCGCGGCCGCGCGACGCCACCACCCACCCTCGACGTTTCCCCTTCGGGCATTCACACAACAATCGAGACTTGACCCCAAGTAACCGCTTTGCCATCAGCGCTTGTTGTACTAGTAAACCCCTGTGACTTGAGATTCGCTTCGAATTCGCTTCGAGAGACGTCGGTGCTGACGTTGGTATACCTGGCATCTTTTGCCGTGGTATTCTTGTACATCGTTGCGGCTCCCGTGGCAAGTTGTGCCATGAGCTTGATCGGGTTGCCTGGACCGCAGTCTGGTGGCGGCGTCGGCGTCGGCGTCGCGGTCGTGACGTCGGGCTGAGTCTTGCTCGTCGGCGCGTCGCCACCCGGTGGCTTCGGGACCGAAAGGTGCGGTGCCAGCGGGATAGTCCCACCGCCGCCTCGCAGACCAGCTAGCGCCTGCCCAACCTGGTGCCCGACGTAGGTAGCGGCGACTACGCCGACGACCGCGCCTACCACTGCGCCTGGTGGCCCCCCGATGGCGGCCCCAGCTTCCGCCCCGAGTACTGCTGCCTGCGCCGGCTGCCGCCCATCCGGATCCACGTACCGCACCGGATTCCCCAGCACGAAGCCGTACAGCCCCGCCTTCCGCGGCTCGGTCCACGCGGCGTCCGGCACGAACCGGTACATCGGGTCGGCCTGGGTCCAGCCGAGCGCGAGGCCGTCGTAGTAGCGGACGCCGTAGTAGCTCAGGCCGGTCAGGTCGTCCTTGAACTTGTCGTTGAAGCGCCGGCGCTGGCCGGCGATCGTGGCTGACGTCGCGCCGGTGGTCTGGACCACGTCGCCGTACGGGGCGTAGACGAAGCCCGCCTGCACGGCACCGTTCGGGCGCACCGACAGGAGCGTGTTGCTCGACAGCCCGTGGTACTGGAGCTCGAGCGACGCGGCGTTGTTGGCCCAGGCCGCGCTGCCTGCGGTCCAGCCGCCGGCCGGCGATACCACCTTCGCCACCGGCGTGCCCAGCGCCAGGTAGGCGTAGGCCTGCGTCACCGCGCCCGCCGCCGACAGCTCGACCTCGGTGTCGCCGAGGAACGCGCGCAGCTTGGTCACCGTGCCCGCGGCGTCCCGGGTCACCACGCCGACCCGCTGGCCCGCGTGGTCGTAGAAGTACTCCTCGCTGCCGGTGACCGTGGTCGTGCCCGGGCTGAACTTGGTCGCCCGCCGCAGCTGGTCGTCGCCGTCGTAGACGAACCGGTCGGTCGGCGTGCTGCCGAGGTTGCCCGCGTGGACCTCGGTCTGGTTGCCCGCCGTTTCGTAGACGTAGCTGCGCAGGTTGGTCCCGCCGCCCGCCGGCACCAGCGCCGCCGGCGCCTCCGGATCGACCGAGCCGGCGTACGAGTAGGTCACGTTGCGCGCGACCACCTGCCCGCCCGACTGCGGCGTGCCCCCGACCGTCGCGCTCCGGAGCTTGCCGCTGCCGCTCGGCTGCGACCCGCCCGGCGGCACCACCCCGTACCCGAACGTCGCGCTGTACTTGCCCCCGGCCTCGGTGACCGTCGTCAGCTCGTGCAGCGCGTCGTACCCGAACGTGAAGTCGTACGCCGCCGCGCCCATCCAGTGCCGCAGCCGCGCCGGGTCGTCCGAGCCGAAGTAGTCGAGCTGCTGCTTCGCGAGCGACGTGCCCGAGCTCGTCGTGATGCCCTGCAGCGTCACGCGCGTCAGCGCGTCGTAGCTGAACGCGCTGGTGAGCGTCTTCCAGCCCGTCGTCCCGGCGAGGTTCAGCAGCGGCGCCTGGCGCTGCGTCACCAGCCCTGCGACGTTGCGCGTCTGGGTCGCCACCGTCCGCGCGGTCCCGCCCGGCGGTCCCGCCCGACGCGGGCGTCCGGGTCAGTGATGCGCCCGGCCGGCACGACGTCAATGGCCTCGTCCGGCGATGTCCGGTTTGCGGACACCTGCCCGAGCCCCGGACGCAGCCGGACAGTCGCTCGCTTTCGCGTCGCGGGCTTGGCGCTGGCAGGCCGCTTGCTCTGGCCTGGCGCGATGTCGTTGCCACGCCCCGTCCGGCCCGGTCGGTTCCTGCTGATCAACCGCCGCTGCGTGCAACGTCAGTTCCTGCTGCGGCCGGACGCCGAGACCAACCGGACGTACCGCTACTGCCTTGCGGTCGCGGCCGCGCGCTTCGGCATGGAGATCATCTTGCCGTCGGTGATGTCCAACCACCTTTTATGCGGAGCAGCACAAGCGCGTGCATCTCGGACGCGCCGTCGCGGCGTGGCCAAACGCCGGCGATCGCGGCCTACCACCACGCCCGCCGCCCCGCCGCACGCGCCGCCAGCCACAGCCGGCGGCCCCCGCCGCGGTCGCGTCCGCTGAACTACCCCCGGTCCGGTAGCTCCGCCGCACGCGCCGCCGGCCACCGCCGCGGTCGCGTCCGCTGAACTACCCCCGGTCCGGTAGCTCACACCCCCGGTCCGGTAGGAGCGGTAGCCCCCCGCCGAACTACCTACCGGTCCGGTAGCTCTCGGTCCGCTAGCTCCGGTAGCGGCCTTATCGCCGGAATGCGCCGTGTTCGCGGTACAGTTCCTCGAAGACGAGACGTAGCGCCGGCGGCAGATCTTGCGGCGCTGCCGTCTCGTCGCGCTGATCGCCCGCAGTTCGGACCTTCATTCTCGCCGCTCTTCCGCTAGTGGCCTGCGTTGCCCGTTGCGGGTGCGCTGCAGCGAGCCGAAGCAACAGCGCGATGTTTGCCACGCGGTCTATCGGCATCCGACGTCGCTCGCGTTCGGTGCCGTCACGCCACAAGGAGACCTGCCCTTCATCATCCACTGCAATAGTCTCGAGTGCGCTACCTCGAAACGAGAAAGTCAGCTCGACCGAGAATTGGCCGAGCGCGGCTCGCTCATCATCGCGCCGTGCTCGAAGCGCTTGGCCGAGCACGACCTGGACATCGCGCACCTCTTGGGGGAGTGCGTCGTCCAGCACGGCTTCTACATCGATGCCAGGCGCATGGAGGCTGAGACGATAGCACCAGCCACGCGGCTCCGTTGCCGCACTGCGAATCGCAGTGATCGCCGGCGCGCCGAGCAGGGCACCCAGCTGCGCAGTCGCGTCGGCCGAAACCTGCCAGGTGCCGAGATGCACCTCGCCGTCATCATGACGGATCAGACCATTTGAGTCGATCGTCACTCGCCGTCGCAGCCCCGAAGTATCATCTGAGAACCACGTATCCAGAGTCATCGCCCATGGTCGGCCGAGCTCACGGTCAACTGGCTGGCTACCCGGTCGACGAATGGTCGCATATCCGCCGCTGTGATGGTATAGCCAAATCGTCGTTCTATCGCTGTCTACCGCTATCACGTCGAGTCCGCAGAACAGCCGTTCACGAAACTGGCGGCCATGCTCCGCTGCGAAGGCCTCGAGGTCTTGGGGCAACACCGAGAACGCCCCCAACCCCTTGGCTATCCCGGCTTGAGTGACGAAGTAGATCTGGCCGTGGAACGGAGCCGTCCGTAGGCCGGCAGCCGCCATGAGCTCTGTGTCATTCATCAGTTCGGCGCCGACCAACATCGCGAGGTGAGTGCCGGGTAGGCATGCAAGGATCCCATCAGGTGAGAGGTCTGCCGGGCGAGCCCCGGCAATCTCTTGGCAAGCCACGAAGACATCTTCGAAAGGGACCGTCTGGAAATCGAGGCTAGTCATCGAGATTCCTTTCATCAATCCAGAACTGCGACGAGGGCCTATAGTTTTCCCAGTCTCGAATGAAGTACTTTTGGTCTACGTACCATGTGCCGTCCGGCTGCAACGTACGAATCGTTACATGGGGCCCTTCGTTGGTGTCGAGATGACCTGCTGGCTCCCACTCTATCAGAGTACTGCCGTCAGCGCTAATGAACCAGCTGGGCTTTGCTCAATGAAGTTTGCAAGCGAACCGCCTGCGTGATGCTCCGCCGCCGCCAGGAGCTGGGCCTGGTCCTTGACCAACATGCGCACCCGTGGCTGTCCGTCGGAGATGGTGACGTCTCGACTTGTGGCACTGGGCCACACGCCTCCGGGGCCCCCCGGCCCCGGGGGCGGTCCCGCGCCGAGCGAGTCGAGTTGCTGTTGTGCGCTGCTGCGTGGAAACAGGTAGAACGGCGTCCGCTCCTCTCGCTGGCCATCCTCAAGTCGCGGCAGGAAACACCCAGGGTTCGCGCTGCAACTGACGTAGCTGTAGATGTCGTACGCGATCGCGACTCTGCTGACCCACTCGGCCGGATGAGCGCGGTTAAAATCGGCGGTCTGCCGCGACGCCGCCAAGACGCTATCGCAGGGCGCACCGAAGCACCCCCACCCCAGTCGCTCGGCGGCGCCCATCTCGACGCTCTTTGCAGGTTCACGCCCTGCCACATGCAGCTGGCTCGCGCCGTACGACGCGCCCGCCGGCATGCTGCTTCCGCCGCTGCCGCCGCCGCCGTGCAGCAGCGAATAGAGCATCCCAGCCCCGCGGCGCCGGCGTTGAAGCTGACGATGGCCCCGGCACACGATCCGTCAGCGCACTCCCCGCTCAGCCCGGTCGGGTCGGCGTGGTTCACCGGGTCGTTGAACGAGAACGCGTACGGGTTCGCGGTCGTCGACCGCGCCAGGATCGCGATCGGGTCGCGCTGGAGGAAGCGGCCGATCGCGGGGTCGTAGGCCCGCGGCCCGAGCAGGACGACGCCCACCTCGGGCAGGTTGTCGCCGCCGTTCCAAAGATCATCCGTGTAGGTAAGCCCGGCGGCGCCGCTGTCGCTCGTCAGGTTGCCGAAGGCCGCGTAGGTCGTGGCCTGGATGACCGTGCCGTCCGCCTGGGTGAAGAAGCGGTTGGCGCGGCCGTCGCCGTGGCGGTAGATGGTCTCGGTCGCGCCGGGCGCGCCGGCAGCGGTCAAGGTCGTGCGCAGGCTGACGAACGTCCCTAGCGGCCCCGGCACCTGCCGCTCGATCTGCACCACGCCGTCGGTCCGGGTCCGGCGCTCGATCAGGCCGCCGAAGTTCCAGATCGTGCGCGGGTTCGTGCCGCTGACCGTAGTCTTCATCCGGCCGGCCGGGCCGTAGGCCAGCTTGACCACGTTGCCGCCGCGCACGATCGTCGTGATGCGCTGGCTCGCGTCGTAGGTGAACGTCCGGCTCTGGCCCGTCGACGTGTCGCTGGCGACGTTGCCAGCGCCGTCGTAGGTGAACTGGCACGCGGTGCCGGGCCCCTTTTTCGGCAGCGCGAACCGACACAGGCGATCGGGATCGCTCGCGGTCGGCGTGTAGCTCCGGGTTGCCCGACCCCGTCGTCGACATGCGCGTCAGCAGGTTGCCGAGCCCGTCGTAGGCAAAGGCCTCGATGCCCGGTTGGACCCCGCCGGTCTGCGCGCGCGCGCTCACCCGGCCGAGCCCGTCGTAGTCCGTCACGAACAGGCTCCCCCCGGTCGGCGTCGAGTGGTACTCGGTGGTCACGCGCCCGATCGCGTCGCGGACCCGCTGCTCGAACATGTAGGCGCCGCTCGCCGTCATGATCGTCGCGGAGAGCGGCTCGTGACGACCGAACGCGTCGTACGTGTAGAACTCGCTGACACCGTTGCCGAACGTCACGGCGTGGTACTGCCCCAGTGGCAGAATCGAGGTGGCCTGGAAGACCGCTGCGCCACCCAGCTTGATCTGGGTCGTGCGCCACGCGCTGTCATAGTCGTAGCGAAGCGTGTCGTTGGTCTCGGGCGTCTTGAGCGTCAATGTCACGGGCACGCCGCCCGCCGTCAGCTCGACAGTCTGGGACGTCGTCCCGGCGACGCCCGCGTACTTGTAGACCGACGACGTCTGGCGCCCGAGCGGATCGTAGCCATAGTAGACGCTGCCGGCCGTCGGGTTCTCGACCCACGACAGGCGGCCCCGGAGGCCGGCCGCGCCAGCCGCCGGTTGGTCGGCCGTGCCCGGAGTGCTCGTCGTAGTGGAAGATGTCGCGGGCCTCGAGGACGTCCGGTCCACCCGATGGGGTCGAGACCAGGTCGAGCTGCGTGACCCGCCCGAAGCCGTCGTAGCGGTTCCAGCCGCGCGGCGCTTGGTACCGTCCATCCACCAGCTCGAGCGCGCTCCCGTCCTCGTCGTAGCTGAGCTCCTTGGCCGACATGCCCGGCTCCTGCATCCGCAGGACCCGGCCGAGCGAGTCGTACTGAGTCGTCCAGCTGACGAGCCCGGTCGTCGTGCTCGGGGTCGGGTACCGGCGGTTCGCGACGACGCGCCCGAGGCGGTCCCAGTCCTGCTCGACCTTGTCGAGCACGACCGACCCAGCATCACGACGCAGGCGCTGGAGCTCGCGGCCGAGCGCCGTCAGGACGCGTTGATCGCGCTGGCCGTACCGGGCCGACGCCGGATCGTGCCTGTCAGGCCCAGACGACGTGACGATCGCGTTGCCCGCCGAGTAGCTGATCGACGACTCAGCGACATAGACCTTCCCCGCCACCGAGGTCTGGGTCGCGGTAGCGTTGTAGCCGGTCGCCCCGACCGACCGGACCGCCCGTCCGCGCCGGTCGAACACCGCCGTCGTGCCGTAGGGGATGGACCGGCATGGTCGCGGGATCGAACGGATTCTGGCTCGACTCGAACGGGGCCGCCTCGAAGACGACCCGCCCGGAGCTCATCGCGCTCGACCAGGCCCGAGACCACGGTCGCGCCGCCGTAGCTGTCGCCGAGCCCGACCTGGGTGAACCGCGGCCGGCCCAGCGCGTCGAGCACGGTGACCGCGCGTTGCCGCCGAGGCTCGTTGGCCTCGGCTCCGGTGAGCGTGGTCCCGGGGAACGACTCGGCGATGACGCGACGGTGCCCCGGCGTGTCGTCGTATTGAACCTGGCACAGCGTCCAGTGCGTTCCGCCGGCCCCCGCGACGGTGCGGGTCGGTCGGCCCAGCGCGTCGAACTCAACCTGGGTCGAGATGCCGGACTGGTCCTCCGAGGTGGCGCCCAGCGATGGCCACGTCGAGACGGCGGTGGTGCGAACGAACCTGGCAGCGACGTCCGATGACGACACCGTCGTGGTCGTGACGGTCGCGCCGAACGGGTCGTACTCGAAGGTGGTCGTCCGGGTCGCCGCCGTGCCCAGGCTGCGGGTCGAGGTGACCGTCGACAGCTCGCCGAGCGCGTCGTAGGTGAACGCAGCGTCCTGGTGCGTGTCCAGGTAGCCGGCGTCGCTGAAGCGATCCACCAGGCGCGCCGAGACGCGGCCGCGCCCGACCGGAACCGAATGGCAGTCCGTCGTACAGCAAGCGCGTCCTGCTGAGGACGTGCTCCGCGCCCTCTCTGACGCCACAGTCCGTGGACGTCACCGACGTGACGACCGATGGAAACGGCGTGCCATTGGCGTACGCGAGGTGGACGCAGACGTCGTCGTCTGTCCGGCGCAGATCGCCGTCCTGGCGGGTCGAGGTCGGGCGTCCCCAGGCATCGACGGCGAGCACCGTCGCCCCGGCGTAGACGTTGTCGGCGCTCGGCAGCGGCGCCCCTCCCAGGTCTTACTCGACGCCTGGTAGACGACCCCATTGGCCGTGCACGTCTCGGGCGACAAGAAGGCCGCGCCGTCGAAGTAGTCGCCGCAGTCCCAGCGAAGGGCCGGCACGCCAGCGCCCTCGAACGACGCCGGCCGGGCCTGGACGCCGTAGGTGAGCTCCGTCGATGCGAACGGCGTGACCGAGCCAGGCGTCAGGTACAGGTCGAGGTCCTCGGGGTCGAAGTCTCCTCGGCGTGCGACACGACGCGCAAGCGACTCGCGGTCGCCACGGTCGTGAAATCGGAACCCGCCGGCGCGGTCGGGTCGAAGTCGGACGCCGTCAGGACGCCGCTGACGACCGGTTCGCCGGCCTTGACGATCGACCGCCCGGCCAGCACCAGGTGGCGCCGGTACCCAGGGAACACCCAGCGGGCGGACTTGCCGTCGTACACGTAGCTCGCACCGCCGTAGCGGTAGTACGTCGTGGCGTCATCTTGGGCCGAGCCGTCGACGACGCGCGTCCGGACCGAGCTGACCACGATCTCTGGGAACGGCACGGCGTGGGCCGTGACACGGTCGATCTTAGCGTTGGCGTAGCCGATGGTGGTCACCGCGCCCTGCGCATTCGTGATCATGCGCAGGCGGCCTACCGCCAGCAGATCGTCGCCCGCGCCGGGGACCATCGACTCCATGGTCAACAGCTGGTCCTGGACGCGGAGGATGTCGGGCAGGCCGTCGCCATCGAGGTCCGTCAAGGCCGCAACAACCTCTGCGCTCTCGTCGCAGCGACCGACTGACTCCGAGATCGGCACGCCCAGGCCGGTATCGGCGGTCAGCCAGCGACGCAGCCCGTGGCCCGTAGCGGAGTTGATCCAGGTACCATCGGGGCCCAGGTCGTCAACAACCCCGTCGCCGTTCACGTCGATGTATCCGACGCTCTGCTTGTCAGAGAACTCCGCCCCCGGCGAATCAAGGCACTTGTCGACACGATCATTTATATAGCGGTCACCGCCAAATGAGATGTCGCGGTACTCAGTCGAACGCAGGCGGCCCGAGGCGGTCCGATCAGCAAGCCGGACAGTCTGCCAGGACGAGGTCCTCCACGCGGCGAGCGCCGCCAGATATGGCCCGTCGATGCCGTTCACCCAAACCGCCTGGTCCGTGTCCGCGCCGCCGAACCAACGCTCGAGATGAAACAAGCCCGCGAGCGTCGGCATTGTCCACCGTGTTGGCATCGCTGGCGTCATGTCGAACTCGACGAATGCGCCCAGGCGGTTGTAGAACACCATAGGATGCGATCCGCTCGTGGTGCTCGAGCACGGCAGAAACGACAGCCGTTCGGAATGGGGGTGGCGACCCGCTGGTAGAAGTAGCCCAGCGAATACTGCTGCGTCCATGGATGAGCGGCGTCACGGGGCATATCCGGAGCATCGCGACCATCACACACGCCAACCACCCTGTCCTCGGACACGAGATCCGGATAGCCGTCCTGGTTCATGTCCTTCACCGACCATTCGGTCCAGGTGTCGCTACCGAAGGTCATCTTGTAGTCCTGGTACTGTGGGCACTCGACCTCAGGACCACTGCAATTTCCCGGAATGCCCAGGTCGACGTCGCCCTGCGACTGCCCCGGCTCACAGCGACGGTCTCGGCACTTATAGGACACGACTCTCGGCCAGCTGCGCGTTCGCCCCAGGGGCGTGTTCTTCCAGCGCGCCCAGTGGTGCCATGGGTCAGCGGGGAAGAGCCGACCTCGGAGAGAGTCGAGGATGTTGTCCAGACCAACGGTGTACTGGTAGGCGCGGAACATGAAGACCGAGACCTGGGTGGCACGCCAGTGCACGCCGCCTTGGCCATCGTCCTCGTTGATCCAGACGCGCCATTGACTCTCACTCTGCCCGCCTCGCGCGTCGATCACGTCGAGGCGACCGTCTCCGTTCCAGTCCATGAACTGGGTCCAGGTCTCGGTCACGATGCCCATCTCGTGGGCGTCGCCCTGGTGGTTCGCGGGCTCCAGAAAGCGGAATGTTGTCGTCTCTGACAGCTCGGCAGGCTCGTCCCAAGTCACCTCTGGGCCATCGAGACGAGCGCCGTCTCGGGTCACCAGGCCTCTTGCCATGTGCCAGCGGTCGCCGTCTTTCCACAGCTCGTCCGGCACGCCGTCGCCCGTGAAGTCACGGATCATGTGGCGTGCGAGCGTCGTCTCGAGCCTGGCGCTGTCCCACCGGTCAGATGGATTCTGCAGGGGCTCAACCTTGGTCTCGTTGGCCGATAGGTCATCAGCGTACGTCGCCGGAAGGTTGGCCGATCGGGGGACCTTGACCGGCTCTCCGAAGTGAATCTTCTCGTCCGGTCTGGCGAGCGAGCCGTAGTCGTACGTCGCCACGGGCTCGGAGCCGACCCCGTCCTCGCCATGGAAGACAACTACGCTCAAGCGGGGCTTGTCGGTGTCGAGGTCAGGCGCGTACTTGAGCTCGTAGCTTCGGATGACCTTCGGCAGCGACTTCCGGTCGAGGTTGTTTCGCGCCTTGACCGCGATCGATGTGACGATCGTCGACCGGTCAGTCGGCAGCATGTCGTCGGCAGAGCGGTCGAAGACCGCCGCGGTCTCGCCCGGCCGCCTGTCGCAGACCGTCCCCACGGCCCCGTCGGCTCGCCACCAGCCGTCGTAGGCGAGGTCGACCTCGTAGAGCGGGGTCTTCTCGTCGTTGTAGGCGTATGAGATCTTGGTGACGTGGAGGTCGGGCCGGCAGAGCCCGAGCCCCTCCCCCGTGTCGTAGTCGACGTGGACGTGGTCGGTGCCGACCAGGTCATTGATGTCGGTGAGGAGCCAGAGCGTGCCTTCCGCTCCGTGGGCCTGGAAGACGTACTCGAGGTTCCCCAAGGTCTTCAGGCGCCATTCGGCGCCCACCTTCGTGAGTTCTTGATACTCCGACGCAACTACCGGGACGTAGCGAGTGCCAGCGCTATTGGCGGGGACCATGCGCTGGGGTGCTCCGTCGAGCGCCAGCATGAGGCGTGGTGGAGTCGTGCCGTCGTCCGCGCTCGCCATCGGTCGGTTGCGCTCGGGGTGCTGCCAGGCGACGTAGCTCACCGGCACGTCCCAGCCTGCGCCCGCGGCGCCGGCCCGCGTCAGCCCCGTGTAGACGACCGCCAGCGGGATCGGAAGCGGTCCGCGGGCCGGTGGCAGGTCGAGCGGGACGCGCGTGGCGAAGCCGCCGGTCGGCGACACCGACGGCCCCAGTCCAGCGCCTTCCCCGACAGTTGCATGGTGTGACCCGGGCGCGAGCTGCGCCTGGCTGAGCACTGGCGAGGCGAGTGTGACCACCACCGCGGCGGCGAGACACGCCCGCAGTCGTCGTGGTGTGGCGGCGACTCGACTGGCGGACGCCTTCGGAACCTGTCGTTCGAACATTGAGACACCTCTGGTTGTGGGCGGCCTATCGGCCGCCACGTCCAGGAGTTGCGTCTCCGCGTGAGAATTCTCGATGCTCGACGTGACCCCGCGAGATCGCAGGTCGGCGCCGCTGGAGCCCGAGTGGGCGCGGGAGCCGGGCGCGGGCGCGGGCGCGGGCGCGGCGCGGGAGCGGAGCCGGAACCGGAACCGGAACCGGAACCGGGCCGGCACCAGGGCCGAAACCGGAACCAGCGTCGGAACCGGAGCCTGGGCGGCGCGCCGGCCGCGGAGGCAGCGGCCAGCACAGCGGCGATCAACGCCTGGCGGCCATCGCCATCGCGCGCCGCGCCGCAAGGCGCGCCGCGACGCACCCAGGCGCCACAACGGCGGCGCCGCTGGGCCGACCGGCGGCCCAGGCTAAGAGAGGCTTGCCGCGAGCGCTCGAGCTACCGCGACCGCGGGGCGGTCACAGGCTGGGAGCAGCGCGCGGGCAGGGCGAGGCTCAGGCCTTGCCGTCGTTCTTGAGCGCCTGCACCTCGGTGCGGACCTGCTGGGCGAAGTTCTTCAGGTCCTGCATGGCGCCGCGGACGCGGGTGCCGGCGGCCTTGTTGCCGTCGTTGTAGAACTTGATGAAGTCCGCCTCCATGGCCGCGACGAGGGCCTTGAGCTCGCCGTAGCGGGCCGAGCCGGGGGTCTTGGGGGCAGCGGTCTCGGTCTGGTCGGTTTCCATGGGTCGCACCCTGCCTCAGACCGCGGGCGTCGGCAAGCCCCCCAGCGCAGGAGCGGCGGCCGAGATCACCGCCACCGGAACGCCCCCGGGCACGGAGTTGCGGCCGAGATCACCGCCACCGGCAAGTCCCCGGCACGGCAGCCGCGACCGAGCTTCACCGCCGCCGGCGGCGCAGACCGAACGCCACGAGGGCGAGCCCGACCAGCGACGTCGCCGCGCCGCCGCCGCCGCCGGTGCTGCAGCAGCCGCCGCTGTCGTCGGACGGCCAGCACACCCCGCCGCCGCCGCCGGCGGCCTCGCGGCAGCTGAAGCCCGAGGGGCACGCGTCGTCGGCGCCGGCGGTGCACGCGAGCACGCACAGCGACTGATCGCCGGACGCCGCGCACACGCCCGACTGGCAGTCGGTGCCGTCGGCGCACTCGCTGCCGACGCCGCCGGGCGCGAACGGCGCGACGATGCACGCCTCCTGGAAGCACTCGTGGCCGTCGGGGCAGGGGTGATCGGCGTCGCAGCCGCAGTCGGGATCGGCCGGCAGCGCGCCCTGGCCGCACGCGGCGGCGCAGGCGCCGTCGGCGGCGCACTGCAGCGCCGGCACGTGCTCGTACAGGAACGCGGTCTCGGCGGCGATGCGGGTGTCGGCGCCGAGCTGCGCGCACTGCTGATCGGCGAACGACGCGATGCCGACCTGCGCCAGCTGGCCCTCGATCATCGCGAACGACGGGCCGCCCGAGTCGCCCTCGCACTTGCCGCGGCCGTTGGTCTGCGACCAGCAGATCAGCGACGCGTCGGACAGCCCGACGAACGAGCACGACACCGAGGTCTGATCGACCAGGCGCAGGACGCCGGCGGTCGACGGGTTGGTGCGGCTGGTGGCGCCGAAGCCGACGAGCTGCAGCTCGGTGCCGAGCGGGACCTTGGCGGCGTCGAGGATGATCGGCACCGCGGCGCGGTCGGTCACCGGCGTCGCCAGGCGGATGAGCCCGATGTCGTGGGTGCCGAGCGCGTTCACGTTGAACAGCGGGTGCTTGATGATCTCGGTGGCGCGCACGACGATGCCGGCCGAGGTGAAGATGTTGACGGTGTCGAAGTGGACCCGGAGGCTGGCGGTGATCTGCGCCTGGCTCTGACCGAGGACCGCCGGGTCGATGCAGTGGGCCGCGGTCAGCACCCAGTCCTGGTTGAGCAGCGTGCCGGTGCACAGGCCGCCGCCGAGCTCGAGCGCGACGGTGGTCGGGAACTGTCCGACGGTGGCGGTGGTCCCGCCGACGATCGGCGCCTGGAGCGGGCCGGCGACGGCGGGCGCGGCGAGGAGGCTTCCGGCCAGGACCAGTCCGAGAGTACGCATGGCCGCAGCTTTCGCCAGCCGGGCCCGATCCGGATGCCTGCGCGGCTAACCAGCGATGGCACCCGTGCGGCCCCCCCGCCTCGCGCGGCGGCGTGGCGCACGCGGGGACCCCATCGACGAGGGCGCGCGCGTGGCGGCCCGCCCGCCTCGTGCGGCGGCGTGGCGCGCGCGGGGACCCCGTCGACGAGGGCGCGCGCGTGGCGGCCGCCCGTGGCAGCATCGGGCCATGGCGATCGACGAGCTGTGGACGACCTGGTTCGGCGAGCTCGACGACGCCGGCGCGGCGGCCCCCGCGGTGGTGGCGCGGTGGTGGCGCAAGGACCCGGCGTTCGACGCCGCGCTGACCGCCCAGTTCGCGCCGCTGCACCGCGCGGTCGTCGACGGCGCCCACGAGGCCTGGCGCGCGACGGCGCGCGGCGCGGTGGCGTACGTCGTCGTGCTCGATCAGCTGAGCCGGCACATGTTCCGCGGCACGCCGGCGATGTACGCCAGCGACGCGCAGGCCCTGGCCGCCGCCAAGGACGCGGTGGCGCGCGGGTTCGACCGCGCCGTGCCGGCGGCGGCGCGCGACTTCCTGTACCTGCCGTACATGCACAGCGAGGCGTTGACCGACCAGGACGCGTGCGTGGCGCTGTTCGCCGACGTCGCCGGCGCAGCCGAGGCGGTCGACTTCGCCGAGCGTCACCGGGTGATCATCCGGCGCTTCGGCCGCTTCCCGCACCGCAACCAGATCCTGGGCCGAGCCTCGACCGCCGAGGAGCAGGCGTTCCTGCTCGAGCCCGGCTCGTCGTTCTAGACGCGCAGCGCCGGATCTACGCGCGGGGAGGCGCGCGTCGCGCGGCGCGCGTCGCGGAGGTCTCGCAGGCGAGGCTCGTCGGGCTTGCCGCCCGAAGGCGCCGCCCCTGTCCGGCGGGCCTCGGAGGCCCTGCACCTGCCTGGCCCGGCGACGCCCCGCCCCGACCGCTCAGCGCGTGATCCGGACCTCGCCAGCGCTGCGCACGTCGTCGACCGCGGCCTTGACGACGGCCGAGCAGCGCTGCGCGGTGCAGCCCGAGACCGAGAAGCTCGAGCCCTTCACGCCCGGCACGCTGCCGCGCATGCCGTTGGTGACGCCGTCGGCGGTGCCGGCGGCGATCGTGATGCGCGAGCCCGACGGATCGGGATCGACGTTGGTGATCGACGCCGCCAGCGGCGGCAGCTTGCACGGCGGCTGGCCGGAGCCGCCACACGGCGGCGGCGGCGGCGGCGGCTTCGAGCACGACGGCTTGCCGGGCACGCCACAGCGGGGCTTGCAGCGCGGCTTGCCCTTCACGCCGCAGGTCGGCTCGGGCGCCTTGCTGGGGGTGTCGTCGACCGGCGGCACCGCGGCCAGCTCGTCCGGGAAGGGCACCTGCGCCGGGAAGTCGGACTTCCGCGGGCGCTGGCCCCGCGTGAACTTCAGCTTGAGATCGAAGTCGGCCGTGTCGAGGCGGCCCTGCAGGTAGACGTGGATGAGGTAGGTGCCCTCGTCGAGGTCCTCGAGCTTGCGCTGCTTCTTCTGCTCGTTGACGTCGTCGGCGTCGGCGTCGGCGCGGACCAGCACCTTGTTGTTGGGGTCGAACACCTCGAACGCGACGTCCATGTCGGCGTCCCCGCCGGGCACGGCCTCGAAGTCGAGGTCGAGCGTGCCCGAGCCCGGCAGCGCCAGCGAGTACCACTTGGCGCGCTTGTACTCGGCGTAGTCGAGCTCGCCGGAGACCTTGGCCTTGTTCTCGTCATCGAGCTCGATGGCCTTGGCCTTGGTCCACGGGGTCGGCTTCTTGCCCTTGTACCCGCTGTGCTGGGGCACCTGCTTGCCCGCACAGCCCAGCCCGCCCAGGACCAAGGCCAGGACGACCAACGTTCCGACGTGTCGCATGCGCGGAACATAACACCAGGTCTGGGCCGGATCGACCTTGCGGGCTCCGCCGCGGTTCCCCGGTGGCGAAAAAATCCCCCGTGAACTCGGGACGATCGGGCGCCACCAGAAACTTGCCCTACCGGATCTTACATGTAGGATAAAGTCCTCCCCGAGGTACCATGGCCAACAAGCCACTGCCCAAGAAGTTCTCCGCTCCGACGCCCAACAAGCGCACCTCCGACGGCACCCGCGGCCGGGAGGTCGCAGGCATCCTGGCGCTCGGCGCCAGTCTGTTCGTGCTCCTGGCGATGCTCTCGCTCCAGGCGCACGCGCTGGTCATGGGCCCGTTCGGGCGCAGCGTCGCTGCGCTCGTCTACAAGATCGCCGGCCTGGGCAGCTATGCCCTCGTGATCATGGCGATCTCTGCCGCGGTGCGGTCGCTCATGGAGAAGCGCCCGCTGATCCCGTGGCAGCTCGCCGTCGGTGTCCCGCTGGGTGCGCTGGCGATCGCGGTCCTGCTGCAGCTCGCGGTGCCCACCTACCGCATCGCCGGCATCGGCCCGGGCGGCGGGCTGGGCGAGGACCTGGCCGAGGTGTCGCGCGCGCTCATCTCGACCGCGGGCACCGCGTTCCTGGCGCTGGTCGGGCTGTTCATCGCGGTGATCATCGCGACGCCGCTGCGGATGCGCCAGGTGCTGGGCTGGATCGGCATCGGCGCCCGCGCCACCGGGCGGTCGCTGGCCACCGGCGCCCGCGGCGGCGGCAAGTTCGTCGCCGAGGTCACCCGCGCGATCCTGCCCGAGCGCGACCGCGACGAGTACGAGGACGACCTCGTCGACGACGGCGACGATCCGCTGGCCGTCGCCGACGGCGAGCTGCCCGAGCCGATCATCGTCGATCGCACGGTGCCCAACGCCGCGTTCGCCGGCGACACCGAGCGCATGACCACGGCCGTGCCCGACGACGAGGCCGAGGTCGCGGGCAAGCGCAAGAAGAAGAAGCGCGAGCCGGCGACGACCGAGGTCGATCTGCCGCCGATGGCCGACGTGGTGTCGCTGCCCGAGGTCGCGGCCAAGAAGAAGAAGCCCAAGATCGAGATCGTCGACGACGTCGAGACCAGCGAGCTGGCGCTGATCGCCGAGCCGCCGACGCGCGCGGCCCGGGGCAGCGCGGCCCCGCTCGGCGGCGCGTCCCTGGCGGTGGCGACGGCGCCGACCGCCGACGGCCCGGCGTCGCTGATCGTCGAGCCGCGGTTCAAGCACGCCGACAAGGCCGAGATGGCGGCCAAGGAGAAGGCCGCCGAGAGCGAGCGCGGCTTCGTCAAGCTCGGCGACGGCGCCTACCAGCTGCCGGCGATCGGCCTGCTCAACTACGACGCCGCCGGCCAGAACCAGCTCGACAAGACCTACATGCTCGAGCTGTCGGCGCGCCTGACCAAGACCCTCGAGAACTACGGGGTCAAGGGCGAGGTGGTCGCGATCCGGCCCGGCCCGGTCGTGACGATGTACGAGTTCGCGCCGGCGCCGGGCATCCGCGTCGCCAAGATCGCGAACCTGTCCGACGACCTCGCGATGGCGCTCGAGGCGCTGCGCGTGCGCATCGTCGCGCCGATCCCCGGCAAGGCCGCGGTCGGCATCGAGGTGCCCAACAAGACCCGCGAGAAGGTGTTCATGAAGGAGATCGTCGCCGACGAGATCTTCCGGCGCACCAGGCCAAGCTGCCGATGGCGATCGGCAAGGACATCGAGGGCGCGCCCGCCGTCGTCGACCTGGCGCGCATGCCGCACCTGCTCGTCGCCGGCACCACCGGCTCGGGCAAGTCGGTCGCGGTCAACGCGATGATCTCGAGCCTGCTGTACTCGTCTCGCCCGAGGACGTCCGCTTCATCATGGTCGACCCCAAGATGCTGGAGCTCTCGATCTACGAGGGCATCCCGCACCTGCTCTTGCCGGTCGTGACCGATCCCAAGAAGGCCAACCTGGCGCTGCGCTGGGCGGTCGACGAGATGGAGCGCCGCTACGACCTGCTGGCGCACGCCGGCGTCCGCGACATCAGCGGCTACAACGACAAGATCGGCAAGGCCCGCGCCAAGTGGGAGGCCGAGCAGCTCCGGCGCGCGGCCGACGCCGCCGAGGCCGCGATCGGCGCGGCGGTCGACGTCGACGACGATCAGATCGAGCACGTCGAGATCACCGGCGAGCACGCGCCGATGAGCGAGCCGGCCGTGCGCCTGCCGTACATCGTCGTGGTCATCGACGAGTTCGCCGACCTGATGATGTGCGCGCCCAGGAGGTCGAGACCTCGGTCGCCCGCATCGCGCAGAAGGCGCGCGCCGCCGGCATCCACCTGATCCTCGCGACGCAGCGGCCGTCGGTCGACGTGATCACCGGCCTGATCAAGGCCAACTTCCCGTCGCGGATCGCGTTCCACGTCACGTCGAAGATCGACTCGCGCACGATCCTCGATCAGGGCGGCGCCGAGGCGCTCTTGGGCGCCGGCGACATGCTGTTCTCGGATCGCGGCGCCGCGCCGGCCCGCTTCCACGGCTGCTACGTCGACGAGGAGGAGATCCACCGCGTCGTCGGGTTCCTCAAGACCCAGGGCCGCCCGGTCTACAACCTCGACATCCTCAAGCCGCGCGACGAGGACGCCGAGGGCGACGGCGGCGCGGCCGCGGGCGGCGGCGGCAGCAAGGTCGACGACGAGATGTACGACAAGGCGGTCAACGTCGTGTGCTCGACCCGCAACGCGTCGATCTCGTGGGTGCAGCGCCAGCTGCGCATCGGCTACAACCGCGCCGCGCGGCTGGTCGAGGAGATGGAGAAGCAGGGCGTCGTCAGCTCGCCGGACCACAGCAACAAGCGCGAGGTGCTGGTGGCGGCGGCGTAACGCGCCGCGCGCGCGAGGTCGCGCGCGCGCGGATAGCGACGAGCCCGGTCGATATGGTGCGCGCGGGCGGTGGGGCGGCGGTGATGGCGCGGCGGTGGGGCGCGGCGGTGATGGCGCGGCGCGGCGTGGCGCGGCTGGGCGGCGACGAACGGGCGGCGCGGCTGGGCAGCGACGAACGGGCGGCGCGGCTGGGCAGCGACGAACGGGCGGCGCGGCTGGGCGGCGACGAACGGGCGGCGCGGCGACGATATTCCCGAGCGCGATCGACCCAAGGTTGGCGCCCGCGGGGTCGTCGAACCGGCGACATGAAGGCAACGATGTACGTGGTGAGTCTCTCGGTCCTCGTCGCTGTCGCGGGGTGCAAGAGCAAGCAGCAAGACAGCAGCAGCACGGGTGGCGGCGGCAGTCGCGCCGATGCGGGGATGGCGGCGGGATCGGGCTCGGCATCCGGAGCGGGATCGGGATCGGCATCCGGATCGGGATCGGCATCCGGATCGGGATCGGGCTCGGCATCCGGATCGGGATCGGGATCGGGCTCGGCATCCGGATCGGGCTCGGCATCCGGATCGGATCGGATCGACCCGGATCCGGGATCGGATCGGGACCCGGATCGACGGATCAGGACCCGGATCGGGATCGGATCGGGACCCGATCGGACCGGATGATCCGGCGGGCGTCGGAGCCAACGGCGGCGGCGGCGCGGGATCGGGCTGGCAGGTCCTCGTCGAGGGCGCGACGTGCGCCAAGGGCACCGACCGCGTCACCGACGTGCCGATCAAGCTCGACGGGGCGAAGCTGAGCTTCGTGCGCTCGCGCGGCGGCGGCTGTCCGACGCGGCCGGTCTACACGGTCGTCTACGGCAAGGCCAGCCCGATGCCGGTCACGGTCTGCTTCGACCCCGAGGCCGACCTGTGCGAGATGATGATGGTCGACCAGAAGGTCGAGCTCGACCTGACCGCCGCGCTCGCGGCCGCCGGCGCGACCACCGCCGTGCTCGCGAAGTAGCGCGCGCGCGGCCGGCGACGGGCCATGTCGATTTCATGCGACGGTCGCGGGGCGAGCGGTCTCGGAGGGTATGGAACCGAACCGACCCTGCCCTGGCCCGCGCTGGTTGCGCCTGGCCGCCCTCGCCCTCGCCGCGACCACCGTCACCGGCTGCCTGTTCTTGCGGGCGCGCCGGCCGATCACCACGGACTACCAGTCCGCCAGCGGGGTCGGCGACGCGCCGCCGGTCGCCGCCGACGACGTCATGGTGGTCGCGCGCGCCGAGCAGCTCCCCGACGGGCTGCGCTGGGATCCGGCGGCCGGCGACCGGCCGGGCCAGCGCCTGGTGATCGATCCGGGCTTCCCGACCGCCGACGATCCGCACCGGCTGCTCGGCGCGGTCGCGGCCAAGGAGGGCGACGCCCGCGGCCGGGACGCGCTGCTGGCGGCGGCCCGCGCCGAGGCCGGGCGCCACGGCGCCAACCTGATCTACCTGCTCGACGACCGCCACGACGTCGTCACCGCGCTGGCGGTGCGGGTGTCGGCGGCGACCTCGACCGAGCGGTTCCCGGCGGCGGCCGAGCTCCTGAAGCACCGCCCGACCGCGCTGGCGGACTACCGGCCGAGCGGCGCGCCGATCGCGATCGATCTCGCGGCCGGGGCGCCGTTCACCGTGGCGGCGAAGCGCGGACAGTGCTTCGCGCTGCAGCTCGCGCTCGAGGACGACGCCCGGCTGAGCCCGGCGCTGTCGACGCTGAGCGTAACCCGCACCGACGCGCGCAAGGTCGGCGCGGTCAACAGCCTGGCGCCGCGCCTCGACCGCCGCCAGCGCACGGTCGCCGGACCGGCGGGGTGCCAGCTCGTCGATGGACCGGTCGAGCTCGCGGTCGGGCCCGGGCGCGCGCTCGGCAGCGGCCGCGCGCTGGTGCAGGTGTTCGTGCGGACGATCGACGCCGCCGAGGTCGCGCGCCGCGCCGCCGAGGAGGAGGCCGGGTTCGCCGAGGCCGCCGCGCGCGAGCGCGAGCGCGCCCACGCCGACTGCGCGCAGTGCTTCCCGCTGCTGGTGCGGTGCGGCACGCCCGACCAGCCGTCGTCGTGCCGCGAGTACACGAGCTGCCTGGCGCGCCGCTACGTGAAGGTGGACCAGTGTCGGTGATCGCGCGCGCCGCGCTGGCGCTGGTGCCGCTGACCGCGTGCGTGCTGGTCGCCGACGACGCCGTCGACGCGCCGCCGGCCGATCCGCTCGCCGGGTACCGCGCCCTCGCGGCCGAGCTGGCGGCGCAGCGGACCGAGATCGCCCCGGCCGGCGCGTACACGCTCCTGCCCGCGGCCGATCGCCTGTACTGGATCGATCACCAGGGCGTCGCGAGCCTGCACGCGCGCGTCGACACCACCGGCGCGCGCCTCGACTACGCGATCGATCTCGGCGATCCCGACGGGGTCGCCGTGCTGGTGTCGTCGGCGCTGATCGTCACGTCGGTGCCGCGCGGCGACGAGATGGTCGTCCGGGCGTGGCGGGCCGACGCACCCGCGGCCGCGGTCGGCGAGCTGGTGGTGCCGGCGCCCGCCGACGAGCGCCGCACCTGGCCGATCGCGCTCGACGGCGACGCGGTCTGGCTCGCGCGCGACCTCGGCGCCGGGCCGGTGCTGTCCCGGTGGCGCCCGACCGCGGCCGCGCCCGGGCCGGTCGAGGTGCTGGCGCTGGCCGACACCCAGCCGACGCTGGCGCGGGTCGACGCGGTCGGCGTCGCGCTCGGCCTCGCGGTCGTGGTCGAGGCCGGCCGGGTCTGGCGGGTCGAGCTGGCGACCGGCGCCGCGACCTGGGTGCGGGCCACGACCGAGGCGGTGGGCGCGATCTCGATCGATCCCAGCGGGCTCCTGGTCGAGACCGCCGCGGCGCTCCTGTGGCTGCCGGCGCGCGCGACGACGCCGGTCGACGTCGGCGCGATCATCGCGCGCCACGCCCCGGTCGTGCCGTTCTTCACGACCGGGCACCACCTCGACGGCGCCGCGGCGCTGCGCAAAGGGGCAGGTCGTGTACCTCGGGCAGGTCGGCGTGTTCCGCCTCGACCTCGCCACCGACGCGCTCGCGCCGCTGGCGCTGGCGCCGGCCGACCCGGGGCTGCGGATCGACTTCCGCCAGCCGACCTGGCTCGACACCGGCGCGATCCACGTGCTCGGGCTGACGAGCACCTCGGGCGCGACCGGCGCGACCGGGCCGATCTACCGCATCGACGGCGGTGGGCCGTGACCTCCGCCGCGTGTGCGCTGGCGCTCGCGCTCGCGACCACGGGCTGCGTGCTGCTGCGGCCGACCGCGCCGACGCCGCCGACCGCGGCCGAGCGCCGGACCGCGTACCTGGCGGCGCATCCGGACCGGCCGGCCCAGATCCGCGCGGCGATCTCCGACGGCGACGTGGTCGCCGGCATGACCGAGGCCGACGTGCGCGCGTCGCTCGGACCGGCCCAGCGGACGGCGATCTCGACCGACTCGCGCTACCAGCTCGAGCTCGGCTACCGCACGCCGCGGCGCTCGACCGTGCATCACTTCGAGGGCGGCCAGGCCTGGGACGACGAGGTCGAGACCGGCGCCACGGTGTGCGTCGTGTTCCTGGTCGCCGACCTGGTCGCCGACGCGCGCTGCACGATCGAGTGGTACCCGCGCCCGGTGCCGGTGCGGCCATGACCGCACGCGGGCGCGCCGGGTCGGCTACGCTCGGCCGGTGTCGTCCCTGTCCGCGCTGGTCGTCGCCGCCGCCGAGGGGCGCGCGCTGGCGTTGCCCGCCGACGCCGACCGCGTCCTGGCCGAGCACCTCGCGGCCGGCCGGGCCCGGGTGCCCGACGCGGCGCTGGACGACGCCGGCTACTGCGCCCACGTCGCGGCGCGCCTGCCCGACGACGATCCCGCGGCGCTGGCGCGGCTGCGCGGCGCCGATCTGTTCCTGGCCGCGGCGCTCGCGCACGGCGACCCGGCCGCGCTCGCGGTGTTCGAGCGCGAGATCGTGCCGGACGTGATGCGGGGCCTGGCGCGGGCGCGGCTCGACGCGGCCGACGCGCTGCAGGCGCTGCGCGTCCACCTGTTCGTGGGCGCGCGGCCGCGCATCGCCGACTACGGCGGCCACGGCGATCTGCGCGCGTGGGTGCGCATCAGCGCCGCGCGCATGGCGGTGCGCGCCGCCGGCCGCACCCGGCGCGAGCTGCCGCTCGACGCGGCGGTGATCGATCACTGGGCCGACCCGGCGCCGGACCCGGCCCGCGCGCAGCTCCAGGGCGATCTGCGAGCGCAGCTCGAGCGCGCCGTGGCCGCGGCGCTGGCGACGCTCGACAGCCGCGCCCGCAACCTGCTGCGCCACACCGTCCTCGACGGGGTCACGCTCGACGAGCTGGCCGGGCTGTACCGGGTCCACCGCGCCACCGCGGCGCGCTGGCTGGCCGACGCGCGCGATCGCATCGCCCGGCAGACCCGGCGCGAGCTGGTCGCGGCCCTGCGCCTGCGCCCGACCGAGCTCGACAGCGCGCTGCGCGCGATCGACAGCCAGCTCGAGCTGAGCCTGACCCGCCTCCTGCGCGAGACCCCGCCGCCGTGACCAGCGCCGCGTGCCCCAGCGACGACGACCTGCTGCGGTTCGCCGACGGCGCGCTCGACGACGCCCGGCGCGCGCCCTCGAGGACCACGTCGATCACTGCGGCCCATGCCGGATCGCGCTGTCGACGCTGGCGCCCGAGCGGGTCGTGGCCGACGAGCACCTCGGCCGCTACCGCGTCGACGGCGTGCTCGGGCGCGGCGGCATGGGCGTGGTGCTGCGCGGCCACGATCCCGAGCTCGATCGCGCGGTCGCGCTCAAGCTGGTGCGCGCGCGCGGCGACGACGCCGAGCTGCGGGCCCGGCTGCGGCGCGAGGCCCGGGCGCTGGCCCGCCTCAACCACCCCAACGTGTGCCAGATCTGCGACGTCGGCGACGACGGCGACGAGCCTACCTGGCGATGGAGCTGGTCGACGGCGTCACGCGCTGCGCGCACCTCGCGACCGGGCCGGCGCGGCGCAGCCCCGCGCGATCCTCGTCGACGCGGGCCGGGGCCTGGCCGCCGCCCACGCGGCCGGCGTGATCCACCGCGACGTGAAGCCCGAGAACCTGCTGATCGCGCGCGACGGCCGCGTGGTCGTGAGCGACTTCGGCCTGGCCGGCGCGATCGCGCCCGACGATGACGACAGCGCCGGCGACGTGCCGGCGACGACCCGCGCGCTCGGGACGCTGGGCTACGCCGCACCCGAGCAGCTGCTGGGGCGCGCGGTCGACGCGCGCGCCGATCAGTTCGGGCTGTGCGCGACCGCGTGGGAGGTGCTGACCGGGCAGGCGCCGTTCGCCGCCGACACCGTCGGCGCGCAGATCCTGGCGATCGGCCGCGGCCCGGCCGGGCGCGGCCCCGCGGATCGCGCGGTCGCGGCGGCGCTGCGGCGCGGCCTCGCGGCCGAGCCCGCCGATCGGTTCCCGTCGATGACCGCGCTGGTGGCGGCCCTGGCGCCGCGGCGCGGCCGGACCCGCGCGATCGCCCTGGGCGCCGCGACCGCGGTGGCGATGGCGGTCGTGGTGGCGGTGCGGCCGTGCCGCGCGCGGGTGGCGCCGCCGCCGACCGAGATCGCGCGCGGAGACGTCGTGGTCGCGCTCGACGCCGGCGCCGCGGCGCCGCCCGTGGCGCCCGACGCGCCGGGAGAACCGGTGGAGCCGGCGGCCGCGGTCGACGCGGGCCCGGCGACCAACCCGCGCGTCCAGCGCGCAACGGCCTCGACACCCTCGCCACCCTCGACGTCCTCGCCACCCTCGCCACCCTCGCCCGCGACGCCACCCCCGGTGTCCGCGCGCCGCGCGCCGCGCTCGACCACCGCGCTCGACGCCGCGGTCGCGACCTGGTGCCGCCTGCCGATCGATCCGCGCCAGCCCGACCCGGCGCTCGCCGCGTGGCACCGGGCCGACTGGGGGCCGGTCGTGCGGTCCGAGCGCGCGACGATCACCGACGGCTTCACCGGCCTGCCGCGGGACGTCGACCTGATCGAGGTGCGCGGCGTGGCCGGCACCCACCGCGTCATGCGCACCGCCGAGACCCCCCTGGCCGTCGGCGCGCTGGCGATCGTGTGCGACAACAGCGCGGTGCCGCCCGACGAGGTCGCGCAGCTGCCGACGAGCTGGCGCGGCGCGCTGCGTATGCCGTCGCTGGTCGCGGCGATCGCGCGACCGCCGCGGATCACCGCCAAGGCCACGCTGGCGCCCGTGCACGTCAACGCCGCCGATCTGGACGCGGCCGCGGCCGCGGGTCGGTGGCTGTGGCCGAGCGGGGTCGTCGTCGTCGCCCGGGTCGTCGTCGGCGCCGACCTCGGCGCCGGCCGGTTCGCGATCGGCGACGCCGCGACCGGCTGGATCATCGAGGTGCCGCGCGGGACCCCGGGCGCGGCGGCGATCGCCGCGGGCGCCGCCGCCTGGATCGTGGTCGCCGACCCGCGCTTCGACGCGGGCCGGATGACCGTCACCGCCCGCGATGCCGAGCCGCGCTACGTCGCGGCGCCGTGACGGCGACCAGGCTCAGCGCCAGCCGCCCTCGATCCAGACGTAGTGATCGCCCTGGAGCGACCACTGCCCACCGACCCAGGCGCGCCCGGCCCGCTGACGCTCCCAGTGGCCCGGCGCCCAGACGTAGCCGCCGTCGCGCCAGACGTGGTTGCCCGTCACCCACACGTAGCCCGCGCGCGGGCGCTGCTGCTCCATCACCGGCGCCGGCGGCGGCGCGGCCCTCGATCCAGATCTTGCCGCGGCGCGCGCGGCCGGGATTCTCGGCGCGGATCGGCGGCGGAGCCGCGGTCGGGTACCCGACGACGATCGGCGGCTGCGGCCGGGCCACGACGATCGGCGGCTGCACGATCGGCGGACGCACCACCACGGTCGGCGGGCGGACCACGACGTTCGGGGGCTGGACGACGACGACCGGGCGCTTGGTGCGGTTGCGGTCGCGACCACGGCCGCGGCCGTGATCGTCCGCGGCGGCCAGCGAGGAGCCGGCCACCATCAAGGCCAGGGTCAGAAACAGGGTGCGACGGGTGCGAGCCTTCATGAGTTCTCCTTGGGGCGCCTTGGGCGCTGGGCGGCAGCCAGATAGACGCGAGGGACGGCGCGGCCATTCAACCACGAAGACCCCTGTGGACACCGAAGGTTAGCCGAGGGCGTCGACCGGCGGGTCGAGTTCGTGAGCCTGCCGTGACCGGGTCAGCGCGTGGCGTAGTCGAGCTGCACGCGCTCGACCGCGGGCTCGTGATCGCCGTCGGTGGTGAACCGCAGGCGGTACTGCAGGAAGCGGCGCACCGGCACGCCCGGCAACGCGTTGCCGGACGCGAACTCGCCCGACCAGGCCTCGGCGGCGCACGCCGGCGCGGTGTCGCACGTGCGCAGCGCGATCGTCACGACCGCGCCGGGCGCGGGCCGCTCCAGCACGGTGATCAGATCGAGCGACGCGACCTCGGCGCCGCCGGCCGCCAGGAGATCGCGCACCGAGCTGGTGAAGGTCGCGACCGTCGGCGTCGGACCGGTGCCGGCCGGATCGGCGTAGCGCACGGTCAGCCAGCTCTGGTCGAGGCTGCCGCCGCCGCTGGCGATGTCGAACCCCAGGCCCCAGGGCGACGTCAGCGCGCCGCCGTCGAACGCGGTCGGGTGGAAGCGGTCGGTGGTGTCGCCGGTGAGCGTGTTGTTGCGCAGCGTCGTATTCGCGGCGGCGTTGCGCAGCGTGGTCGTGACGTTCGAGACCACGTTGTCGATGTTGAGGCGGTAGCCGACGTCGACGCCGGTGATCGTGGCGCCGGCCGAGGGCGCGTGAAGGTGAACAGCGCGGGGGCCAGGCTCGCCGACCGCGCCGGCGGTGAGGGACTCGAAAACGCTCGGCGCGGCCCTCGGCCGGGCAGCCGCGCCGCCGGCAGCGGCTGCCCGACCAGCTCGGGGCCGCTGGCCACCGTCAGGATCGACCTCGCCCCGAGGCTCGACTCGGTGGTGTCGAACACCAGGTCGTGCCAGCCCACGGCGAGCACGAGGTCGCCCGTGGTGACGTCGAAGTTGCCATCGCCGAGGTTGATCAGCCGCTGGGTGCCGTCGACCCACAGCCGGTAGCCGTCGTCGGACTGCACCCGCAGCCGGTAGGTCCCGGCGACCGCGACGAAGAGCTGCCCGGACCAGCGCACGCCGAAGGTGTTGACGTCGGTGACGCCCAGATCGGCGGGCTGGCCGAAGCCCCAGTCGACGTTCGCGGCCGCGGCGACCACGCTGGTGGCGCCGACGTCGAGGAACTGGGCCTCGTCGAAGCCGGTCATGGCCAGGCCGCTCACCCCGTCGACGCGGCACCGCGTCAGCCCGCGCGGGATCGTGGCGCCGTCGAGCCGCGGCCACAGGTCGACCGCGCCACCGCGCTGGGCCACGGCGACCCGGAAGCCGTACCAGCCGGTCGCGGGCGCGTCGAAGGTGGCCGCGCCGCCGGCGCCGAAGTTGACGCCGATCAGCTTGGTGTACGCGGTCGATCCGATCGGCGCGAGCTCGAGGAACGCGTGATCGTCGCCGTCGAGCTGGAACCCGTGGCTGCCGGCGGTGAGGTACAGCTCGCCCCACCACCACAGCGTCCAGTCGGTCGCGGCGGTGATGCCGACGCCGGCCGGGAACGTGTCGTTGGCGAGGTTGAGATCGACGGTGCGGGCCAGGCCGAGCTTGGCGGGTGTCGCCGGCAGGACCGAGCCGTCGGCGGTCGTGCCGTCGTCGAACAGGCGGCTGTCGCTGCCGCCGGCGCACAGCGAGCCGACGTAGTAGGCGCGAGGCGCGACCGCGCCGGCGGCCTCGAGCCGGGTCTCGACCTCGATGGGCGCGCCCTGGCCGAAGTCGGCGGCGGTGTCGTCGATCAGCGCGCGGCCGGTCGTGGTGGCGGCGTCGACGTCGAGCGCGTCGACGTCGAGCGCGTCCGGAGCCGCGGCGTCGACGGCGGCGTCGAGGTCCGCCGCGTCGAGGTCCGCCGCGTCGAGGTCCGCCGCGTCGGGCTCGCCGACGATCGCGTCGGGGTCCGCCGCGTCGGGCTCGCCGACGATCGCGTCGAGGTCCGCCGCGTCGAGGTCCGCCGCGTCGCCGCCGTCAGGGCCGCCGCCGCTCGGCACGAACGAGCACGCACCGAGGAGCACAGCGAGGGACGCACACCAGCGCAGGCCGGTCATTGCGCGATTGTACATGGTCGCCGCGCACGGCTCACGCGAACCAACGTCACCGCACCTGCGCGTACACCGCGCCCGCGCGCGCTCGTGGTATCGCTCCGGCGGTGGCGCTCGCACCTGCCCTCGCGCTCGCCGGCGCCCTCGACCTGATCGCGTGGGCCGCGTTCCGGATCGACAAGGCCCGCGCGCGGCGCCAGCGCCGACGGATCCGCGAGCGGACGCTGCTCGGCCTGGCCGCGCTCGGCGGCGTCGGCGCGGTGGTCGCGATGTACGGCCACCGCCAGCGCCACAAGGTCGCCAAGCCGCGGTTCGTGGTGATCGCGACGCTGGCGGCGCTGGCCCAGGCGGGCGCGCTGGCGTGGTGGTGGCGCGCGGGGCGTTGACCGCGCGAGGCCTTGACCGCGCGAGGCCTTGACCGCGCGAGGCGGCGACCGCGCGAGGTCGACCGCGCGCGGCGACCGCGCGTAGCCACCGCACGGGCGTTGTCCGCGCGAGGCGTCGACCGCGCCAGGCGTTGACCCGCCCGCGTTGATCGCTCCGGACGTTGACCGCGACCCAGGCGTTGACCGCGCGCGCGGCGCACCGCGTCGGCGCGCATCTCTGGTAGCGTGCGCCCGTGCCCGAGCCGGACTTCATCGCTCTCGACCATGCGCGGTTCCGCCGCGTCGATCGCAACATCTTCGTGCGGCGCGTCGTCGCCGACTGCATGACCCACCAGTGCGTCATGGTCGCCGACGAGGGCGCGCCGATGCCGCGCCCGCGGCCGCTGCTCGAGGCCTGCTGCCAGTACGGCGCCGACGTCGACGTGACCGAGCGCGACGCGATCCTCGGCCACGCCGAGCAGCTCCGCGGGCTGCTCACGCCCGCCGCCGCCGCCGCGCCGTGGTTCACGACCGAGGTCCAGACCGATCCGGACTACCCGTCGGGCCAGCACGTGCGCTCGGCGACGTTCACCCGCGCCGACGGCACCACCGGCTGCGTGTTCCTGGCCCACGATCGCCGCGGCTGCGCGATCCACCGGGCCGCGCTCGAGGGCGGCTGGGACTTCCACCAGGTCAAGCCGCACATCTGCCGGCTGTTCCCGATGAGCTACGAGGACGACACGATCTGCATCTCCGACGACTACGAGGACTACGACTGCGCCGACGCCGCGGGCGCGCCGTCGCTGTACCGGGTCGCGCGCGACACCCTGGCCGCGGTGTTCGGCCCCGAGCTGGTCGACGCGCTCGATCGGGTCGAGGCGGTCGTCGGGCCGCCGCCGGCGGCGCCGCTGGTGCCGCTGGGTCGGCGCCCGGCGTCGTGATCACGCCGCGCGGGTGATCGCCCAGTAGATCGCCGGCGCGATCGCCAGGCCGGCGGCGACGTCGAGGGCGAGCGCGGTCGCGACCGGCGCGGCCCGGCGCGCGCGCGCGAGCACCAGCCAGCCCAGCCCCAGGAGCGCGAGCTGCGCCAGCTCGATCCCGAGGTTGAACCCGAGCAGCGCCCGCGCCAGCGCCGGGGCGGGCAGCGCCAGATCGGCCAGCGGCCCGGCGAACGCGAAGCCGTGGACCAGGCCGAACAGCGCGGTGATCGCGATCCGCACGGTGCGCCCCGAGGAGCGCCCGACCCAGGCGAGGTAGCAGGCCGCGAGCCCGGCGAAGCCGAGCAGCGCCAGCGCCGGTCCGCCGGTCGCCGCCGCCAGGGCCGCGAGCGCGGCCAGGCCCAGCGCCACCGCGATCGGCACGTGGCGGCCGCGATGGCCGGCGCGGGCGGCGGCGGCCTCGGCCGCGACCACGACGATCGACGCCGCGACCAGGACCTCGATGCCCGCCGACGACGGCCGCGCGCCCGCGACCACGGCCAGCGCCAGCGCGGCGCTGTGCCCGACGGTGAAGCCGGTCGCGGCCACGGTCAGCTCGCGCAGCGACGCCGCGACCAGCAGCAAGGTCAGCAAGAACAGCAGGTGATCGACGCCCCCGGCGACGTGGCCGAAGCCCAGGCGCACGAACCCGGTGAGGCCGGTCGCGGCCGCGGGCTGATCGAGCGCGACCTCGCGGCGCTCGGCCGCCAGCGCGACGACCACGCCGTGGCCGTGATCGATCAGCCGCGCCAGGTGGACGTGGCCGGGCACGACGTCGACGAGCAGCCCGCACACCAGCCGGGTCGGCGGCGTCGGGCACCGCACGCGCCAGTGGTAGGCCGCGTCGCCGTCGGGCGCGGGCAGCTCGGTCGGGGTCGTCGCCGCGCACGGCCCGGCCGCGCCGACCAGGGCCAGGCCGGTGGTCAGCGCCGCCGGCAGGCCGGTCGGCCCGCCCAGCCGCGCGTACAGCGCGTCGCGATCGAGCCGCGAGATCGTCACGCGCACGTCGGCGCCGCCGCGATCGTCATCGAGCGTGATCACCGAGCGCGCGAGGCTGCGGGTGTGGGCCGCGGCCGGGGCGACCGCGAACGAGACCGCCGCCACCGCGATCAGCAACGCGACGCGCACGCGCGCGCTCACCGCGGGACCTCGTCGGTGTCGCCCGCCGCCACGGCCGCCGGGGCCGCCGCGATCGCGATCGACACGGCGACGCGCACGCGCGCGCTCACCGCGGGACCTCGTCGGTGTCGCCCGCCGCCACGGCCGCCGGGGCCGCCGCGACCCCGTCGCCGCGCGCGACGTCGGGCGCGATCACGACCCGGGCCGCGCGGCGCTCGTCGTCGAGCGTCGCCCGCAGCCGGCGGTCGCCCGCCTGCCGCCAGTACTCGGCCTGGACCTCGGGCCGCACCTCGGCCAGCGCGCGCACGCCGCCGTCGGCGCGCGCCTCGAGCCGCACCAGCCAGCACCCGCCCGAGGTCACGACCGGCGCGCTGACCTCACCGACCGCCAGCGTCAACGCGGCGCGCGCCGCGGTCGGGCCGAGCACGTCGAGCAGGCCGCCGGCCGGCACCGCGCCGGTCGGGACCACCACCGCCGGCCGATCGGCGCCGGCGCGCACCGCGGCCCAGCTGACCTCGTCGGTGACCGTCGCCCGCCCCGCCGCGGCCCGGGCCGCACCGTCGACGCCGGCGAACCACGCGGTCGTGACGGTCACGCGCGGCGCGCGGCTGAACCGCCCCGGCTCGGCGGCGTGGAGCGCGGCCAGGGCCGCGTCGTCGGGCGGCGGCCCCAGCTCGGCGGCGCCGTCGATCTCGGCCAGCACCGCGGCGACCAGATCGGCGCGCACGCGCGGGTCGAGGCGCACCAGGCCCAGGGCCAGGCCGCGCTGCACCAGCAGCTCCTCCTCGATCAGCCGGTCGAGCACGCGCGCGCGCAGCGCCGGATCGGCCGCGCCGTCGCGGCGATCGTCGGCGACCGCGGCCAGCGCCGCCTGGTAGGTGGCGCGGCTGATCGGCACGCCGTTGACCAGCGCCGCCGCGTCGGCCGGCACCGTCGGCGCGCGCCGGTGCGGCGCCACCAGGCCGAGCACCGCGACGGACGCGCCCGCCGCCGCGCCGAGCGCCAGCAACACCAGCGGCCGCGCGGTCACGGCTGCCCCACGCCGGCGTCGACGCCCGGCGCGGCCGCCGCCGGCCGCACCCAGATCGGCGACGACCACGCCCGCTCCTCGATCGGCGTCGTGCAGTCGTCGGCGTAGGGCGTGCGGTAGTCGCCGTAGCACGGGGTCAGGCGCGCGCAGGCGTCGTCGCCGACGCGCTCGCACCGCAGGCCGCCGCCGTTGATCGCCGGCGTGGCCTCCTGGATCGCGCGCACGTAGTACAGGACCTCGCGCCCGCCGGCGACCGCGTCGGGGTCCTCGAACTCGACCTCGCAGCCGGCGCCGCGGTCGTCGCACGGCAGCACCCGCCACGGATCGTCGATGAGGCCGTCGATCGGCTCGTCGGCGCGCGCCTGCGGCCGGATCCGGATCACCTCGACGCGCACGATCTTGTGGCGCTGATCGCCGGGGTGGTAGCACTCGCCCTGGCACAGCCGCGCCAGCCGCGCCGCCGGCAGCGCGGCCAGCACGTCGGCCGGGCACCCGGGCTGCTGCACGAACGAGCCGGCCGCGCGCACGACGAACCGCGGCGTCGCCGTGACCTCGACCGCGGCGCCCATCGACGCCGGCGCCGCCGCGCCCGCGACCAGGTCGAACCACAGCAGGATGCGCTCGCCCGACGTGCCGTAGACCGTGCGCGCCGTGAGCGCGTCCCAGATCGCGCCGCGGCTGCGGCCGGCGGCGTGGACCGCGACCAGCCCGCCGGTCATGAAGAACGACGCCTGCCGCTCGAGGTCCACCACCTGCCAGGGCAGCATCTTGCCGACCCGCGCCCGGTCGAACGGCACCGAGGTCGGGCTCGGCCGCGGCTGCGCGCCGAACACGAACGCGCGCCACGCCTCGTCCTTGGCGCCGGTGGCCTCGGTCAGCTTGCGGCGCGCCAGCTCCTTGTAGCCGGCGCCGGGCCGGGCGCTGTGGTTGTCCGACGACGCCATCAGGCCCAGGCGCTCGTGGTACGGCGCCGCCGGATCGGTGAAGTCGCCGCGCGCGAGCATGTACTGGATCGAGCCGCCGGGTCGGAACCCGAACGTCGGCGCGAAGCAGTCGCGGCACTGCCCGCAGTCCTTCCAGTCGGTGACGCTGGCGCCGGGCACGGTCAGGTGACCAGCGACGCCGGCCGCGACGTAGTTGGCGCGCGCGGCCTCGACCCGGGCCTCGCACTCGGCCGCCGGCGCGGCGCCGCAGCGGTCGCGGATGAGCTCGCCGGCGCGCCAGCAGCACGCCTCATGATCGGCGGTCGGCGCCGGGCACCGGGCCACGCCGTCGGCGCCGCGCTCGAGCTCGTCCCAGCGCCGGTACTCCTCCGAGTTGCCGTGGCCCGAGTAGACCTCGACCAGGCGCTGGCGCGTGACGTCGCGCTGCGCCGGCGCGAGCTGCTTGTCCCAGGTGTAGCCGGGCGGCGTGTAGAAGCCCCAGGTGGTGCCGTGCGGGATCACCAGCGCCGCGCCGCCCCACTGCGCCAGCTTCTCGTACAGCTCGGCCGGCGTCGCGGCCAGCTCGCGGCAGCCGTCGGGCAGCGCGCGCGTGTCGACGCCGGCCGGACACTCCGGCACCGCCGCCAGCTCCTGTTGATAGGTGCGCACGTCGAGGTAGCGCTGGCGCTGGCCGAAGTCGCGCAGCGGGATCTGGGCCTGGCGCCAGCGGCTGATGCCGAGCCCGCGCAGCGCGTTGCCGATCAGCCCGGGCGCCGCGATCGGCCGGCGCGGCAGCGCGGCCTCGTCGACGTCGCGCAGGATGACGTTCTTGTGGCCGTAGTGCTCCTCGGGCGTGGCCCCGACCTGGCTCCACTCCCAGCCCGCGAACGCCACCAGATCGGGATCGGCGGGGTCGCCGGCGACGGCGTTGCACTGCCGCACCGACGCCAGCGACTCGCGCCAGTGGCGCGGGGTCATCGACTCGGCGTGGTCGGTGAGCGCGAAGAAGTCGAGGCCGGCGCAGAAGCGCGCGTAGTCGCACGCGTCGGCCGGCGGGTGCGCGCCCTCGCCTTGCAGGAACGGCAGGCTGCGCATGAACGCGTCGGCCGAGAACGTCGTGTGCACGTGCAGGTCACCGAACAAGATCTGGCTCGTCGGTGGCGGCGGGGTGAACTGGGCGCGCGCCGCGGTCTGGGCCTGGGCGCGCGCGGCGAGGATCGGCGCCGGCGCCGGGCGCGGGTGGATCGTGCCCGGCCCCTGGTGGCGACCGCCGCCGTAGAGGACGTACCCAGCGACGCCGCAGGTCCCGACGAGCCCGACGGTGACGAGCAGCACGGTGCGGAGGCGAGGGCGCATGCCCGATGCTCGCACGGGCGCGCGCCTCGCTGGATCGCCAGCTCGCCGCGGCGTATCGTCTCAGGATGCGGTTCCTCGGGGCGACGGGACTGATGCTGAGCGCGCTCGCGGCCTGCGGCGGCGGCGGCGGCGGCACCGACCTCGACGCCACGCCCGTCGACGGCGCGGTCGACGCGCCGGTCGACGCGCCGCCGGGCCCGACCGCCGCCGACCTGTTCGACGACACGCAGATCCGGACCCTCGACCTGACCGTCACGCCGGCCGACTGGCAGTGGCTCAACGACAACGCGCTGCTCGAGCAGGACGTGCCGGCCGACCTGGTGTGGAACGGCCTGTCGGTCGCGCGCCTGGGCCTGCGCTACAAGGGCTCGGTCGGCAGCCTGCGGTTGTGCTTCGACGGCCAGGGCAACCGCCGCTGCCCGAAGCTGTCGATGAAGCTCGACTTCGACGAGTACGTCGCCGGCGGACGGTTCCTCGGGCTCGAGCACCTCAACCTGCACGCGATGATGCGGGACGCGACCGGCATGAAGGAGCGCATCGTCTACGGCCTGTTCCGCGCCGTCGGCGTGGTCGCGCCGCGCGCCGCCCACGCGCGCGTGCGGGTCAACGGCGAGGACCTCGGCCTGTTCCTGCTGGTCGAGGCGATCGATCGCGAGTACGTGCAGGACCACTTCCGCGCGATCGACGGCGGCGCCGGCAACCTCTACAAGGAGGTCTGGCCCGAGCACGGCACGACCGCGCCGTACGTGGCCGCGCTCGAGACCAACACCGCCGCGCCCGCCGTCGACAAGATGGTGCGGTTCGCGGCCGCCCTGGCCGCGGCCACGCCGGCGACGTTCCGGACCACGCTCGCGACCTGGGTCGACGTGCCGACCCTGGTCAGCTTCCTCGCGGTCGATCGCCTGGTCGACAACTGGGACGGCTTCGTCGGCTGGTACTGCCCGAACGCCGTCGGCGGCACCTGCGGCAACCACAACTACTTCTGGTACGAGGAGACCGCGCGCGATCGCATGTGGCTCCTGCCGTGGGACGTCGACAACACGATGCAGGTGCCGAGCCCGATCCGCACCTCCTACGGCATGCCCGACTGGACCGCGTCGCCGACCGACTGCGCGCGCCGGTCGATCTTCCTCGGCTACTACGGGCGCCCGCCGGCCTGCGATCACCTGACCGCGCTCATGGCCGAGGTGCTGTGGCCCGACTACCAGGCCCGCACCGCCGAGGTCCTGGCCGGGCCGGCCGGACCGGGCGTGCTCGAGGCGCAGCTCGACGCGCTCGCGGCGCAGCTCGCGCCCGAGGTCGCGACCGACGCGTTCGGCCCGACGATGGCCCAGTGGCAGAACGCCGTCACCAAGCTGCGCGCCGACATCGGCACCTTGCGCGCGCGCGTCGCGCCGTAGCGGCGACGATCACCGCAGGGTCGCGATCGCGCGGGCGCGGGCGAGCTGGAACCGCTGGATCAACCCCGCCAGGGCCCGCTCCTCGGCGTCGTGCGCGGCCCGCCAGCTCGCCCATCCGTCGGGCCCCGGCACCTCGAGCGCCCCGTGCTCGAGCTCGAGCCGCAGCGGGCCCACCTCGGCGCCGAGCGCGTGCGCGAGCCGCATCAGCGTCGGGTAGTGCCGGTGGCGGACCGCGAGGCGCGTCAGGGCCAGCGGGTGCGCCGGCGCGATCGCGACCGTGACCTCGACCCGGTCGTCGACGCTGATCGACAGGCGGCGACCGGCGACCCGCGCGGTCAACCCGGCGGCCTGGGCCAGCGCCACGACCTTGGCCACGGGCACGGCGTCGGCGGCGGCGCTGCGATCGCGGTAGGGCGCGCCCGCGGGACGCGGCGCCAGGGTGATCGCCGCCGGCCGCCACGGGTGACGGCGCGCGCGCGCCACCGCCCAGCGCAGCGCCAGCACCGTCGAGACCGGCACCGTCATCAGGGCGACCGCCAGGAGGATCAGCCCCTGGGCGAGCGCCATGATGCCGCCCAGCACGCCGAGGAAGCCGGCGGCCGCGGTCAGGCCCCAACCGATCGGCCCGCGCGCCGCCGCCAGCATGATCGCGCCGGCGGCCGGCGCCGCCGCAGGGTCGGCGACCAGCGTGGCGACGACCGCGCCGCGGCGCACGAGCCGGATGGTGCCGTCGGCCTCGTCGAGCTTGAGGCCGCGCTCGTGGGCGCTGGTGGCCGCGGCCGCGACCTGCGCGGCGGTCCCACGCCAGGTGGTGCCGCTCGCGACCAGGCCGGTGGCGATCAGCGGCAGCTCGTCGAACCTCGTGTCGGCCAGCGTCGCGAACCGCAGCAGGGCCCAGCGCGACTTGATGCGCGCGGTAATCGGCGACAGGCCCGGGGCGATCGCCTCCGCCCAGTCGGTCGCGATCCGGGACCACTCCCCGGCCAGGATGCGCCGCGCGGTCGCGGCGTCCGGCGCCATCGCCAGGTGATAGTCGACGTGGGCACCCCACGCGCGCAGCCGGTTGACCATGCCGGCGCGCTCGCCGGCCGCGCGCGCGTGGGCGTTGAGCCCGGTGTTCTCGGCGAGGGTGCGCCCGACCAGCTGCGGCAGCATCGCCCGAGTATCGCGCACCCCGCCCCGCACCGCGCACCCCGACCCGCACCGGGCCCCGCCGCGACGTTGACGTGCGGCCCCGCGGTCGCGCACAGTCGCGCGGTGACACGACTGCGCATCGGCGTGCTCGGCGCCGGCTCGATCGGCTGCTACGTCGGCGGCCGCCTGCTCGCGGCCGACGCCGCCGACGTCGTGCTGGTGGGCCGGCCGCGCCTGCGCGATCAGCTGGCCGCGCACGGCCTCGCGGTCCAGGACTTCGACGGCCCGCGCGCGGTGGTGCCGACCGAGCGGGTCGAGTTCGCGACCGCGACCGGCGCCCTGGCCGAGTGCGACGTGATCCTGTGCTGCGTCAAGAGCCAGCACACCGACGACGCCGCCCGGGAGCTGGCGACGGTGGCGCGGCCCGACGCCACGGTCGTGAGCCTGCAGAACGGCGTCCGGAATCCGGACACCCTGCGCGCGCACCTGCGGACCCAGCGGGTGCTGGCGTCGATCGTCACCTGGAACGTGATCGCGGTCGAGGGCACCTACCGCCGCGCCACCAGCGGCCCGCTGATCATCGAGACCGCGCCGCCCGCGCTGGTGGCCGCGCTCCGCGCCGGCGGCGTCCCGGTCGAGGAGCGCGCCGACCTGGCGCCGGAGCAGTGGACCAAGCTCCTGGTCAACCTCAACAACGCGGTCAGCGCGCTGTCGGACGCGTCGACCGCGACGCTGCTCTTGACCCCGGGCTACCGCAAGGTCATCGCGGCGCTGGTCACCGAGGGCCTCGCGGTCGTGCGCGCCGCCGGCGTCCGCCCGGCCCGCTGGAACGGCGTGCCGCTGGCGCTGATGCCCCGGGTGCTGCGGCTGCCGACCGCGCTGGTCAAGCTCATCACCCGGGCCCAGCTCAAGGTCGACCCCGCCGCGCGCTCGTCGATGTGGCAGGACCTCGACGCCCGCCGCGCCACCGAGGTCGACTACTTGAACGGCGAGATCGTCCGCGTCGCCGCGCGCACCGGCGCCGCCGCCCCGCTCAACCAGCGCGTCGTCGAGCTGATCCGCGCCGCCGAGGCCGCCGCCGTCGGCTCGCCGCGGCTGTCGCCCGACGAGCTGTGGCGTCAGCTCACCGCGCCCTGAGCACGCGCCGCGCGCGGCCCCACAGCCGGAACGCCGCGCGGTCGCGCCCGTTCAGGGCGCGGCCCACAACGACCCATCCGCCGACCTCGACGCGGTCTGGCGACAGGCCTCCCTGGAAGCTCAGGGCACGACCACCCAGGCGATGTTGGTGATGAACTCGCGGTCGCCGGTCGCGCACACGCGGACCCGCGCCGGCGTCGCGGCGACGAGGCCGGCGATCGCCACGGTCTCGAGGTCGTCGCACGAGTTCGCGTCGTCGCTGACGGTGTAGACGATCGCCGCGCCGTCGGGCGCCCACCGGGCCGAGCCGACCCCGAGGGTCGCGCTGACCAGCGCCGCCGGGGTCGCCGGCTGGGCCAGGTCCATCACGTACCAGCGGTTGCGGTCGGCCGCGTTCTGGAACAGGAGCCGCGCGCCGTCGGGCGCCAGCGTCGGGCGCCGGGCGCTGGCCTTGACCATCGTCTCGACGCCGGTCATCAGATCGCGCGACCAGATCGTCGAGCCGCTCGCGGGCGGCTTGTCGCGCAGCTCGAACAGGAGCTGGCTCGTGCCCGGCACCGGCGTCGGGTGGAACTCGAACTGCGTCGACTGCTCGGCGCGCACGAACTCGAAGCTGCCGTCGGCGAGCTGCAGCCGCCCGAGCCGCCAGCCGCGGTAGCTGGTGTCGGGCTGGAAGTCGTAGCGCCGGCACACGAACGCGGTCGCGCCGTCGGGCGCGAACGTGTGGCACTCGTCGTTCTGGTTGCCCCACGACACCGCGCGCACGGCCTGGGTGGCGGTGTCGTACGCGAAGGTGTTCTGGATCGCGTCGCCGATCGTGACGCCGAAGTGCGCCTCTTGCTCGGCGTCCCATGCCGAGAACAGCACCTCGCTGCCGTCGGCCCGGGCCCCGAACGCCCAGACCCGGTTGGCCTGGAACAGCTCGCGGCGCGCGCCGCCGAGGTCGCTGGCCGGCAGCGCGTAGAGCCGGTTGGGATCGGTCGACCAGTCGTTGTAGAGCAGCCACGCGCCCGACGGCAGCGCCGCGATCGGCGTGAACCGGATGTCGGCCGCGGTCGGCCCGGCCGGCGCGTCGAGGCCGGCGTCGACCGGCGCGCCCTGACCGTCGTCACCGCCGCAGCTCGCGACCAGCAGAGAGAGCGCGCCGATGACGAACCAGGAGCGGGACATCGCGCGGTCATAGGCGCGCGGCCCCGGGTCCGTCAAGCCGCGATGCAGGGCGCACGTCGCGGTCGCGGTCGGCGACGTCACGCCGTCCAGCGTCGCGCCGATCGAGACCGGCGCCGCCAGCGTCACGTCACGCACGCGCGCTGCGCGCCCCGTAGTCGGGGTCGCGCGCGTCGGCAGCGCTCACTCCCCCCCGGCCGATCGATCGCGATCAGCCCCATCCCCCGTCGCTCGTCGCGCGCGTCTTACAGCGTGCAGCCGAGCGAGGTCGCGGTGGTCTTGAGGCCCTCGGTCAGGGTCTTGCAGCTGGGACCGGCCGACGCCTGCGCCGCCTTGCGGGCGGTCTCGTCGAACGAGGCCCACGACGCGAAGGTCGCCTTCTGGGCGTCGGCGGCCATCTTCATGCCGTCGAGCGCCGGGCCGAGCTTGTCGCACTTCGAGAGCTTCTCGAACGTGGCGAGGTACTCGTCGCACTCGGGCACGCCGGTGCTGGCCGCCGCCTGATCGGCCGGCGCCGCCGGCGCCGCCGGGTCAGCCGCGGGCGGAGCCGCGGGATCGGCCGCGGGCGGAGCCGCGGGCGCCGCCGGAGCCACCGCCGCCGGGTCAGCCGGAGCCGGAGCCGCCGTGCCAGCCGCGGGCTTCTGGGTCTCGGTGCCCTTGTTCTCGTCCTTCTTCTTGCAGCCGGTGGCCGACAGGGTGAACGCGAGCGCGAGGGCAGTACCGATGAGCGTGAGCTTCTTCATGTCTCGAGATCCTCCGGAACCCTGAAAAGGAGTGGGCTCCTGGTGCGAGAAGCTACGGCCGCGCCGCCGCGATCTCCAACAATATCTTGTAATATCAGTATGTTAAATTGTATGCGACTTGTCGCGTATCGCAGACAGTGAGCGCAATCCCGCGATACGACGAGGCGATTCGCCCTCACCGCGACGCCGCCGTGGGCTGCTATCCTGGCAATTCGTGGCAGAGGACGCCGACGGCGAGTTTCGCGGCACCGAGCGCTTCCAGGTCCTGGGGAGGATCGGCGCCGGCGGCATGGGCGTGGTCTACGAGGCCACGGACGGCGAGTCGGGCCGACGCGTCGCGCTCAAGACCCTGACGAACCTCGACGGCCAGGCGCTCCTGCGGTTCAAGAACGAGTTCCGCGCGCTCGCCGATCTGAGCCACCCCAACCTGGTGTCGCTCGGCGAGCTGCTCGAGGTGCAGGGCGCGTGGTTCTTCACGATGGAGTACGTGCCCGGCGTCGACTTCATGACGTACGTGTGCGATCGCACCGGCGCCGCCGGCGACACGATCAGCGCGGTCAGCGCGATCGGCGCCTCGGGCTCGGCGATCACGATGCGCGGCACGCCGGCGGCGCGGCCGTGGACCCGGCAGGTGCCGACGGAGGACACCGGCCCGCCGCACGCCTTCGACGAGATCCGGCTGCGCTCGGCGCTGGTCCAGCTCGCGCGCGGGCTGTGCGTGCTGCACAACGCCGGCAAGGTCCACCGCGACATCAAGCCCGCCAACATCCGGGTCACGCCCGAGGGCCACGTCGTCCTGCTCGACTTCGGGCTGGTGTCGGACCTCGCGGTCGACGATCGCTCGACCGACGGCCACATCGTCGGCACGGCGTCGTACATGGCGCCCGAGCAGGCCGCGTCCGAGCGGGTCGGGCCCGAGGCCGACTGGTACGCGGTCGGCGTGCTCCTGTACGAGGCGCTGGTCGGGCGGCTGCCGTACACCGGCTCGTGGCTGCAGGTCATCATGGACAAGCAGATGTTCCAGCCGCCGCGGCCGCGCGCGCGCACCCGCGCGATCCCGCGCGATCTCGACGCGCTGTGCATGGCGCTGCTCGCGATCGATCCGCGCACGCGCCCGACCGGCCGCGAGGTGCTGGCGCGCCTGGGCGCGGGCGACGCGGGCCAGGTGACGCTGACGTCGACCTCGTCCGCGCACGTGCCGCCGTTCGTCGGCCGACGCCGCGAGCTCGAGCTGCTCGACGCCGCGTTCGAGGACACCACCGCCGGCGCGCCGGTCGCGGTGCTGGTCGAGGGCGAGTCGGGCGTCGGCAAGAGCGCGCTGGTGCGCCGGTTCCTCGACGCGCTGGCCGCCACCGAGGGCGGCGTGACCGTGCTCGCCGGGCGCTGCTACGAGCGCGAGAGCGTGCCGTACAAGGCCTTCGACGGCGTCATCGACGCGCTCAGCCACTTCATGATGCGGCTCGACGACGACGCCGCGGCGGCGCTCTTGCCGCGCCAGGCCGGGCTGATGGCGCAGGTGTTCCCGGTGCTGCGGCAGCTCAAGCCGTTCACGATGGCCGACGTGTCCGAGGCCCGGCTCGATCCCCAGGGCCTGCGCGCGCAGCTGTTCGCCGCGGTGCGCGAGACCCTGGCGCGCCTGGTCGCGCGCGGCCCGCTGGTGATCACGATCGACGACATGCAGTGGGCCGACCAGGACAGCCGCGCGCTCCTGGCCGAGGTGCTGCGCGCGCCCGACGCGCCGGCGCTCTTGCTGATCGCGACGGTCCGGCCCGAAGGCGCCGACACCGCCGCCACGATCGAACCCGGGCGCATCCGCCGGATGCAGGTGCAGCCGCTCGACGAGGGCGAGGCCCAGGCCCTGGCCAAGCAGCTGCTGGCGCGGTCGTCGGTGAGCGCGTCGCGCGCCGCCGACATCGCCCGCGAGGCCGGCGGCCACCCGTTCTTCATCGACGAGCTGGTGCGGTTCGCGCAGACCGGCGGCGGCGAGCAGGCCAGCGGGCTGCGGCTCGACGAGGCGCTGCTGGCCCGGGTCGCGGCGCTGCCGGTCGACGCGCGCACGCTGATCGAGGTCGCGGCGGTCGCCGGCGGACCGCTGCGCCAGGCCTCGGCCGCCCGGGCCGCGTCGCTGGCGCCGGCCGAGTTCGCGGCGGCGCTGGCGCTCTTGCGGGCCGAGCGGCTGCTGCGCACCAGCGGCGTGCGCGGCGCCGACACCGTCGAGCCGTACCACGATCGCATCCGCGAGGCCGTGACCGCGCAGCTCGCCGACGACGCCCGCCGCGGTCACCAGCACGAGCTCGCGGTCGCGCTCGAGGGCAGCGAGTACCCGCCCGATCCCGAGCTCCTGGCCGCCCACTGGCTCGGCGCCGGCGAGCGCGAGCGGGCCGCGACCTGGACCGTGCGCGCGGCCCAGGCCGCCGACCAGGCGCTGGCGTTCGATCGCGCGGTGCGCCTGTACCGCAGCGCGCTCGAGCTCCTGCCGGCGCGCCACCCCGATCGTCGCAGCCTGACGGTGCGGCTCGGCGACGCGCTGGTCAACGCCGGCCGCGGCAAGGACGGCGCCGAGGCCTACCTCGCGGCGGCGGTCGGCGCGTCGGCGTCGGAGCTGCTCGATCTCCGGCGCAAGGCCGCCGAGCAGCTGCTCAAGGCCGGCCACGTCGACGAGGGCGTCGCGACCCTGCGCGAGGTGCTCGACCAGGTCGGCATCGCCTACCCGACCACGCCGCGGCGCGCGCTGATCTCGTTCCTGCTGACGCGCGTGCGCCTGCGCCTGCGCGGCATGAAGTTCCGCGAGCGCGACGCCACCCAGCTCTCGCCCGAGCACCTGCGCCAGATCGACGCCTGCTGGGGCGCGGCCGGCGGCTTCGCCGTGGTCGATCCGGTGCTCGGCGCGGCGCTGCAGGGCCGCCACCTGCAGCTCGCGCTCGCGGCCGGCGAGCCGTACCGGGTCTCGCGAGCGCTCGCGCTCGAGGCCGGCTTCCTGTACGCCCTGGCGCCAGCTCGGCGGAACTACGGCCAGGTGGTGCGCGAGCAGGCCCACGCGCTCGCCACCCGCCTCGACCACCCGCACGCGCTGGCGATGGCGACCGGCGCCGCCGGCATCGCCGCGCAGCACACCGGCCGCTGGCGCGCGTCGCTCAAGCCGATGGACGCGGCCGACGCGATCTTCCGCGACGGCTGCACCGGCACGCCGTGGGAGCGCGCGATGTGCGAGCTGTTCGCGGCGATCGATCTGTTCTACCTGGGCGACCTGCGCGGCCTCGGCGCGCGCGGCCTGCGCGCCGTGGTCGAGGCCGACGAGCGCGGCGACCTGTTCCAGGCCGACACCGTCCGGGTCCAGGGCCTGAGCATCGCCGAGCTGGCCGACGACAAGCCCGACGAGGTCGACCGCTCGCTGGCCGCGGCGATCGAGCGCTGGCCCAACGGCGGCTACATCCGCGACTGCGCCGGGCCGCTGATGCTCGCGCGGGTGCGGCTCTACGCCCAGGACGGCGCGCGCGCCCGCACCGCCAGCCTCGCGCAGGCGCGCCAGGCCGAGGCCGCCGGCATGTTGCACAACCAGCACCAGCGCCTCGAGTCGTGGCACGTGCGCGGGGCCGCCGCGCTCGCGGCCGCGCTCGACGCCAGCGCGCCGCGCGCGCTCCTGGCCGAGGCCACCAAGGCCGCCGGCAAGATCGACCGCGAGCGCATGGCCTGGTCGCAGCCGCTCGCCGGCCTGCTGCGCGCCGGCGTGGCCGCGGTCCGCGGCGAGGTCGAGCCCGCGCTCGCGCTCCTCGCCGACGCCACCGCCCAGCTCGACGCCAACGAGATGGCGCTCTACGCCGCCGCCGCCCGCCGCCGCGCCGGCCAGCTCCGCGGCGGCGACGAGGGCGCCGCGCTGGTCGCCCAGGCCGAGGCCTGGATGACCGCCCAGGGCGTCAAGCACCCCGCGCGCATGAGCGCGCTGCTCGCGCCCGGGTTCCGCGAGTAGCGAGCGTCGGTCGCCCACCCGGGCGGCAGCCAGGTCACACCGAGGTCGGTGCGCTGGCCCGGCGACGCCGCCGACGACTCCGAGCCCACGTGGGTCCGCCGCGACCACGCGAGCTCGATGTCCGTCGAGCTCGGCGATGCCGCCGACGACTCCGAGGCCACGTGGGTCCGCCGCGACCACGCGATCTCGATGTCCGTCGAGCCCGGCGATGCGGGCCCGCGACGACGCGCCCGAAGTTCGTGCAGGAGCTGCTATCCTTCACCCATGGCCTCCGCGCCTCAGCTCGTCATGCCGGCGCCCGCGCCGCCTGAACCGCCGGACCAGCGGATCGTGCTCCACGGCGTCACGTGGGCGCAGTACGAGGCGATGCGCGCCACGCTCGCCGACAAGCCTGGCCTGCGGATGACCTACCTCGAGGGGGAGCTGGAGATCATGAGCCCGTCGCGGCGCCACGAGCATCTCAAGAAGTTCATCGCGCGCCTCATCGAGGCCTACGCCGACCAGCGCCGCATCGTCGTCCTGGGCTTCGGTTCGGAGACCTACAAGAAGCAGGCGATGGAGCGCGGCCTCGAGCCCGACGAGTGCTACTGCGTGGGCGACGAGAAGGACGTGCCGGACTTCGCGCTGGAGGTGATCACCACCAGCGGCGGCGTCGACAAGCTGGCGGTCTACCTCGGTCTCGGCGTGCCCGAGGTGTGGTTCTGGGTCGACGCGCGCTTCCAGCTCTTCGGGCTGGAGGCCGGCGCCTATCAACCGCGCGAGCGCAGCCACTTCCTCGCCGACCTCGATCTGTCTCGTCTCGCCGAGATCGTCGCGGCCACGCCACGCGCCGAGCAGGCCCAAGCCGTCTGGCGGTTTCGCGCGTCGCTGCAGACCACGGACTGACGCGGCCCACGACGTCGCAGGCGGTGCGCTCGTCCGCCGCGTGCTCGTACGCGCCGCACGAACAGCCGGTGCGGGTGTTCCGCGAGGACCTCCGGGTCCACCCCGCTGCACCTCGCCGACGGCCCCGTCGGCGGTTGACGCCAGACGACGATCGCCCGGCCTCCGCGAACAGCGGCTCAGCGCGGCGGCGCCGGCGGGTTGTCGAGCGTGTCCTGCAGCGCGACGCGCAGCTCGGGATCCATCAGCTCGCGGTAGATGCGCTCGACCAGCATGCCGGCGCCCATCCAGATCGGCAGGATGAAGAACGAGGTCATCTCGAGCACGTTGCCGGCGTCGAGGTACTCCCAGATCGCGTAGCCGGTGAGGGCCTTGAGCGCGAGCCCGGTGGTCAGCTCGAACAGCATGATCAAGAGGCCGTAGATCGGCGCGCGCAGCCACCACGGCCACTTGAAGACCCCCGCGTTGTAGATCCGCTCGATCGTCGCCGCCGGCAGCACGTAGACCGGGATCATCCACAGCGACGACTGCCCGAACAGCACCTCGAGCGGCGTGTGCCACGGCCCGTCGAGCCCCAGCCGCGGATCGACCTGCCAGTCGAACTGGAACAGGTACTTCACCACCGGGATCGCCCGGCCCGTGCGCGCGATCGTGTACAGCGCCACCTCGAGCGCGATGCCCAGCACCGCGTAGAGCGTGTACCGGAACACCGCGTAGAGGATCTTCAGCTTCAGATCGCGCGGCTGCTGCGCGCTGGCGATGTTCTTGGTCGTCATGCCCAGATGCTCCGTTCGGCCGCAGCGCCCCAGCGGCGTAGGTCAGCGGGTGCGTCGCTCATCGCGCGATCGCGCCGCACGCGTGATCGAGCCCGCCCCGCATCGATCATGCCCCCGACGATACCATCGCGGGTACAGCTATCGGGGCGGAGCCGTCGTCTGATGCGCTCCCAGGCTCCCAGCCGCCTCCTCCTGGCCCTCCACGTGCCGGCGAACGCCCCGCGGTCCACCCGCCTGGTCAGGAGAACGATGGTCAGTCCGGCGGCGCCTGCTCCGACGGCCCCGCCTCGGTGTACCAGGACTGGCCGCGGAGCCATTCGTCGTAGCGCCGGTAGATCTTGTACACTCCCAGCCGCCCCTTACGTTCCTCGAGGAATCTCTCGAGCAGGTCGAACAGCGTCGCCGTCGCCGCGTCCGTCGGCTCCTCCAACGCAGCCTCGTTCGCGAGCATGACGACGAGCCCTTCCCAACCGAGATTGTTGCCGTCGTCCAGCTCGACGATGAGCCACTCGCGGAACCCGATCAGGAAGGTGCCGTCGGTATGCGCGTCGTAGCCAGCGATGAACGCGGCGATCCGCGCGAACGACGGATTGGAGAGCCACATACCCGGACGTTCGCGGAGGCGCTGGAGCGCTGACGGCAGGGACGGACGAGACATGGAACTGACAGTTGATGCCTTCGCCAGACCTTCCACAAGTTCTTGAACTCCGCGATCCGTAGCCCCTGGCCCTGTGCCTGGCTTAGCTCTTGCGTTCCCAAAACTTGTCGCCCCGCGCGCTGAGAAAGCGCTCCAGGAACTCCACCAAACTGGGCGCGACTCCGTACCAGTCCTCCCGCGGGTCGAGCGGCAGCGCGATGAGCACTCGGCGCTCCCCCGACTCCAGCGGGGCAACGACCAGCAGTTCTTGGTCTCCGAGGAACTCGCCGAGGACCACGTCCCCATCGCGATACCGCTCCGGATTGACATCGCGTTCGTATTCCGTTCGTTTCCGGCTATCACCAGGCGACATCAGATGGAGCCCCCATTGCCGATACTCGAAGTCAGTGAACAAGTATGCCTCTCTCGCCGCGGCCCAGAACGCCGAAACGTCGCTAGAAATACCCTGCTTGCCCCATGAGGCCACGATCTCGTCATCGAGCGCGGCGGGGGTCAGCTGCGAGCTGAGAGTGCAGATCTCGTGTGTCTGAATTGGCGGCAGGCCGGCAATATTGCTAAGAATGTCAATCATTGAGGATGCCTCTCAGTAGTTGTTCCACCATGCGTTAAACCCTGTCTGGTGCAGCGTTCTCTCCACCGGCACCAGATTCTCGAATACATTGGAGCCTCCGTACTCTCGCGGCAGCGCTCTCCCCGCACCGCGTAGAGGATGAGGAAGTCGCCGGTGATGTGCTCGCGGAGTGTGGTCGCCGCGCCGAGACGTGCCTGGAGGTGCGCGATCCGTGTGGTGGCCTGGGTCGACTGAGGCCGCCGGGTGAGAAAGTCCGCGCCGAGGTCAGGGAAGCGCTCGAGGTTGGGCACGAGGTGATCGAGCAGGTGGTTGATCAGTGTCTCGAACTCCGGCGCGGCGTCATGCTCGCCGAGGAACCGCTCGATTCCCTCCAGTCGCGCTCGAAGTTGTGGGTGAGCTCGACGACGGCGCGCCGGCTCATCTGCGGCGCTTGAACTTGGTGCGCAGCGCGGCGATCGGCTTGACTCGCCCGGCCTCGACGTCGTCCCAGGCTCGCTCGGCCTCGTCGAGCAAGGTGAGATGGATGTGCGCACGCTCGAGCCGGTGGTAGTGGTCGAGGCGGCGCGCGTCGATGATCGCCACGTACCCGACGCCGTTGCGGGTCACGATCTTCTCGTGCCCGTCCCGCGCCTCCTCGACGAGCTCGCGCAGCCGGGCCCGCACCTGGCCGAGGGGGACGAGATCGTCGCTGGTGATCCCCATGATCAATACACTAGCGAAATTCGTTGAGGAATGCGAAGGATCCCGAGGACGCTCGGCGCGGTCAGCCGCCGACGACGTCGACGACAGGAGCCGACCGGCAGCGACTCGAGGACCAAATGTTGTCAAAGTTGACACCGTCCCCTCCCCTCCGACCCCTCCGGCCCGCTGAATGTCCTCGCTGATGGTCTCAGATGACGAGCTGCGCCCGTACTTCGACGCGATCGCCGCGGCGGTCGATGACGACGAGCCGCGCCTGCGCCTCGCGGCGTTCCTGGAGCAGCGCGGTGATGCGCGGGCCGAGTCGATCCGCATCGGCTGCGCAGTGGCGCGGATGGAGCGCGACGATCCGCAGCTGGCGGTGCTCGACGGCCGGCTGGCGCAGCTGCCGAAGTTCACCTACTTCGGGCCGGCGCCGGCGTGGCACCGGGGCTACAGCTGGGCGCGCGGGTTCATCGATGGGGTCAACTGGTCGGTCGAGCAGTTCGTGGCCCACGGCGCCGAGCTGTGCGAGGCCGCGCCGGTGCGGTCGCTCGACGTGCTGTTCGGCGTCGGCGGCAAAGGGCACCAGCTCGCCGCGTGCCCGGCGCTGGCGAAGCTGCGCAAGCTGACGTTCTTCGCCGGCAGCGACGTGCCCGACCTGCTGGCGATCGCGACGTCGCCGTACCTCACGCAGCTGCCGGAGCTGGCGCTCCAGAACCTGCAGCTCTCGGCCCCGGTGATGGCCCAGCTCGACGACGCGCGGAACTTCCCCGGCCTGCGCGTGCTGCACCTGCACTGGTGCAGGGTCGACGCGGACGTGTGGCCACGCGTCTTGCAGTTTGCGGAGCGGCGGAAGCTCGACCTGCTCGATGTCGACTCGAGCGGGATCTCCGCGCCGAACCTCGAGCTGCTCCAGCGCTCGCTGGGCCACCGGGTTCGCCCCGCGCCACCGCCGGCGCGAGACCTGACGCCCACAGGATTGGCAGCGCGAACGCGGTTCGGACGGCTCGACGTGCGGGCGCTCGCGCCGACCGCGGACGAATGGCGTGGGATCCTGGCGCGTGGGCCGTACGAGCAGGTCACCGAGCTGACGCTGCCGCGGCTCGGCGATGCCGGCGTGGTCGAGCTCGCCCGCAGCGGCATGTTCCCGGCGCTGCTGACGCTGAACGCGGCCGGCGCGGAGCTCGGCGCGCGAGGGATCGCGGCGCTCGCCGACGCGACCGGGCTCGCGGCGCTCGAGGTACTGGAGCTGGGCGAGGGGCTCTGCGAACGGCATCCGCGCGGCGTCCCCGACGACGCGGTCACGTTGCTCGCTCGCTCTCCGGCGCTGCGATCGCTGCGGCGCATCGAGCGCAGCCGCGAGTGGCATGCGTACGGCCCGGGCGCGCGCGAGGGCGAAGAGGTGACCACGATCACCCGCGGCGACAAGGCCAAGCTCGTCGAGGACGCGGTCTACCATTCGATCTGGCCGTGATCCGTCGTCTGCGCACGCACGCGGGGCCTTGACGGACCTGCCCGTCGAGCCACCGACGGTTGTCAACGTCGACACCGTCCCCTCCCCCACCCTGGGTTGGCCGCGTTGACGCTGTCCCCTCCCCGCCTCAGTGGGACCAAAGATTGTCAAAGTTGACACCGTCCCCTCCCCGCTGGCGGCTTACTCCACGGAGACGCTGACGTTGACGCCCTTGCAGGGCACGGTCTCGGTGATCTGCAGGAACGAGCCGCCCTCCTGGCCGGTCACGTCGAAGACGATCGGCCCGTTCGCGACCTCGATGTCGCCCTTCATCTGGCCGTCGACCGCGCCGCCGGTCGAGCGCAGGTAGCTGGTGCCGAGGCCCGCGCCCTCGGGGCCCTCGCCGGTGATGCTGATCTTGACCGGCTCGCCGTCCGCGATGTCGAACTTGGCGTAGCCGGTGGAGCGGCACGGCGCGGTGAAGGTGAACGTCTCGCCCCGGTGGTGGACCGGCGCGTCGTGCATGTTGTCCGCGATCGCGGCGGACCCGCCGCCACCGCCGCCCCCGGCCGGCGACTTCTTGCCGACCAGGCTGCAACCCGTTGCGGCGATCATCAGGAGGGAGGCGAACGACAGGGAGCGGATCGTCAGGTTGCTGAGCATGTGGGGGTGGAGACGCCTCCCCGCGCGATGTGACAGGGAAGCCGGAAGAAAGCGCCAAGAGTTCACAACTACTGGCGGCCGCCCTCGCTGCGTCGCGGCCGAAGCGAGAGGACTGGAGGGGACGCTGTCAACGTCGACGACTATGGGACCCCCCATGCGTCGCGGCCGACGGGGAGCGCGTCGATCGGCCGCGGTCCAAGACCAAAGGTTGTCAACGTTGACACGTCCCCTCCCGACCGCGGCGGGCGCTATCGTGTGCGGGTGAGCCTGGCGCCGACCCGTCCCGATCGACTGATCGGCAGCGCGTGGACGCGCGTCGACCGCGCGTGGCGCCATCGTCACTGGGAGATCGTGGGGCGGGAGGGCGACGAGGTCATCCTCGCCGCAGTGCTCGAACGCGCGTGCCAGCACCGCGTGCGCTGGCGGGCGCTCCGCGACCGCGCGGTGTGGCGGCCGGGCTGGCGGCGCGTGGTCGATGACGGCGATGGCACCGATGGCACCGATGGCACCGATGGCACCGATGGCACCGATGGCACCGATGGCACCGATGGCACCGGGGGCGCCGGTGCCGCCGATGGCACCGATGGCACCGATGGCACCAGTGCCGCCGCTGACGGCGCTGACGGCGCTCACGGCGCTGACGCCGCTGGCCGGGGCGACCCGACCGGGGTTGCCCGGCGGAGCCATGCGCACGGGAAGGCGCTGGCGATCGACGGGATTCAGGCGATGACGGCGCGCAAGGACTGGGCAATTCGGGATCTGGTCGCGCGCCTGGAACTTGCCGGTAAAGGCTGGCAGACGGTCGACCACTGGGAAGCGGATCTGCAGGCGGTCGGGGTCGCGTCAGCACGCGCACCACGCCGGCTCGTCTACATCTCCACGTTCTCACGGGCTCCAGGTCGCTATTACTACCAATGCGAGTCGCCCGCTGGGCAAGGTGACCACTACACGACTGGGGCACATGGCGAGGACGTCGACTACGACACGTTGGTGGGCGCGCTGAAGGCGCATCTCGGATGAGCGACCTGACCGCAGGGACATCGAGGCCTCCGCCACGACATGCTATCGTGCGATCGCGATCTGTCTCGCGAAGGACGCCGCGTCCACCCGCGCACGTGACCGACGGCCTCGCAGGACCAGGAGCGTGACGTGCGGGCTTGGCTCGAGAACTTCTTTCAGCACTCGCTCGACGGCGTGCTCCTCACCCGGACTGACGGCACGATCGTGCGCGCCAATCCGGCGGCGTGTCGCGCGCTCGAACGCAGCGAGGCTGATCTCTGCCAGATCGGCCTCGCCGGGCTCGTCGAGTCGGGCGCGCGGCTGGAGGACGTCATGGCGCAGCGGGCCGCTGATGTGCCGCTCGCCGTCGACCTGACCTTCTGCCTGCCGAGCGGCGAGCGCTTGCCCGCCGAGATCACCCTGGGGCGCCTGCCCGCGAGCCAGGACCCCGCGGTCGACTACGTCATGCTCCGTGACCTGCGCGCGCACCGTCGCGCGGAGGCCGTCCTGCGCGCGGCGCAACGCACCCTCCTGCTGCTGACGAGGTGCAACGAGGAGGTCCTCCGCGCGTCGTCGGAGGACGCGCTCTTTGGCGCGGTCTGCCGGGTGATGGTCGAGGTGGGTGGCTACCGGATGTGCTGGGTGGGGATCGCCGAGCACGACGTGGCGCGCACGGTGCGGCCGGTCGCGCGCGCCGGCGACGATGACGGCTACCTCGACGTCGTGGGCGTCGAGTGGTCCGACGGTCCCCTCGGCAACGGCCCCGTCGGCCAGGCGATCCGCAGCGGGCAGGCGGTCGTCGGCCACGACTTCGCGCACGACGAGGCCCTGCGCCCGTGGGCGGCGGACGCGGTCGCCCGGGGGTATCGCTCGGCCACCTCGCTCCCCATCGTCCACGAGGGCGAGCGCCTCGGCGCGATCACCATGTACTCGGGCCAGCTCGATTCCTTCGACGCGGCCGAGGTGGCGCTGCTCGGCGACCTGGCGCGCAACGTCGCCTACGGCGTGACCGTGCTCCGTCAGCGCGCCGCCCGCGTCGCGGCCGAAGACGCACGCGAGGAGCTGATCGTGGCGTTGGCGGCCGAGAAGGAGCGCCTGGCGGTGGCCGTCGAGGAGGCGCGCGCCCGGGCGGCCGAGCTGGAGGCGGTCCTCGACGCGGTGCCGGCCGGCGTCTTCATCGTCCGGGACCGCGAGGCGCGGCACGTCCACGCGAACCGCTTTGGCGCGCAGCTCCTCGGCCAGCCCCACGGTGCCAGCGTGGCCGTGGGCGCACCAGCCGGCGAGCGCCCGACGAACCTCAAGATCATGCGAGGTGGCATCGAGGTGGCGCCCGTGGACCTGCCCGGACGGATCGCCGCCGCGCAAGGCGTGACGGTGTCGGACTACGAGTTCGAGGTCGTCTACAGCGATGGCTCCGTCCGCCACCTGCTCGGCGGCGCCTCGCCGCTGCGCGACGCGAACGGCGACATCATCGGCTCCGCGGGCGCGTACGTGGACGTCACCGCCCGGCGGGAAGCGGAGGCGGCGCACCGCCGCAGCGAGGCGCTCCTCAAGGCGATCACGGACGCCGTGCCCGATCCGATCTTCCTCAAGGACACCGCGGGCCGCTGGATGTTCGCCAACCCGGCCGCGCTCGAGGTGCTGGGCAAGACCCTCGAGGAGGTGATCGGCAAGACCGACCTGGAGATCACCGCCGACCAGACCGCGGCCGCCCCGATCGAGGACGTCGACCGTCGGGTGATGAGATCGGGCGTGGTCGAGGTGCTCGACGAGGTCGTGCCGACGCCCAGCGGCGACCGGCGGTTCCGCTCCACCAAGGCGCCCTTCCGCGATCCCGCGGGCGCGATCGCGGGCGTCGTCGGCTGCGCGTTCGACATGACCGAGCTCAAGGCCGCCGAGGCGAGCCGCGAGCGGCTCATCACCGCGATCGAGCAGGCCGCCGAGAGCGTCGTCGTCACCGACCCGGACGGCAACATCGAGTACGCCAACCCGGCCTTCGAGGAGATCACGGGCTACAGCCGCGCCGAGGCGCTGGGCAAGAACCCGCGGTTCCTCAAGAGCGGCCAGCACGACGAGGCCTTCTACCGCGCGCTGTGGGCCACGCTCACCAGCGGGCAGACCTGGCGCGGCCGCCTCGTCAACAGGCACAAGAGCGGCCGGCTCTATACCGAGGAGGCCTCGATCTCACCGGTGCGCGACCCGCACGGGCAGGTCACCAGCTACGTCGCCGTCAAGCGCGACATCACCCGCGACCTCGACCTCGAGAGCCAGCTGCGCCAGGCGCAGAAGATGGAGGGCATCGGGCGCCTCGCGGGCGGCATCGCCCACGACTTCAACAACCTGCTGTCGGTGATCCTCAGCTACGCGACCTTCGCCAGCGAGGCGCTCGTCGAGGGCGACCCGGTGCGCGACGACGTGCGCGAGATCAACCGCGCCGCGGAGCGCGCCGCGACGCTGACCCGCCAGATCCTCGCGTTCAGCCGCAAGCAGGTGCTGCAGCCGGTGGCGCTCGACCTCAACCACGTCCTCGGCGAGATGGAGAAGATGCTGCGGCGGGTGATCGGCGAGGACATCGCGCTGTTGCTGGTCACCGATCCGGACCTCGGCAGGGTCACCGTCGATCCGAGCCAGATCGACCAGGTCGTGATGAACCTCGCCATCAACGCGCGCGACGCGATGCCGCGCGGGGGCACGCTCACGATCTCGACCGCCAACGTCGAGCACGACGCGGACTACCTCGCGCGTCACCCGACCGGCGTGGCGGGCCCCCACGTCCGGCTGACGATGACCGACTCAGGGGCCGGCATGGACGAGACCACCGTCGCGCGCATCTTCGAGCCGTTCTTCACGACCAAGGGGGTCGGGAGCGGGACGGGCCTTGGGCTGTCCACCGTCTACGGCATCGTCAAGCAGAGCGATGGGTCGATCTCGGTCACGAGCGCGCCGGGGCGAGGCACCACCTTCGAGATCGACCTCCCGCGCCGGGCGGGCGCGTCGACGCGCCTGGCGAGTCCACCGCCGGTCGCGAGCGCCTCGCCCGCCACGGAGACCGTGCTCGTCGTCGACGACAACGACGGGGTGCGCTCGCTGACCCAGCGGATCCTCGCCGGCGCCGGATACACCGTGCTGGTCGCGGCCAACGGCGGCGAGGCGCTCTTGCACAGCGAGCGGCACGCGGGCCCCATCGACCTCGTCGTGACCGACGTCGTGATGCCGCTCCTCGGCGGCCCCGAGCTGGTCACGCGGCTGTCCCAGGACCGCCCTGGCGTCCGGGCCCTCTACATGTCCGGCTACGCGGATGACGCCGTCGGCAACCACGGCCTGATCGACGCGGACGCGGCGTTGCTGGCGAAGCCGTTCACGCCCAAGGACCTGGTGCGCAAGGTGCGGGACGCGCTCGACGCGCCCCGGCGACACCCTCACGGCGAGCGTCCCGACTCGGAGGTGCCACAGGAGTTCTCCGACGGGGGGGAGCGGGGGCCGACGACGATGCGGTAGTGCGACAGCGGGTCGGGCGGCACGCGCGCGCAGTGTACCGCCGCTCCGCCGCGAATCTTTCCGGCGTCCGAACGCGCGGTGGTAAAATCCGGCGGTGATGGTGGCGACGATCGACGAGCTGACGGCGGCGGATCTGCCGGCGGCGCGGACGTTGCTCGCCGCGGCCTGCGCGTTCGATCGCGCGGCCGAGGTCGCCGAGGAGAAGCTCCTGGGGCACGCGCCGCACGGCGCGCCCCACGCGTTCGCGGCCCGGGCCGACGGCGCGCTGGTCGGGGTCGCGACCGCCAGCGGCGATCGGATCCGGCTGCTCGCGGTCGCGCCGCACGCGCGCGGCCAGGGGATCGGCACGGCGCTCTTGCACGCGTGCGAGGAGACGATCTGGGCCGGCGCCCACCGGTGGGCGCGCGTGCTCGACGAGCCCGGCAACTACCTGGCGCCCGGCGTCGACGTCGACAACCACGAGACGCTGGCGTGGCTGGGCCGCCGCGGCTACGTCCGCCGCGACGAGCACGAGAACCTGGTCGTCGACGTGCGCGCCAACCCGCGGATCAGCGCCGCGCGCGCCACCGAGCTGGCCGAGCGCTGCGCCGACCGCGGCTACACGCTCCGGCGGGCCCGCGCCGACGAGCTCGACGCGCTGTCGGCGGCGATCTCGATCGGTTTCGGCGGCGCGTGGCCGTTCGAGATCGAGCGCGCGGCCGGCCACGCGCCGTGCGGCCTGCACCTGGCCGAGCACCACGGCCGCATCGCCGCGTTCGCCGCCCACGACGGCAACAACCGCGGGCTCGGCTGGTTCGGGCCCGCCGGCACCTGGCCCGAGCACCGCGGCCAGGGCCTGGGCGAGGCGCTCTTGATCGCCTGCCTGGTCGACGTCGCGGCCCACCACCCGCGCGCGGAGATCGCCTGGATCGGCCCGCGCGAGTTCTACGAGCGTGCGCTCGGGCCGATGACCACGCGCCGCTTCGCCGCGATGGCCCGGCACACGCCGAGCCGGCGCACGACCGTGCCGCCGATGATGCGGTGATCCACCGATGGCCACGATCGCCTGGCTCGACCGGTGGCAACTCGACGAGCGCGCGCTCGGGCCGATGACCACGCGCCGGTTCGCCGCGATGGCCCGGCACACGCCGACCCGGCGCACGACCGTGCCGCCGAGGATGCGGTGATCCACCGATCGCCACGAGGTTGCCCACCGCCCGGCGCCGGTGCGATGGTGGCGCCATGACGCGCGCGATGTTGCTCTGCGCTGGCTACGGCACGCGGCTGGGGGCCCTGTCCGATCAGCGCCCCAAGCCGATGTTGCCGGTGTGCGACCTGCCGATCCTGCGGTTCGGGATCGCGCAGCTCGTCGCCCACGGCGTGCGCGACCTGGTCATCAACGTCCACCACCGCGGCGACGTGATCGAGCGCGAGCTGGGCGACGGCGCCGCGCTGGGCGCGCGCATCCAGTACAGCCCCGAGGACGTCATCCTCGGCACCGGCGGCGGGCTCAAGCGCGCGCTGCCGCTGCTCGATCCCGACGGCGCCGACGCCCCGTTCGTCTCGATGAACGGCAAGCTGATCTTCGACGTCGACGTCACCGGCCTGCTCGCGGCGTTCGCGCGCGACCCCGAGGCGCTGGGCATGATGGTCGTGCGGCGCGTGCCCGACGCGGTCGCCTGGGGCGCGGTCGACGTGCGCGACGACGACGGCCGCGCGCGCGTGCGCGACGTGCTCGGCGACGGCGCCCACATGTTCTGCGGCGTCCACGTCACCCGGCCGAGCGTGGTCGCGCGCCTGCCCGACGGCGAGGCCTGCATGATCCGCCAGGGCTACCTGCCGTGGATGCGCGCCGGCGCCGCGGTCGCGGCGTTCGAGCACGGGGACGGCTACTTCGCCGAGCACTCGACCCCGGCCCGCTACCTCGAGAGCAACTGGGCGCTGCTCGACGGCACCCCGCTGGCCCACCCGCCGGGGCCGCTGATCGGGATCGACCCGAGCGCCACGATCGCCGCGGGCGCCGAGGTGCGCGCGCCCGTGCGGATCGGCGCGGGCGCCCACGTCGGGGCCGGCGCGGTGGTCGGGCCGCACGCCGTCGTCGGCGCGGGCGCGGTGGTCGAGCCAGGGGCGCGACTCGAGCGCACGGTGGTGTGGGCGGGCGCGACGGCGGCCGGGGTGCTGCGCGACGCGATCGTCACCGCGACCGGCGTGACCCAGGCGTAGCTGTCGAAGATCCGCCGTCGCCACGCGCGCGAGTTGCGCGATCCCTGACGATCGCGACCAGGCGACGCGGAGTTGCGCCGCTGCGCCGGCCGGTACGCGCCGTGCAAACGCTCAAGACGTGGCCCGCCTCGCCCTCGCCGTCCTCGCCGCGATCGCGGTCCCGGCGACCGCGTGGGCCGAGCGGCCGGCCTCGGTCGCGCTCGGCATCGGCGCCAGCGTCGACTCGACCCCGCTGGGCGTGCGCGCGGTGTCGGCGCCGATCGCGATCGACGTGGGCGCGAGCCTGGCCGCGCCGCTGTGGTGGCACGCCGGCGCCACCTTCGGCAGCGGCGCGCTGGCCGACGAGCTCGGCGACGGCCACACGGTCGCCGTGCGCACCGGCCCCCGGCTCGAGCGCTGCTGGGACGGCGATCTGTGCGTCGGCGTCGGCGTCGAGGCCGGGTGGAGCCACGCCCGCTGGGCCCTGGCCGCCGCCGACGCCACCGTCACCACCGACGCGATCGAGGCGACCGCCCAGCTCCACGCCGCGATCGCCATCGACGCGCGCCGCAAGGTGTTCCTGGCCGCGGCCGCCGGCCCGAGCGTGCGCTACGCGCTGGCGATCGACGACGCGGCCGGCCTGGTCATGGGCGACCGCGTCGACGCCGGCCTCGCGATCGGCGTGCGGCTGGTGGTCCGGAATTGAGTTCCAGCGGGTTCGTCGCCGAACCCAGGCAGGTGTCGGGCGCTCCGTGGTTCGTGGCCGGGCCCGCGCCAGGTCGGCACCTCGAGGGTTAGCCCCGACAGGGCCCCACCCAGAGCGCCCCCCCGGCGCGTGGACCTCCGGAACCGCGCGCGCGCGCCGATGGCGTCGCGCCGACGACCCGCGTACGATCGCGCCTGGGGGTCTCATGCCGCGTCACGCCTGGTTGCTCACGTGTGTCCTGACCGCGGCCGCGCTCACGCCGACCGTCGCGCGCGCCGGCGACGGCGACGATCCGGGCGATCCGCGCGCGGCGATGATCGCGCGCCTGCTCGACGTCGACGTCGGCGACGCCGGCGTCACCTGGAGCGCGCTCGAGGAGGGCTGCGGCCTCGACTGCGAGTACGTCGCCTGGGGCGGCTGCTGGCTCGACGCCGGCGCCGCCGATTGCGAGGTCAAGGTCTACGACGCGAGCACGCGCAAGACCCGCACGGTCAAGGCGCGCGACGCCAACCACGACCCCGACGCCCGCGCCCGCGCGGTGGCCGAGCTCGACAAGCTGCTGGCCAACGTCGGCGAGAACCCGGTCTGGCTGACCGAGCATCGCTTCGAGACGCCGCCGGTGGACGTCGCGACCTGGAACGTGACCTTCAAGTGGAACTGGAAGAAGCTCACGGTCACGGTCTTCGACGGCAAGAAGAAGAAGCGCGCGGTCAAGGCGCCGCGCCTGCGCAAGGGCCTGGGCGTGTCCTCGGCCGCGATCTGGTACACGATCGCCGAGGACGGCTCCGCCGGGCACGCGGTGCTGCGCGTCCACGGTGAGGGCGACGAGGGCGAGGTCGGCGAGGCCACCGCGGTGGTCGAGCTGCCCGGCCTGCACCTGCCGCAGCAGTAGCGCCTCTGAGCGCTGGGAGTCGCGCGCGTCGGGTGCCGTCGGGTGGGGCCAGCGATTGGTCGTGCGGGACCGACCGTCCCGACGTCTTCCCGGCCTGGGCGCGACGCGAGGCTTGAGGTTCGGCGGAGCGTGACAGGTACGGTGATGGCACCCACCCGAACCACGCGATCCGAGCACTTGCACAGGTCCGACGCCGGCACAGCCCTGCTGATGCGACCAGGCATGGACTTTCAGGCTCGCGCCTGCATGGCCCTCGACGATCCCACGCCAGCACCCACGCGCGCGGCCGGCAAGCGCACGCTCACCCAGGCCCTACCGAGATCGAGCGTCCAGCCGTCGGGACCCTCGTCTGCGGAGGCACCGGCGCGCGGCCGCACACCGCTCGGCGACGACCCGTTCGGACTGCACCAGATCGTCGACGCCGCCAACGCCTCTCCTGCCCAGGCCTGCCACCAGCGACGCGATCGCGGTTCGAGGCGTCGCTCGGCGGCAGCCTGGCCGAGGTCCGGTTGCACGACGGCCCCGCGTCGGCCACCGCTGCGGCCCACCTCGACGCGCGCGCGTTCGCCAACGGCCACGACATCCACTTTGCGGCTGGCGCCTACGCGCCTGGCACGCCCGACGGCGATCACCTGCTGGCCCACGAGGTCGCGCACACGCGTCAGCACGACGGCGCGTCGGGGCTGCACCGCGCTGCCACGGTTGGGCCGAGCGACGACCCCGCCGAGCACGAGGCCGACGTCGCCGCCGATGCGATGCTGGTGGGCGCGCCCGCGCTGATCGCGACCCCCGCGACCGCGACGATCGCCCGGTCCCCGACCCGCGCCGCCCCGACTGCTCCGGGCGCCCGGGGCGACACCGGCGCGCGGGCGTGGCGCGACGGCCAGCTGATCCGCGTCGCGCCTGCGCGCCTGTCGCCAGCCCAGGCGAGCGCTGCGTTCGCCGCGGCGGATTTGGCACCAGCCAAGCCGATCACCAGGGAGGCGCTGCGCACCTACGAGCGCCTCACCGAGCCCACCCCACCGGCCGCCGATCTCGCTCGCGCTGTCGAGGCCTTGCCGCACTACGCCCTCCCAGCGCTGGTGACTCTGCAGCGCGATCACAGGCGCGTGGTCAACCTGGCGAGCGTCCTCGGCGTCGACCTGGCGAGCCCCATCGAAGACGCCGAGCAGACCGCGGTGGCCGGCGCGGTGCGCGGCCACCGCCAGGGTGCGGGTGACATCAGCCAGACGGCGGGCGTCACCCTCGAGGCCGACCTGGCGGTCATGGCGGTCCGCGACCAGGAGGCCGGCCTCGGCGATGAACTGGCAGGCGCCGACCACGCCTACGACCGGCTCGTCAGCCATCGCAAGATCGCCGACGTCGGACGCGAGCGCGCCGAGGCCGAGGGCGCCGTGCGCAGGGCAGAGCGCGCCCGCGACAAGGATGCTGGGGCGATCGCGAACTTGTTCAGCTCCGTCGGCAAGTCCATCAAGGGCCTGGCCAAGTGGACCTCGAAACCCGAGGAGGCGGTCGGCGAGCTCGTCGAGGCGGCTGGCGGCCTGTTCGCGTGGTTCACACGCGAGCACGACGCCCCCCAGATCGCCTCCGCCCGGGCCGAGCTCGTCAGCATCCAGCGCGCGCTGCAGACGGCCACCGATGACGAGGCCTACGCCGAGCTGACCGCCGCGGCCGACCACGTCGGGCGGACGATCGATCGCCTCGCCGCGCTGGCACGGCAGGTGAGCGCGGCCAAGAAGCTGCGCGCGCAGAGCTACGCCACGCTCGGCAAGCGCCTGGCGAACGGCACCGACCCTCGGCTGGGCGGCAAGAACCGAATCGAAGGGCTCATCACCCAGATCCCGATGCTCGAGGAGTGGCTGGCGCGGGCTGGCCACATCGAGACCTCGCCGCTGCGCACGCTGCCCGAGCTGGAGAGCCTGATCGCGTACGGTCGCAGCCACGGCAACGACTACGAGGCCTACGGTCGGTGGGCGCTCGCGACCCTGCCGTGGCTCGCCGACTCGATCGATGCGCTGCGTGGCCACTACGCCCGTCGCCTGCGGGAGGCGACGAGCCTGGCGCAGCAGACGCGCGCGCTCGGGGCCCGGGACGACGACGACTGACCGTCGCGCGCTCAGGCCCGGACCGCGGCGGCGACGATCGGCCGGGCCCAGGCCGGGACCGACGGTAGGTCGACGACGCTGCGCACCGCGCCGCGCTCGAGGTGCAGGACCAGCCGCGGCCGCGGCGCGACGCCGGCCGCGGGGTCGGCGTCATCGGAGTTGTCGTACAGGCGCAGCGCCGCCAGCCCGGGCAGGAGCTCGATCAGGTGCAGCCGGCTGGCGTCGTAGCGGCGGCGCACGTCGGCCGGATCGACGTCGTGGCCGCCGCGCGCGACCCGGGCGCGGATGCGCGCGAGGCTGAGCTCGACCGAGGCCAGCCCGGCGTACCAGACCCGCACCGCGACGCCGAGGCTGATCGCGTGGCGCAGGAGCCGGGGGATCGTGGCGCCGGCCAGCGTCGTCTCGATCGCGAAGTCGAGGCGCTCGGCCAGCGTGCGCTCGAGCAAGCGCACGCCCTGGTGCCAGGCGGCGCTGGCGGCGTCGGCCACGCCGAGGCCCTGGGTCGCGACCAGCGCGGCGGCCTGCTCGTCGGGATCGAAGTAGTCGGCGCCGCGCGCGCGGAAGGCGGCGCCGCCGATGCTGCTCTTGCCGGCGCCGTTGCAGCCGGCCAGCACGTAGACCGTCGGCTCAGGCATCCGCGTAGACCGTCGGCTCAGGCATCCGCGTAGACCGTCGGCTCAGGCATCCGCGCGCGCCGCCGCCACCGCCGCCGCGCCCAGCTCGTCGGGCTCGGCGTCGAACGCCGCCGCCATGCCCGCGCGCGCCGCCGGCGCCTGCATCCGATCCAGCAGCGCGTCGAAGCGCGCGTCGAGCGCGGCCAGGCGATCGCTGCGGCGCGCGGTCAGGGCGCGGTAGTCGTCGATCGACAGCAGCACCGCCCGGGGGACGTCGTGCTTGGTGATGACCACCGGCCCGGTCGTGACCGCGGCGTCGAGCAGCTGCGCGAACCGATGCTTGGCGTCGGTCGCCGAGACCGCGGGCGAGCCGTCGACCGAGCCCGCCGCCAGCGACGTCCAGCCGAGCGCCGGCTCGGCGGCCTGGGGCTGCTTCTTGGTCATGGATCCAAGGTGGATCCGGGAGGTCAAAATGTCCAATACAAACGATAAGACTACAGAACTACTGGCAACCAAGAGTCGGGAGTGCCGCGACCTCCTGGATGCACTTCTCGATGATCTTCCGGGCCGCCTGCTGCGAGCGCACGACCGCGTCAGGGGCGACGTCATCGCGCTGCGCGGTCTCGAGCATGAGCGCCAGGGCCTCGGGCTTGGCCTTCTTCATCTGGCACGCGTCGGCCAGGTCGGCGCGCCCGGGCTGGGCCTGGGCGCACGCGCACAACCGCGCGACCAGGTCGTCGCAGGCGGCGCGGCCGCGGGTGACCTCGACCTCGGGCATCGGCGCCGGCCGCGGCGGCGGGCCCTCGCGCGGCTTCTTCTTGCAGCCCGCCAGGGACAGCGCCCCGACCACGACCACCAGCGCGAGCGTCGCGCGGCGCACGATCAGTCGGCCTCGATCCGGGCCAGGATCGCCGAGATGTTGTCGACGCCGCCGGCGTCGTTGGCGGTGTCGATCAGCCGCTCGACCGCGCCGTCGAGCTCGCGCTCGGTCGAGACGATCACCGCGAGCTGGTCGTCGGTGATCATGCCCGACAGCCCGTCCGAGCACAGGATGTAGCAGTCGCCGACCTGGGGCTTCTCGACGTGGATGTCGACCGCCACCGACTCCTTCATCCCCAGCGCGCGCACGACGACGTTCTTGTGCGGCCAGTTGGCCGCCTCCTCGGCGGTCATCCGCTTCATGCGGATGTAGTCGTTCATGAGCGAGTGGTCCTCGGTGAGCTGGACCAGCTCGCCGTCGCGCAGGCGGTAGCAGCGGCTGTCGCCGACGTGGCCGATGATCACGCGGTCGTCGAGGAAGTACATCGCGACGATCGTCGTGCCCATCCGGCCGCCGGCCTGCTGGGTCCGCTCCCAGATCTCGAGGTTGGCCAGCATGACGCCCTGAGTCATGCGGTTGACCTCGGCCCGCTCCTCGGTGTCGACCTTGTACGGCCAGGTCAGCGGCTGCTGCTCGGCGGTCGCCTCGAAGTAGTCGGTGACCGTGTCGACGGCCAGCCGGCTGGCGACGTCGCCCGACGCGTGGCCGCCCATGCCGTCCGCGACGATCGCGAGCCGGATGCTCGTCGGCAGCGCGATCGAGTCCTCGTTGTGCTCGCGCTTGCGGCCGATGTTGGTCGCGCCGGCGAACCGGACGCGGTGGGGCCCGAGCGGAAACGACGTGCTCACCGTCTGGGAACGTACCACGACGACCGCCGCGTCCGCGATCCGCCTGGCGGGTTGACTCGCGGCGCCGCCCGCTTATCCTCAACGTCATGACGGAACCGACGGTGGCGCTGGCGACCTGGTGGTCGCTGGCCGAGGCCAACTCGACCGTGTTGACGATCGTCGTGGCGATCGTCGCGGCCGCGGCGCTCGCGTTCGTCGGTCACCGGCTCTGGACCCGGCGCCGGTAGCGCCAAGGCCCCGTGATCGTCGCCGAAGGCTCCATCGCGGACCGGCCGTTCCCGCGCACGTTCGCGGCCATCGCGGCGCGCGCGTTCACCGGCGAGCTGATCGTCACCAGCGGCGGTCGGGAGTACCGGATCGGCTGGCGCGACGGCGCGGTGGTGGGCGCGACCAGCCCGCACCCGGCCGACAGCGCCGCCAAGATCGCCGTGACGCTGGGCGTGCTCAGCTCGACCCAGGCCAGCGAGGTCGCGCGCGTGATCGCCGCGAACGCCGGCTGCGACGAGGTCGAGGTGGTGGCGCGGGTGGCGCGGCTGACGTCCGAGATGGTCGGGCGCCTGGCGCGCCGCCTGGCCGCGACCCGCGCCGCGCGGATCTTCTCGATCGAGAGCGGCGAGTTCCAGCTCGACGACACGCCGCCGATGGGCGCGATCACGCCGGTCGACCCGCGCTGGATCATGTACAGCGGCGTGCGCACGCACTACACGATCGATCGCCTCCACCGCGAGGTCTCGCGCCTCGCCGGGGCGATCGAGGTGCCCGAGGACGCGGATCTGTCGGCGTTCGGGTTCGGCGAGGGCGAGGCCGACATCGTCGCGCGCGTGCGCGGCGCCCGCCTGAACCTGCTGCCGCCGCCGGCCGACCTCGACGGACGGGTGGTCGAGGCGATCGCGCTGGTGCTCCTGTCGACCGGCGTGGCCGCGGCGGTGGCCGGCGATCCGATCCCGATGGCGTCACCGGCGGTGCCGGCGTCGCCGCGGACGCGCGTCACGTCGTCCTCGCCACCGCGCGCCCGCGACGCGTCGACCGCGATCCCCAGGCCCCGCGACGCGTCGACCGCGATCCCCAGGCCCCGCGACGCGTCGACCGCGATCTCGCAGCCCCGCGACTCGTCGACCGCGATCTCGCAGCCCCGCGACTCGTCGACCGCGAGCTCGCGGCCCCCCGACCCATCGACCGCGATCCCCCGGCCCCGCGACTCGTCGACCGCGATCCCCAGGGCCCGCGACTCGTCGACCGCGATCCCCAGGGCCCGCGACTCGTCGACCGCGATCCCCAGGGCCCGCGACTCGTCGACCGCGATCCCCCGCGCGGGGACCGCGATCGGCGTGCCGCCGATGCGCTCGACCAGCGCGCCCCCGGTCGGGACCTCCTCGAGCCACGCCTCGGGGCCGATCGAAGCGCCGCGCACGATGACCGGCCCGATCCCCGCGCAGGCCGACCGCCGCTCGACCGGCTCGATCCCGGTGCCGCCGCCCCGCACGATGACGACGCAGATCGCGGTGGCGCCGCCGCCCCGCACCTCGACCGGCTCGATCGCCCCGCCGCCATCATCGCCGGGTCGGCCGCGCCACGGCGCCCGATCCCGGGTCGCCGATCCAGCCCGGGCCCTGGCGCTGATCGCCGAGCGCAAGGCCGCGCTCGAGAGCGGGGCCGATCACTTCGCGATGCTGTCGTTGACCAGCGAGGCCTCGGTCGAGGAGGTCCGCACGGCGTACTTCGAGCTGGCCCGCTACCTCCACCCCGATCGCCTCGCGGCGGCGGGGCTCGCCGATGAGCGGCGCGAGGCCCACCGGGTGTTCGCGCGGATCAACGAGGCCTTCGGCGTGCTCTCGGATCCCGATCGCCGGGCCGAGTACGTGCGGACGATGCGGGCTGGGGGCGCCCACGTGGTCGCGGCCGCGGCCGACGCCGCCGCCGCCAAGGTGCGCGAGGTGATCGGCGGCGAGGAGGCCTACCGCAAGGGCGAGATGGCGCTGCGGCGCATGGAGCTCGAGCTGGCGATCACCCAGTTCCAGGCCGCCGTCGAGCTGAGCCCCGAGGAGGCCGACCACCACGCCATGCTGGGCTGGGCGATCTACGTCGCGGCGCCCGACAAGGCCGCGGCGCTGCCGCTGGCGCGGGGCCACCTGCGCAAGGCGGTCGAGCTGTCGGTCAAGGCTCACCTGCCGCACCTGTTCCTCGGCCGGATCGCGCGCATGGAGGGCGAGGCGACCGCGGCCGTCAACCACCTGCGCCAGGCCGTCGACCTGGCCCCGCACAACCCCGAGGCCGCCGCCGAGCTGCGCGCGGCCGAGGCCATGAAGGCGCGCTCGTCGTCGCGCCCGGGCCTGTTCAGCCGCCCCAAGAAGTAGCGGCTACGCCGGGTCGTCGTCGTCGAGCAGCTCGGCGCCCGCGCCGCTCCAGGCCGACAGCACCGCGCCCAGCTCGGCCGCGACCGTCGACGTCAGCGCGATCGCGGCGTGCTTGCGCCACGCGCCGGCGACCTTGCGCAGCCGCACCACGGCGACCCGCGGCGCGCGCCACGCGCCGGTCGCGGGGTCGAGCTCCTGGTACCGGTAGACGCCGGTCGCCCAGCCGCCCCGCACCCACAGGCGACGCTCGAGCTCGCGCCGGACCTGCGCCCCGTCGACCTCGAGGTCGTAGGCGAGATCGTCGGGGTCGTCGAAGCGCTCCATCAGCCGAGCAGCGGCGCGAGCGCGGCCGCCTCGCCCGCCGTGAACGCGATCAGCATCTCGGACTCGCCGTGGGCGGCGCGCTTGACCTCGACCACCCGCGTCGCCACCTCGACCACCACCGCCGCCCGGGTCATCCGCACCGTGAAGGTCTCGCCGATCTCGAGCAGCAGCGGCCCGCGGAGGCGCGCGCTGATCGCCGAGAGCTCGGTCGCGACGTACATGGCGTAGGGCTCGTGGCCGGCGACCACGACGGCTGCGGAGATCGCCTGGCTGTTCGGGCTCGACTGCGGCTGGGCCACGATCGACAGCTATCACGGGCGTCGCCACGGTCACAAGCGCGCGAAACCCCGGGTGAGGGGCTTTCGCCCCAGGGGTCGGACGAGTTAACCTCTGGCCGTGTCGATCTTGAAGCCGGTCGAGAAGCAACGAGTTGCCGAGGAGATCGTCGAGCAACTGCGCTCGCTGATCCTCACCGGCCAGTATCCGCCTGGCTCGAAGCTGCCGCCGGAGCGCGACCTGTCGAAGCGGCTCGGGGTCAACCGCGCGTCGCTGCGGGAGGCCCTCAAGAAGCTCGAGCACCTGGGGCTCGTGCGCATCCGGCAGGGCGACGGCACCCGGGTCACCAACTTCATGGAGACCGGCGGGATCGAGCTGGTCCAGCACCTGCTGCCGCTGGCCGGGCGCAACCACCCCGAGCTGATCCGCGACATGCTCGAGCTGCGCCGGATCTTCGGGCGCGAGATCGCGCGGCTGGCCGCCTACCGCTCCACCCCCGACAGCCTGGTGCGCCTGCGCGCGCTCGCCGACAAGGCCGACGCCGCCGCGACGCCGACCGAGCTGTTCGAGACCGACTTCGAGTTCTACGTGGCGCTGACCCAGGTGGCGGGCAACACCGTCATGGGCCTGCTCATCAACACGGTGCGCGAGGGCGTGCGCTCGTACATGCCGCTGCTCGCCAACCTGACGGCGTCGCCCGAGGCGGTGCGCGCGCACCACCGGGCGTTGCTCGACGCGGTGACCGCCCAGGACGCGGAGCGCGCGGCCAAGGTCGCCGACGATCACCTGCGGACCGGCGCCGAGCTCGCGGCCCGCATGGGCGGCCGGACCGAGCTGGCGCCGCAGCCGCTGCCGGCGGCCTGACCGGCGCGATGACCGCGGTGCTGACGCGGGCCGAGGTCGAGGAGCTCGCGCACCTGGCGCGGCTGGCGCTCGACGACGCGACGGTCGAGCGGCTGCGGAGCGAGCTCGGCGAGATCCTCGCGCACGTCGCGCACCTGGGCGAGGTCGACACCGACGGGGTCGAGCCGATGACCCACGCGGTCGCGATGACGCTGCGGCTGCGCCCCGACGAGCCCGAGGCGCCGCTGCCGGTCGAGGTCGCGCTGGCCGGCGCCGCGGCGGTGCGCGACGACGGCTTCGTCGTGCCCGCGGTGATCCGCGAGCCGTGACGCGATGACCGCGCTGGTGCACATGACCGCGACCGAGCTGGCTGCGCAGGTGCGGGCCCGGGCGGTGTCGGCGCGCGCGGTCACCGACGCGTTCCTGGGCCGGGTCGACGCGACCGACGCGGCGCTCGGCGCCTACGTCACCGTCGATCACGAGGGCGCCCGGGCCGCGGCCGACGCGCTCGATCGCGCGCTGGCCGACGGCGCCGACGGCGGGCCGCTGGCGGGCGTGCCGGTCGCGATCAAGGACGTGATCGTCACCCGCGACCTGGTGACGACCGCCGCGTCGAAGATCCTGGCCGGCTGGGTGCCGCCCTACGACGCCACCGCGGTCGCGCGCCTGCGCGCCGCCGGCGCGATCATCCTCGGCAAGACCAACTGCGACGAGTTCGGGATGGGCTCGACGACCGAGCACGCGGCGACGCGCACGACCGTCAACCCGTGGGCCGCCGACCGCGTGCCCGGCGGCAGCTCCGGCGGCAGCGCCGCGGCGGTGGCGGCGGCGTCGGCGCCGCTCGCGCTCGGCACCGACACCGGCGGCTCGATCCGGCAGCCGGCGGCGTTCTGTGGCGTGGTCGGGCTCAAGCCGACCTACGGCCGGGTGTCGCGCTGGGGCGCGATCGCCTACGCGTCGTCGCTCGATCAGATCGGCCCGATGGCCGCGACCGTCGCCGACGCCGCGCTCGCGCTCGAGGTGATCGCCGGGCTCGATCCGCGGGACGCGACCTCGATCGACCTGCCGGCGCCGGCGCTGGTGGCCGCGCTCGCGCGCGGCGTGCGCGGCCTGCGCGTCGGCCTGCCGCGCGAGTACCTGCCCGACGATCTCGACGCCGACGTCGCGGCCGCGGTCGCCCGGGCCGCGGCGATGCTCGCCGACGCCGGCGCGACCGTGGTGCCGATGTCGTTGCCGCACACGCGCTACGCGCTGCCGGCGTACTACGTGATCGCCCCGGCCGAGGCCGCGTCCAACCTGGCGCGCTACGACGGCGTCCGGTTCGGCGCGCGCTGCCAGGACCCCGCCGACCTCGACGAGCTCTACGCCCGCACCCGCGGCGAGGGGTTCGGCCCCGAGGTGATCCGCCGGATCATGATCGGCACCTACGTGCTGCGGGCCGGCTCGTACGACGCGTACTACCGCCAGGCCCAGCAGGTGCGGGCGCTGGTGCGCCGCGACTTCGACGAGGCGTTCGCCGACGTCGACGTGGTGCTGGCGCCGGTGGCGCCGACGCCGGCGTGGCCGCGGGGCGCGACGCCGACGCCGCTCGACATGTACCGCGCCGACGTGTTCACGCTGGCGTGCAACCTGGCCGGGCTGCCCGGGCTCGCCCTGCCGTGCGGCGCGACCGCCGCCGGCCTGCCGCTCGGGGTCCAGCTCCTGGGCCGGCCGCTCGACGAGGCGACGCTGTGCGCTGCCGGCGCGGCGATCGAGCGCGCGCGCGGGCCGGCGCCGCGCGCGCCGTGGCCCGAGGGGACGCCGTGACCAGCGCGCCCGCTGCCCGGCCCCCCCGCCCCGCCCCCCCCCCCCCCCCCCCCCCCCCGCCCGGCCCCCCCCCCCCCCCCCCCCCCCCCCCCCGCCCCCCCCCCCCCCCCCCCCGCCCCCCCCCCCCCCCCCCCCCCCCCCCCCCCCCCCCCCCCCCCCCCTGGGAGCCGGTGATCGGCCTCGAGGTCCACGTCCAGCTCGCGACCCGGACCAAGGCGTTCGCGCCGGTCGCGGTCGCGTACGGCGCGCCGCCCAACTCGCTGACCGATCCGATCGTGCTGGGCCTGCCGGGTGCGCTGCCGACGTTCAACGCCGCCGCGCTGGCGGCCGCGGTCCGGCTGGGCCTCGCGACCGGCTCGACGGTGCGCACCCACTCGCGGTTCTCGCGCAAGCACTACTTCTACCCGGACCTGCCCAAGGGCTATCAGATCTCGCAGCACGACGAGCCGCTGTGCGCCCACGGCCACGTCGACGTCTGGCACGAGGGCGTCCGCCACCAGATCGCGCTCGAGCGGATCCACCTCGAGGAGGACGCCGGCAAGCTCAACCACGACGGCGCCACGTCGCGGGTCGATCTCAACCGCGCCGGCGTGCCGCTGGTCGAGGTCGTGACCGCGCCGGTGCTGCCGTCGGCCGAGCTGGCGTTCGCGTACATGAAGGCGCTGCACCGGCTGGTCCGCTACCTGGGCGTGTGCGAGGGCGATCTCGAGAAGGGGCACCTGCGCTGCGACGCGAACGTGTCGGTGCGCCGCCGCGGCGACGCCGCGCTCGGCACCCGGGTCGAGCTGAAGAACATCAACTCGTTCCGGTTCGTGCGCGCGGCGATCGAGCACGAGATCGCGCGCCAGATCCGCGTCCTCGACGGCGGCGGCCGGGTCGAGCGCGAGACCCGGCTGTGGGACGGCGTCGCCGGCATGTCGCAGTCGATGCGCGGCAAGGAGGAGGTCGCCGACTACCGCTACCTGCCCGATCCCGATCTGCCGCCGCTGGCGCTCGACGCCGCCGAGCTCGTGGCCGCGCGCGCGGCCCTGCCCGAGCTGCCGGCCGATCGGCTGGCGCGGTACCTGGCCGACTACCAGCTCGCGTTCGACGACGCCGACCTCTTGACCAGCGAGGTCGCGCTGGCCGACTACCTCGACCGCGCGATCGCCGCGTGCGGGCCCGGCCACGCCCGCGCGCTGGCGGCGTGGATCGTCAACGAGCTGCTGCGCGAGCTGGCCGGCCGACCGATCACCGCGTGCGCGGTGGCGCCGGCGGCGCTGGCCGAGCTGATCGTCGCGATCGACGACGGCACGATCAGCGGCAAGCTCGGCAAGGACGTGTTCGCGAAGATGATCGCGACCGGCGACGGCGCCCGCGCGATCATCGCGCGCGAGGGGCTGCGGCAGCTGTCGGACCCGGCCGAGGTGCGCGCGCTGGCCGAGGCGATCGTCGCCGCCAACCCGCGCCAGGCGGCGCAGTACCGCGCCGGCAAGGACACGCTGCTCGGGTTCTTCGTCGGTCAGCTGATGAAGGCCACCGGCGGCCGCGTCAACCCGCAGCTGGCCTCGGACACGCTCAAGGCGCTGCTCGCGGGCTGACCGGGCCCCCGAGGCTTTGCCACGGGTCGTGATTGACACCGCTCGACGGTCGAGCGGTAATGGCCAGAGTTTTCGGGTAGCGCGCCTCGCCTCCGCGTCGGCCTGCCCGCTGGGAGAGCACCGTGAAGAAGTGTACGAGCTGCGCGAAGGATCTGCCCGACGCCGCGATGCATTGCGTCTTCTGCGGTGCCAAGCAGGCCGCCGTCGCGCCGCCCGCGGGCGCCAACGCCAAGACCGTGATGGGCTGGCAGGCGTCCGATCTGATGAAGGACATGGCCGCGAGCGGCGCGCAGCCCGCGCCCGGCGTCGCGATGCCGCCGCCCGCCGCGCCGCCCGCGCCCGCGCCGATCGGCAACATGCAGACCCTGGCCGCCCCGCCGCCGAGCCAGGCGCCGAGGCAGCCGAGCCAGCCGCCGATGGGGGTCGCGCAGACCCTGGCCGCCCCGCCGCCGGGCGGGCCTGCCGCCGGCGGTGCCGCCGCCGCCAAGACGATGTTCGCGCAGGCGCCGCAGAACCCCGGCGCCGCCGCGTTCCCGCCGGCCGCGACCATGCCCGCGCCGTCGGCGTACGGCGGGCCCAACCCCGGCGCCGCCGCGTTCCCCGCCGCGATGACGATGCCGGCGCCGTCGGCGTACGGCGGCCCGGGCGGCCCGAGCCCGGCGCCCTCGCAAGCCGCCAGCGCCGCGACCATGTTCGCGGCGCCCGCGCCGTCGATCCCCGGCCAGGGTCCCTTGCCGGGCGCGGGCATGCCGCCCGGCGGCGGCTTCCAGCCCCCGAACCAGGGTGGCTTCCAGCAGGGCCCCCCGAACCAGGGCGGCTTCCAGCCCCCGAACCAGGGTGGCTTCCAGCAGGGCCCCCCGAACCAGGGCGGCTTCCAGCAGGGTCCCGCCGGCTACCAGCCACCCGGCCCCGGCGGGTTCCCGCCGCCCGGCGGCGGCTACGGTGCGCCTGGCGGGTTCGCGCCGCAGGGTGGTCCGCTGCCCGGCGCCGGGATGCCGCCGCCGGCCTACGCGCCGCCGCCGATGCAGCAGCCGATGCCCCCGATGCAGCCGATGTCCCCGCCGTACCTGGCGTCGCGGACCGCGGCCCGCGCCGGGGCGCCCCGGGATCCGTACGCCGACGGGCTCCGCCTGGTGCTGATCGTCTTCGGCGCGCTGCTCGTCGCCGCGTTCGTCGCGCCGCTGAGCCTCGGTGACAAGACCGTGTTCCGCTGGGATGTCCTGTCGGGCAACGGCAGCGGGGTCGCCAAGTTCGATCAGGTGTACCTGGCCGCCGCCGGCGTCCTCGCCCTGGTGTTCGGGATGGTCTCCCTCGCGAACGTGCCGCGTGGCCTGCTGGCGGCGGTCCTCGGCCTGACCCCGATCGCGCTGCACTTCGTGCTCGGGATGAAGGACGCGCCCAAGTTCCGCTGGCAGGAGATCGCGCAGTTCGTCGGGCTGATCACGCTGGTGCCCGGCCTCCTGCTGCGGCAGGAGTACCGCTCGCAGATGCTGCCGCGCCTCCTCACCACCATCGGCGCGCTGTGCGTGCTGTTGCCGCTGCTGATCCCCGAGGGCGGCGGCGATCCGAAGATCAAGATGATCATCGACGGCATCAGCAAGGCGTCCGGCAAGGGCAAGGTGCTGGCGCTGCTCCAGCTCTACCCGGTGGTGCTGGCGGCGCTCGCGCTCCTGTGCTGGCTGCCGGCGCCGTCGAGCGGCGCCGCCAAGGTGCTCGCGTGGATGTTCATCGTGTCGGGCGTGGTCGCCACCTACGTCACGCTGCTGGTCATGGGCCACATCGGCGCCGTCGTGAAGCGCGACTTCAGCAGCATGCTGTTCGGCGGCTGGATCGTGGCGGCCTGGATCGGCTTCATCGGGTACGGGCTGGCGACGGTGCTGGGCAAGAATCTCGAGCACTCGTGAACCGGGACGAGACGATCGGCGCGACCGTCAACGGTCGGCCGATCGAGGCCATCGTGATGTCGCCGCCGAGCTACGCGCGGCCGCGGCCGCCGGCCGTGGTGTTCGGCGCGATCCACGGCGACGAGCCGGCCACGCGGCTCCAGGCCGAGCGCCTGATCGAGGAGCTGCTCGACCGCCCGCCCGGACGCGAGACCTGGATCATCCCGGTGGTCAACGTCGACGGGCTCCTGACCGGGACCAAGAACAACGCGCGCGACGTCGATCTCAACCGCAACTTCGCCGCCACGAGCTGGGTCGCGACCCACCCCGGCGGCTACAGCCCGGGCCCGCACCCCGAGAGTGAGCCCGAGACCCAGGCGCTGGCCGCGCTGATCGCCCGCACCGGCGCCGAGCGGCTGATCGCCCTGCACGCGACCTACCGGGTCATGAACTGGGACGGCCGCGGGCAGGCCCTGGCCGAGGAGATGGGGCGCCTGGCCGGGTACCCGGCCGCCGCGCACATCGGCTACCCGACCCCTGGCTCGTTCGGCGCCCGGTACGGCCACGACCTCCAGCTCGAGGTGGTGACGGTCGAGGTGCCGTACCTGGACGCCGACGAGCGGGCCTGGACCGACACCCGGACGGCGCTGCGCTGGGCGGTCGACCTCCCGACCTGACCTCACGATCGGCTGACACCCGGAAGCTCGCGCGGGCGCACCCGGACCTCACGATCGGCTGACACCCGGAAGCTCGCGCGGGCGCACCCGGACCTCACGATCGGCTGACACCCGGAAGCTCGCCCGGGCGCAGACCTCACGATCGGCTGACACCCGGAAGCTCGCGCGGGCGCACCCGGACCTCACGATCGGCTGACACCCGGAAGCTCGCGCGGCTCGCGCAAGCGCACCTCACGATCGGCTGACACCGGGAAGCTCCGGACACCCGCACCTCACGATCGGCTGACACCCGGAAGCTCCGGACACCCGGACCTCACGATCGGCTGACCCCCGGAAGCTCGGCACCCGGACCTCACGATCGGCTGACACCCGAAAGCTCGCGCGAGCGCATCCGGACCTCACGATCGGCTGACACCCGGAAGCTCGAACACCCGGAAGCTCGCGCGGGGCCCAGGACCTCACGATCGGCTGACACCCGGAAGCGCGCCGCTGGGTCGACTCCTATATTACTTTCAGCCGGATAGCCCCAGAGACACGAGCGCATCGCCCGCGTTACAGCTTGACGGCAAAACCGCTTCGATTGTCGTTGCGGTCGATGCGCCGAGTTGTCACACTCGCGACCGTGAAGCCGACAGTCGTCGCATGGGACCGGATCGATGACATCGGTCTGGTCCGCCAGATCGAAGCGGTCGCCGCCCGGCGCGGCCTCGCTTTCGGCTGGATCGACGCCACCGGGGGCAGCCTCCTGCCCCACCACCAGCACGACGACGGCTGCGACGGCCGCGGCTGCGCCGGCTCGGTCCGGACCGCGCTCCGCGACAACGTCGATCCGTGGATGGTGGTCAGCCCGCACCCGCTGATGCGCGAGATCGCCGCCCCGGTGACCATCGGCAGCGCGGTCGTCGGCGCCCTGCTGGTCGGCGGCTACGCCGAGGGCGCGCTGTCCGACGGCGAGATCGGGCTCCTGGGGGAGCTCCTGGCCGAGGCCGCCCGCGAGGTCGCCGGCGCCGCCACGATCACGGTGATCGACCGGGCCACGCCCATGGTCCCGCGCACCGAGCTGGGCGGCATCATCGGCAGCGCGCCGTCGATGCAGGCGCTGTACGAGACCCTGACCCGGGTCGCGCGCTCGGACTCGACCGTGCTGATCCAGGGCGAGAACGGCACCGGCAAGGAGCTGGTCGCCCGCGCGATCCACCAGGGCTCGCCCCGGATCGATCGCCCGTTCGTCGTCACCAACTGCTCCGCGTTCAACGACAACCTGCTCGACTCCGAGCTGTTCGGGCACAAGCGCGGCGCGTTCACCGGCGCGGTGTCCGACAAGCCGGGCCTGTTCGAGATCGCCGACACCGGCACGTTCTTCCTCGACGAGATCGGCGACATGTCGCCGACCCTGCAGGTCAAGGTGCTGCGGGTCCTGCAGGAGGGCACGTTCAACCGGGTCGGGGACACCGACACCCGCAAGGTCGACGTGCGCATCATCGCCGCGACCAACCGCGACCTCGCGGCGATGGTCGCGGCGGGCCTGTTCCGCGAGGACCTGTACTACCGCATCCACGTGATCAACCTGACCCTGCCGCCGCTGCGCGACCGGGTCGAGGACATCCCGGTCCTGGCGTCCTACTTCCTCGGTCGGCAGCGCCACGGCAGCACCGACAAGGAGCTGACCGCCGCGTGCCTGGGCCGGATGCTGACGTACCCGTGGCCGGGCAACGTCCGCGAGCTCGAGAACGAGATCGAGCGGCTGGTCGTCCTGTCGGGCGACGACGGGCGCATCGAGGAAGATCTGCTGTCCTCGCGCATCCGCCACCACCACGTCGAGCCGGTCGTCGAGCTCACGCTCGATCCGGGCTCGCTGCCGGCCGCGGTCGAGAGCCTCGAGCGCCGGATGATCGTCGAAGCGCTGCGCCGCCACCGCGGCAACAAGACCCGCGCGTCGGCCGACCTCAAGGTGTCGCGCCGCAACCTGATCCGCCTGGTCCAGAAGTACGGCCTCGACGACGCGCGCACCCCGTCCCGCCCCGCGGCGTCTGCGCTCGGATCACCCGGCGGCGCGGTCGCCCGCGCCCCCCGGGGCGGGTGGGGGCGTTGGGCGGTGGGGTCGTGTGCGTTCTGCCACTTCTCGCTGCGGTCGGGTTGTATAGCACTTAGCTGTCTTTCTTCTCGTCGTCCAGCGTTCGCCAGACAGCGCCGTGGAGTGCGCGGCGTTCCGACTTCGGTGAGGACGACCCTCGCTGGCATAACCCTTCACGCTGACCCCGCGGGGCGGGCCGTCGTCGGCCGGCTATACTGGGCGCGGCCATGCGCCTGTCCCACAAGCTCGCGCTCGCGCTGACCTGCGCGATCCTCACGGTCCTGGCCGTGAACGCGCTGATCCGCGTCCAGCGCGAGATCGGGCTGTTCGACGACGACATGCGCAAGGACAGCCACCTGCTGGGCCGCGCGGTCGCCGGCGCCGCCGGCCGGATCTGGCGACGGGTCGGCGAGGCCGAGGCGATCGACGTGGTCAAGGACGCCAACGAGCGCGAGGCCCACGTGCAGATCCGCTGGGTCTCGCTCGACGCGCCGGCCGGTCACCCCCACGCCGCGAGCGTGCCGGTGCCGCCGCTGGTCGGCCCCGATCGGGTCGGGGTCGTGACCGCGCGCCCGGCCGGCGCCGCCGACGACGTGCTCTACACCTTCGTCGCGGTCGAGGGCCCCGGCGCCGAGCGCGTCGCGATCGAGCTGGGCGAGTCGCTCGAGGCCGAGCACGCGTACGTGCGCGCGACGGTCCGCCAGGCGCTGGCCGCGACCGGGATCCTGGTGCTGGTGTGCGCCGCGCTGATCGTCGGGCTCGGGACCCTCCTGGTCGGACGCCCGGTGCGGCAGCTGGTCCTGCACGCGCGCCGGATCGGCCAGGGCGATCTGACCAGCCGGCTGAGGCTGCGCCAGCGCGACGAGATCGGCGAGCTCGGCGCCGAGATGAACGCGATGAGCGAGCAGCTGGTCGAGGCCCGGGCCGAGCTCGAGCGCGCGAGCGACGCCCGGCTCGCGGCGATCGAGCAGCTCCGCCACGCCGACCGCCTGGCCACGGTCGGCAAGCTCTCGGCCGGCATCGCCCACGAGATCGGCACCCCGCTCAACGTGATCACCGGGTACGCCGAGCTGGTGGCCGAGCTCCACCCGGAGCCGGATCCGGCCCACGAGGCGGCGACGACCATCTCGGCCCAGGCCCACCGGGTCGCCGCGATCGTCCGGCAGCTCCTCGACTTCGCCCGGCCGCGGCCACCGGTGACCGCCGCGCTCGAGCTGGGCGAGGTCGCGCAGCAGGCCGCGACCTTCCTCGAGCCGCTCGCGCGCAAGCGGGCGATCGCGCTCGAGCTCGCCCCCGCCGCCGACGGGGTGGTCGGCAAGGTCGACGGTGGCCAGCTGCAGCAGGTGCTCACCAACCTCGTCGTCAACGCGATCCACGCCAGCCCCGACGGCGCGACCATCACGATCGCGACCGAGCGCCGGGCCGCGACGCCGCCCTCGGACCACGGCGGCCCGCCCGGGCCCTACGCGTGCGTGCGGGTCCGCGATCGCGGCGCCGGCGTCGCGCCCGAGCTGCTCGGGCGGATCTTCGAGCCGTTCTTCACCACCAAGGACGTGGGCGAGGGCACCGGGCTCGGGCTGTCGGTGGCGTACGGCATCGTCAAGGAGCACGGCGGCTGGATCACCGTCGAGGCCACGCCCGGCGGCGGCACGACCTTCACGATCTACCTGCCGCTGGCCGAGGCGCCGTGAGCCGGATCCTGGTCGTCGACGACGATCTCGCGATGTGCGCGATGCTGCGCGTCCACCTCGAGCGCCGCGGGTTCGCGGTCACGACCTGCGGCGTCGCCACCGAGGCGTTCGCGATCCTGCGCCGGGACGACTTCGACGTGGTCGTCACCGATCTCAACATGCGCGAGATGAGCGGCCTCGAGCTGTGTCAGCAGATCGTGGCCGACCGACCCGACATCCCGGTGCTGGTGATCACCGCGTTCGGCAGCCTCGACGCGGCGATCGGCGCGATCCGGGCCGGGGGCTATGACTTCATCCCCAAGCCGTTCGAGATCGAGGTGCTCGTGGTCGCGCTCAACCGCGCGATCGAGCACCGGACGCTGCGCGCCGAGGTCACCCGGCTGCGCCAGGCCGTGGCCGGGGCCCAGCGCGTCGACGAGCTCCTCGGTGACAGCGCCGCGATGCGCCGGGTCTTCGACGTGATCGAGCGCGTCCGCGACTCGGACGCGACCGTGTTGATCACCGGCGAGAGCGGCACCGGCAAGGAGCTGGTGGCGCGGGCGCTGCACCGCCGCAGCCGCCGCGCCGGGGGTCCGTTCGTCGCGATCAACTGCGCGGCCCTGCCCGAGGGCCTGCTCGAGAGCGAGCTGTTCGGCCACGTCCGCGGCGCGTTCACCGACGCCCACGCGACCCGGCTCGGGCTGTTCGCCCAGGCCGACGGCGGCACGCTGTTCCTCGACGAGATCGGCGAGCTGCCGCCGGGGACCCAGGCCAAGCTGCTGCGCGCGCTCCAGGAGCGCACGGTCCGGCCGCTCGGCGGCGAGGGTGAGGTCGCGTTCGACGCCCGGCTGGTCGCGGCCACCAACCTCGATCTCGAGGCCGCGGTCCGGGACCGGCGCTTCCGCGAGGATCTGTTCTACCGCCTCAACGTCGTCAACCTCGAGCTGCCGCCGCTGCGGACCCGGGACAACGACGTCCTGCTCCTGGCCCAGCACTTCCTCGGACAGGCCAGCGCCACCAGCGGCAAGCGCGTGACCGGGCTGTCGCCCGCGGCCGCCCGGCGCCTGGTCAGCTACCCGTGGCCCGGCAACGTCCGCGAGCTGCAGAACTGCATCGAGCGCGCGGTCGCGATGGCCCAGTACGACCAGCTCGCCCTCGAGGATCTGCCGCCGCGCGTCCGCGAGCACCAGCGGGCCCAGGTGGTGCTCGCGAGCGACGACCCGACCGAGCTGGCGCCGCTCGAGGCGGTCGAGCGCCAGCACATCCTGCGCGTGCTGGCGGCGGTCGGCGGCAACAAGAAGGACGCGGCCAGGATCCTCGGGGTCGATCGCACGACGCTCTACCGCAAGCTCGACCGCTACGGCGAGCCGGCCGAGCCCAAGCCCCGCTGACCTTCGCGCGGCGAGCGGCATTCTGCGACGAGTTGCAGATTGCATCACGGCGACGTCGGCAACTGCGCGCGATCGTTGCGCGCGTGTCGGCACGTCGGTTGCTCTGGTGCAGGAGCATGCAGCACCACCTGAGTCTGACGGAGCCCGGCTCGCCCGCCTACCGGCGCGCGGTCAGCCAGCGCACCCGCCACGTCGTCGTCGCCGAGGACGACGCGATCTTCCGTCGGCTGATCGCGGTGACGCTGCGGCGCGACGGCTTCTCGGTGAGCGAGGCCCGCGATGGCCGTGAGCTGGTCAACCACATGGCGTCGCTGGCCCAGCGCCGCGGCCCCGCGGTCGATCTGATCATCAGCGACATCCGCATGCCCGTGATGACGGGCCTCGACGCCCTGGCCGGGCTGCGCGGCGCCGACTGGGTCACGCCGGTCATCCTGATCACCGCGTTCGGCGACGACGAGGCCCGGCTCGAGGCCAAGCGGCTCGGCGCCGACGCGCTGTTCGCCAAGCCGTTCGAGCTCAACGACCTGCGCACGATGGCGCTCCACCTCGCCGGCCCGTAGCTGCGGCGCACCCTGCTTCGTCTGGCATCGCTCACGCGCCGGCCCGCGACGCCCGCGCACCCTGCTCCGTCAGGCATCGCTCACGCGCCGGCCCGTCGCGGCGGCGCACCCAGCTCCGTCAGGCATCGCTCACGCGCCGGGCCGCGACGCCCGCGCACCCGCCACTGTCACGCAGTCCCTCACGCACCCACGAGGCACCATGAACTCCATCTTCTCGGTCACCGCGATCGCCGCCGCGCTCCTGCTCACCCCGGCCTGCCACAAGGCGACGTCGGGCCCGTCCGGCCAGACCTCGGTCGCGCCCCGGCCCACCGCCAGCCGCGGGGTCGCGCCCACGCCGCGCGCCACGGAGGTCCTCAGCGGTGACCTCCGCACCGCCGCGCTGCTGCTGCAGCGGATCCACTTCGCGTACGACAGCGACGAGCTGCGGCCGGAGTCCCGCGACGCGCTGGCCCAGGCCGGCGCGTTCCTGGCCAAGCACCCGACGATCCAGATCTACGTCGACGGCCACACCGACGAGCGTGGCACCACCGAGTACAACATCGCGCTGGGCGAGCGCCGCTCGCAGATCGTCATCGCCTACCTGGCGCGGCTCGGCGTCGGCGCCGACCAGCTGACCCCGGTGTCGTTCGGCGAGGAGCACCCGCTGCGCCAGGGCGCCAGCGCCGACGCCCTCGCCAGCAACCGCCGCGTCGAGTTCCGGCTGATGCGCGGCGACGTCCAGCTCGTGCTCGAGGACGGGCCGCGCTACGCCGACGACGGCACGCCGATCGCGATCGCGACGCCGCGCCCGGGAGCCACGGCGCCATGACCGCGGCGTCCGCCGAGGTGTTCGTGGCCGAGGACGACCCGCACATGCGCGGCCTGCTCGAGCTCGCGGTCCGCCGCGCCGGGCACGCCGTGGTCGCGTGCGACGGCGGCACCGAGCTGCTCGAGCGCCTGCGCCAGGCCCACGACCGCGGGCAGCCGCCGGCGCTCGTGGTCTCCGACAACCGCATGCCCGGCCGCGCGGGCATCGAGGTGGTCGAGATCGTCCGCGGCTGGGGCCTCGGGATCCCGTTCGCCCTCGTGACCGGGTTCCTCGATGACACGCTCCGACGTCAGGCCGCGCAGTGGCGGGTCGGGGCGCTGATGCGCAAGCCGGTCTCGCTGGGGGACCTCACCTTCATGATCACCCAGCTCGCGGGCCGGGGCCCCGGGCGCGCGCGCAGCGGCCTCTCGATCGCCCGCTGCGCCATGTGCGGCGACCCGATGACCGCGGGCACCTGCGGCGACTGCGAGCCGACCGATCGCCTGGTCCTGCGGTTCGACCCCGACGATCCGTACGCCGAGGTCGGCGGCAGCGACTGACCACGCGACCGCCGAAGGATCACCGCATCGGCGCCCGCGGTGGTGCGCCGCCGCGACGGACCAGCGCCGCCGAAGAATCACCGCATCGGCGCCCGCGGTGATGCGCCGCCGCGACTGACGAGCGACCGCCGAAGAATCACCGCATCGACGCCCGCGGTGGTGAGGCTCCGGCGATCTAGCCGTGCCTGCCACGCGCTGGTGGCACCGCGTGTGCGGTCGCGCACGCGGCATGCGTAGTGCTTTGCCCACCGGCGATGGCGACGCACGACGATCGATGGTGGCGCGGGCGGTTCGGCGCGTGGCTCGGGTTCGCGGCGATCGCGCTCGTCGCCGGCGTGCTGCACCACCTCGGGCTGGTGACGCTGGTCGCGTGGACGCCGCTGCCGTTCGACGACGACCTGGTGCCGTGGGTGCTGGCGGCGCTGGTCGCGGGCCACGGCGCGATCTCGCTGACGCCGACGCGGCACCGCACGCTGGCCCTCCTGGTGGTGTCGCTGGGCGCGTGGCTGATCGTCTGTCCACAGTTCGTCGTCCTCGGCGCGGCCTGGGCGGTGGCCTACCGCGCGCTCCTGTGGTCGCGCCTGCGCCCGGCGCTGACGGTGCTGTTCCCGATCGCGACGCTGATCGGGGTGGTGGCGCTCGCCGACGCCGCCCACGCGCCGAGCCGGGTCGCGGCCTACCCGTGGCTGTGGGTGATGGCGTACTCGTTCGCGCTCGGCTGGTTCCTGCGCGCGCTGGTGGTGTGGCACGAGGCGCGGATCGGCGGGGCCCGCCCGACGGTGGTGGACGTGTTGACCTACTTCTTCCTGGCGCCGTTCGCGCTGATCCCGCCGTACATGCTGGCGCTGCCCAAGCTGGCGCTCGTGCGCGACGGCGTGCGCGCGCCCGATCCGGCGGTGCAGCGCTCGGGCGTGCGCTGGATCGGCTACGGCCTCGCGGTCCAGGTGACGCTGGCGCTGGCCGCCGCCGGCGGCGTCGATCCGCGGCTGCTGCTGATCGACGCGCTGCGGGTCGGGGCCTGGCCCCAGGTCGTCCCGCTCCTGGTCGTGGTCTACCCGATCCGCGCGGTGTTCGAGTCGTGCGGCGCCGGCGCGCTGGTGCTGGGGCTGGTGCGCTGCTTCGGCGTGCCGATGGCGCCGGCGTTCGACCGCCCGCTGCTGGCGCGCGGCATCGCCGACTGGTGGCGCCGCTACAACCTGCACTTCCGCCAGCTCCTGATCGATCTGTTCTGGACGCCGACGGCGATGCGCCTGCGCCGCCACCCGATCGCCGCGAGCTACGTCGGCTGCGCGGTCGTGTTCCTGGTCGGGAGCGCGCCGCTGCACTGGCCCAAGCAGGCGGCGCTGCACGGCTCACCGTGGACGTTCCCGTGGAGCACGCTGACCGAGAGCGTGGTCATGACCGCGCTGGTCGGCACCGCGCTCGTGCTCGAGCGCCGCCGCGGGCGCCGGCGGGCCGCGCCGGGGCTGGCGCGTCGGTGGGCGCAGCGGGCCGGGACCTGGGCGCTGGTGTGCGCGGCGATCCTCGGCGTCGGGTACCAGGTCGACTACCGCGTGCGCCTGGCGCCGTTCGAGCGAGCCCAGGCCCGGGCCCTGGCCGTGCGCACGCCCGAGGAGGCGGCGGCGCTCCTGCCTGACCTCGAGAGCGCCCTCGACGAGCGCCCGCTCGATCCGGTCCGCCGCGCGACCTTGGCGCGGGTGCTGGCCGCGGCCGGCCGCCCCGACGCGGCCTTGCGCCAGCTGGCGATCGCCGCCGCCTTCGTCACCCATCCCACGATCGCCGACGCGCGCCTGGTGAAGCGCGCCGGCGTGCTCGATCCGCTCACCGCCCGGAGGATCTTCCCATGACCGATCTCGATCTCGGCGCCCGCGTGCGCTCCCACGTCCACGACCTCGGCGGCCCGCCGGTGGTCACCGACGACCTCGACCTGTTCGCGACCGGCGCGCTCGAGTCGATGCAGCTGCTCGAGCTGATCAACCGGCTCGAGGACGACTTCGCGATCCGCATCGACGAGCGCGACGTCCAGACCGGGCGCCTGCGCTCGGTCGCGACGATCGCCGCGCTGATCAGCGAGCGCCGAGGGCGCGCGTGACCGCCGCGGCGCGCTGGATCGACGTGCCGCGGCTGGCCGGCGCCAGCGCCCGCGAGGCCCAGGGCCTCGACGGCGACCTGGCGTTCGCGCACCCGGCCATCGTCGGCGTCGACCAGATCGATCGCGCGCGCGGTCGGGTCGCCGTGCGGCTGGCGCCGACGCCGGTCGACGACGCCGACGTCGCGCGCCAGGTCGCGGCGGCGGTGACCGCGTCGCTGGCGTCGTTCCGCCTGGTGGCGACGACCGAGGCGGCGTGGCAGCGGACCGCGCCGGTCGACGACGCCGCGCTGGCGGCGTTCGTGGCCGCGAACGTGCTCACGCTCGGGCCCGGCCAGTACGCGCTGCGCGGCCCCGCGGCCCAGCTCCGGGCCGCGCTCGATCGACGCCTGGCGGCGCTCGCGGCCGAGGTCGGCGCCGAGCCCTGGCACCTGCCCAGCATCGAGTCGACCAGCGATCTGCTGCGCCTGACCGGCTACTTCTCGAGCCACCCGCAGCACGTGACCTGGGGCTTCCACCTGCCGCCGCGGTTCGAGGACCTGAAGGCGTTCGCGCGCGCCGCCCGGGCCGAGGCCCTGGCCGCGCCCGCGGCCGACCGCGCCCAGCCGACCGGCTTCATCCTCGAGCCGTTCGTCTGTCACAACGTCTACCGGGCGCTGCGCGGCGCCCGGGTCGGCGCCGGCCAGGCCGTCACCGCGCTCGGCAACTGCTACCGCTTCGAGGGCCACCGCTTCGCGCCGCTCGAGCGGCAGTGGGAGTTCTCGATGCGCGAGGCGGTGCTCCTGGGCGGGCGCGACTACGTCGTCGCGACGCGCGCCCGCCTGATCGAGCTGACCCAGGCGCTGGTCGACGAGCTCGACCTCGACGCGACCCTCGAGGTCGCGACCGATCCGTTCTTCGCGGCCGAGGCGGCGTCCCTGCGCACGTTCCAGGCGATGCGCTCGACCAAGCTCGAGCTGCGCCTCGCGATCGGCGGCGGCGCGCGCGTGGCCGCGGCGTCGTTCAACCTGCACGGCGGCGTGTTCGCGACGCCGATGGACATCCGCGGCGACGCCGACGCGACCGAGACCGCGTGCGTCGGCTGGGGCCTCGAGCGCTGGATGGCGGCGGTGGTCGCGCGCTGGGGCGGCACCCCCAGCGCGTGGCCGGCGGGGCTGCGGTGAGCCGGCCGCGGCGCGATCGTCAGCGCGGGCGCCAACCGACGCGCGCGGACGTCATCGGGGCGACCGCCCCGACGAGCCGCGCCGGCTCCCACGGCAGCGGCACGGTCGGGTCCTTGATCTCGCTCGCGCGGACGACGTGGCTGGCGCGGATCAGGTTGCGCTCGACCAGCAGGACCCGGAAGCCCTGGAAGGTCGGCCGCGGCTTCTCCCCGCGCTCCACTTGCTGGGTGTGCTCGAGCGGACCGAGCGCCGCGGTCTGGACGAACAGCGGCCGGTGGTCGTGCCACCAGTCGGCGAGGTCGGCGCCGCGGCTGACGACGGTGTTCAGGGTCTCGGCGTAGCCCGGCACGGTGACCTCGCGGAATGGCTCGAACCCGGGCTCGCGCACCGTGACCGGCGCGCCGACCGCCTCGACCGCGCCGACCTGGACCCGGACCTCGGCCCGCTCGGAGATCATCCCGGCGCGGTGCCGGGCCGGGTAGTACGCTGCCGGGTTCTCGGTGTAGTAGTCGTGGAAGAAGCGATGGCCGCCGGCGGGGTCGCGGCCGAGGCCGCGCTCGGCGTTGTGGTGGACGTGGCCCTCGAGGACGAGATCGATCGCGCGCCCGCCGGCGCCCAGGCACAGCTCGAGCAGGCGATCGCCCTGCCCCAGGCTGACGTTGGCGTCGAGCAACGGATCGCGCGAGCCGCGCTTGAAGAAGTCCTCGCCGAGCGTGAACCAGCTCGCGAGCCTGCGGTCGAGCGCCTCGAGGGCGAGGCGCTCGGTCGGCTGCATGCCCGGCGTGTGCGCGTACCCGAAGGCGCGGATCTCGTCGCGGCTGGTCTGCGCGTGCTCGGTCTCGCGGAAGTAGTGCGCGTACTCGTGGTCCTCGATGTCGAACAGCGGCGCGTGGATGCCCAGCACGACCAAGCTCTGGTCGGTGGCCTCCGCGACCGCGCGCTCGACGACGGCGACGTCGGCGGCCTCGAGCCCGACCGAGGGCGGACCGTTGCCGAGGAACGCCCGCTGGGCCTTGGTGCCGCCGCCGAGGTACTTGATCCAGAACACGTCCCAGACCCCGGTCGTGATGCCCGCGTCCCAGCGGCTGTCGAGCATCGCGAGCCGGTGCGCCCCGGCGCGCACCAGGTAGTTCCCGTCCCGGTTGATCTGCCGGAAGTAGTAGGCGGTGCGAGCCTGCATCGCCGGATCGACGGCGACGAAGCGGGCCGCCGCCGCGGGCGCGAGGTGCTTCCAGCCGTGGACCCACGCAACCGGTGCGGCGCCTGCGGTCGCCGACGCCACGGGGTAGTCGACGCCCCAGAGCTGGTGGGCCTCGGCGTTGGCGATGTTGAAGGGCCGGTAGTTCTCGAGCGCTGCCGCTTCGTAGCCCAAGATCGAGACCGCGAAGGCGAGGTCGTAGGGGTGCTTGCGGTAGTCGTGGTTGCCGAGGCCGGTGAAGATCGGCACCTGCAGCTCCTCGACCCGCGCGGCGCCGCGCGGGTACGGCGAGCGTCCCAGCACCAGGTCCTCGAGCAGGCCGAAGTTGCCGGGGCCGGCCTCGGCGTCGCCGGGCTCGAACAGGTAGTCGACCAGATCGCCGGTCGCCCACACCACGTCGAGCGTGCCGGCGGCGTGCAGCCGGTTGGCGGCGCGCACGAAGTCACGCAGGTTGTCGTTGAAGTTGTTGTACGCCGACAGCGCGACGCCCCTGGCCGCGAACCAGTCGGGGATCTGATCGTTGCGGCGCGCGACGTGGAAGTCGGTCGCGTGGGCGAGGCCGAACTGGACCCAGTCGGCCTTGGCGTAGAGCGCGTGCGCCGCGATCGTGACCAGCCCTCCGTCGGCGCGCCGCAGGCACAGATCGTAGAGCGTGCGGTCGCGCAGCCCGGCGACCGGGCGACCGTGGACCCGGTGACCGTCGACCACCGTGACCGCGAGCGCGATCTCGGCCCGCGCCGCGGTCACCTCGCGCAGCACCAGCTGACCGTCGAAGCAACCCGCCAGGTCCGGGCGTGGCCCGACGTCGTCGAGCGTGCCCGCGTCGTAGAGCGGCACGTCGACCGCCGTCGGATCGAGCGCGACCAGCGCCGGCTGCCCGAGCATCGGGCCGACGTAGCGCAGCGCCAGCGGCGCCGCGCCGCCCCGGTCGAGCAGGCTGCCGCGCTGGTAATGCTGGACGCGACCGCCGGCGCCGACCGCGATCGGGCTGATCGAGTAGCCGAGCTCGCCGGTCTCGCCGCCGCGCGCGCGCCAGGCCGAATAGAGCGCGCCGAAGATCGGGTCGGCGTGCTCGCGCCAGAAGATCGCGCCGAACTCGAACCTGCTGGCGCGGTGCAGGCCATCGTCGGTGGTCACCTCGTCGGTGAGCGGGAACCCGAAGCACCGCTCCCCGGTGGTCGGGTGCGGACCGGGGCCACCGAGCGCCAGGTAGCGCTCGAGGATCCCGCCGTGGACCTCATGCGCGGCCGCGCCCATGACCGGGTGCCAATAGACGTCGGCCCCGGCGAAGGGCCGCACTTGACCGCCGAAGCCAGCGTCAGCCTCGGGCGCCATCGCCGCGCCCACGTCGAACCCTGACGCCGCGAGCGCCCGGACCTTGTCGTCGATCTTCGTCATCTCTCTCGCCTCCGCGCGTGCATGCGCGGGCCGCCCTGCTGCAGTCGGCGTGCCTCGCCACCGGCGTCGCAAGCCCGCGATCGGACGAGCGGTGTCACCGGGGGGCGGGCGCGCGCACGGTGTGCCAGCGGCGGTGACGTCACCGCCGCGGCCCGTGGCCCCGGCCGCCGGCCGGCTCGGGTACGATGCCGGGATGGGCGAGCCGCGGGCCGAGACGGTGACGCTGCGGCGGGGCGAGGACGAGCGCGTGACCGCCGAGCGAGCCCAGCTGGTGGTGCTGCTCGCCGCCGATCAGCCCCTGGCGCCGTCGTCGCGACACCTGCTCGACGACGTCGATCAGGTGCTGCTCGGGCGCGGCAAGCGACGCGAGGTCGAGCGACGCACCAGCGGCGGCCGGCGTCGGCTCGAGCTGCGACTCGCCGATCCGGCGGCGTCGGAGCAGCACGCACGGGTGACCCGGGTCCACGGCCGCTGGGTCGTCGAGGATCACGGCGCGAAGAACGGCACGCTGGTCAACGGCCGGGTGATCACCCGCGCGAGGCTGGACGACGGCGACGTGCTCGAGATCGGTGGCACGATGGTGGTGTTCCGCGACGGCGCCGTGCCGGTGGCGGGCGCCGACGACCTGCGGGTGGACGAGCTGGCGGTGACGCTGCCGGGCCTGGCGACCTTCAGCGGCGACCTGGCGACCCAGCTGGCCGCCGCGGCGACCGCCGCCACGGCCGGGGTCGCGGTGCTCGTGCGCGGCGATACTGGCACCGGCAAGGAGCTGGTGGCCCGCGCGATCCACGCGACCTCGACGCGGCGCGGTCCGTTCGTCGCGGTCAACTGCGGCGCGCTGCCGGCGAATCTGGTCGAGGCCGAGTTGTTCGGGCACCGGCGCGGGGCGTTCTCGGGCGCGGTCGAGGATCGCCCCGGCCACGTGCGCGCGGCCGACAAGGGCACGCTGTTGCTCGACGAGATCGGTGACCTGCCGGGGCCGGCCCAGGCGGCGCTCTTGCGGGTGCTGCAGGAGCGCGAGGTCGTGCCGGTCGGCGACTCGCTGCCGATCAAGGTCAACGTGCGGATCATCGCCGCCACCCACGTCGACCTCGCGCAGCGCGTGGTCGACGGCGGCTTCCGTCGTGATCTGCTCGCGCGCCTGGCCGGCCTCGAGCTGATGTTGCCGACGCTGGCCGAGCGCCGCGAGGATCTAGGCCTGCTGATCGGCGCGATCCTGACGCGGGCCGGCGCGACCGGGGCCCAGCTCACGGTGGCCGCGGCCCGCGCGCTGGTCCACCACGACTGGCCCGACAACGTGCGCGAGCTCGAGATGGCGCTCACGACCTCGCTGGCCCTGGCGGCCGGCGGCACGATCGATCTATCGCACCTGCCGCGGGCGGTGCGCGCGGCCACGCCGGCGTGCACGGACGCCGTCCGCACCGACGCACCGCTGTCGGAGGCCGACGTCGCGCTGCGGGCCCAGCTCGCGGCGCTCTTGGCCGAGCACGGCGGCAACATCAGCGCGGTCGCGCGCACGGCCGGCAAGGCCCGGTGGCAGATCCACCGCTGGCTCCGTCGCCTCGGGCTCGACTCGGAGGACTTCCGGCGGTGACCGCCGCGTCGACCCTGACCGCCGGCGATCAGCTCGGGCGCTACCGGCTGTCCCGTCGCCTGGGCGCCGGCGGCATGGGCGAGGTGTGGGCCGCCGATGATCCCGAGCTCGGCCGGGTGGTGGCGATCAAGGTGCTGCGCGAGGGTCTCGGCGAGGGCGCGCGGCTGCGGCGCGAGGCGCGCGTCATGGCCCAGCTGGTGCACGCGAACGTCGTCCCCATCCACGACGTCGGCGAGCACGACGGCCGGGTCTACGTCGCGATGGCGCTGTGGGGCGGCGGCGACCTGCGCGCCTGGATGACCCCACGCCGGCCCTGGCCCGAGGTCGTGTCCACGTTCGTCGCGGCCGGGCGCGGCCTCGCCGCCGCCCACGCCGCCGGCCTGGTCCATCGCGACTTCAAGCCCGACAACGTGCTGGTGGACGGCGACCGCGTGGCGGTCACCGACTTCGGCATCGCCACCGCCGGTGAAGCCACCCGCCCCGACGCCGCCGCCACCCGCGCCGACGCCGTCACCCAGCCGATCACGGTCGACGCCGACCCGCGCGCACGCCCGGGCGTGGCGATGACCGCGGCCGGTGAACTGATCGGGACGCCGGCGTACATGGCGCCGGAGCTGCACCTCGGTCGGCGTGGCGGGCCGGCCGCGGACCAGTTCGCGTTCTGCGTCGCCCTGTGGGAGGCGCTGTACGGCAAGCGGCCGTTCGGCGACGTCGTCGACGCCACCGCGGCCACGGTCACGAGCGATGATCTCGACCCGGCCGCGGCGGTCGCGCTGGCGATCATCGATGACCGGCGGACGCCGGCCCCACCCGGCGTGCCGGTGCCCGGGTGGCTCCGGCGCACGCTGGCGCGCGGCCTCGACCCGGATCCGGACCGACGGTTCCCGTCGATGGTGGCGCTGGTCGCGGCGCTCGAGCACGGCCTGGGCCGGCGCCGACGGATCGCCGCCGCGGGCGGCGCCGCGACCGTGGTCGCGACGCTCGTCGCGGTCGCGATGTGGCCCCGCGCCGAGCAGGGTCCGCGCTGCGACGGGCGCGATCAACTCGCCGGCGCCTGGGATCGCCGGCGCGCCACCGACGTCACCGCCGCGTTGGTCGCCAGCGGCCGCCCGCACGCGCCGGCCACCGCCACCCACGTGGTCGCGCTGCTCGATGCCTACGCGGGCCGCTGGGCGACGATGCGCGACGAGGCCTGCCACGCGGCGCGGCTCGAGGGACGGCAGTCGGCCGAGCTGCTCGATCTGCGCAACGCGTGCCTCGACCGGCGCCGCGCCGACCTGGCGGCGGTCGTCGCCGCGCTCGCGGACCGGCCCGACGGCGAGGTCGTCGACGGCGCGATCGACGCAGTGGCCGACCTCGACGACCTCGCGGCCTGCGCGGACCCGGTCGCGTTGCGCGCGGCGGTGCCGTGGCCGACCGCTCCGGCGGTGCGCGCCCAACTCGACACGGTGCGCGCCCAGCTCAGCGCGGCCCGGGCCCAGATCCGGATCGGTCGGCCCCGCGATGCCCGGCCGATCGCCGCAGCCGCGGTCGCCGCGGCTGCCGCCACCAAGTTCGGCCCGGCCTGGGCCGAGGCGCTGGCGGTGGCGGGCGAGATCGCGCTCGACCTCGACGACCCCAGCACCGCGCGCGCCGAGCTGACCGAGGCCGTGCGCCGGGCCGGTGAGGCCAAGGACGATCGGCTGGCCGCGAGCGCCAGCCTGCTCCTGTACTACCTGGTCGGCGCCTCGCTCGGTCACGTCGACGAGGCCACGGCGATGGAGCCGCTGGTCGAGTCGCTGGTCGAGCGCGCTGGTGACCCCGCCGATCGGGTCAACTACCTGCGCCATCGGGCCGGCCTGCGCATGACCGCCGGCGATCTGCCGCGCGCGCGCGCGGGCTTCGAAGCGGCGCTGGCCGCGGCCGAGGCCATGGGCTCAGCCACCGCGACGATCGATCTGCTTGGCGACCTCGCCAGCGTCGCGCTGCTCGAGGGTCGCAACCGTGACGCCGAGGCGTCGTCGGCCCGGGCGCGCGCGGTGATCGTGGCGACCTACGGCGCCGATCATCCGACCGCCGCCGCCAACCTGCACGCCACGGCGCGTGCGCTGGTGCGGCGGGGCCAGGCCGCGGCGGCGGTGCCGCTGCTCGAGGAGGCGCTGGCGATCCGCCGGCGGGCGCTGGGCGACGATCACCACACCGTCACCGACACCCTGCAGACCCTCGGCAACGCCGCACGCGCGCAGGGCGATCGCCCGAAAGCGCTGGCCGTGTTCCGCGAGCTGCTGGCGCGCACCGAGCGTCGCGGCGACCGACCGGCGCGAGCCACCGCGCTCGAGGCCATCGGCCTGACCGAGAGCGAGCAAGGCGACTGGCCCGCGGCCCGCGGCCATCTCGAGGGCGCGCTCGCGCTCCGGGCCGAGCTCGGATCGATCGACACGACGGCCTACGCCAGCGCCGAGTACAACCTCGCCGACGGCCTGGCTGGCCATGGCGCGTGCGCCGAGGCGCAGCCGCGGCTGAGCCACGTCGAGCAGGTGTTCACGGGCTCGACGCGCGCCTACCCGCGCTTGACGCGCGCGACCTGCGCCCTCGCCACCGGCGACCTCGCCGCCGCTGCCGCCCACGCCACCGCGGTCGAGTCGCTGTGCGCCGGCGAGTGCCCACCCGTGTTGATCGCCGTCGCCCACGCGATCTCGGCCCAGGCTCAGTGGCTGCGCGGCGATCGTCGCGCCGGCGCCCGCGCGGTGGGGGCCGCGCGGGCCGCGCTGGCCGCGTTGCCCGACGCGGCACCGCAGCTGGCCGAGCTCGACGCGTGGATCGCGACCCATCACGTCCGGTGATCCAAGGCCCTCACGGTCGGAGCGCCGGCCGCCGGCCTCAGCCGGCCGTGCCCGACGTGCACAGCGCGACGAGCTGGTCACACGCGGCGCCCCAGCCGTGGTGGAAGCCCATGGCCTCGTGCTTCTTGCGGCTGGCGAGGTCGGCGTGGAGCACGGTCGCGGTGTAGCGGGTGCCGGCGCCGTGGGGCTCGATCGTGACGGTCGCGGTCATGAACGACGTGCCCGAGGGACGAAAGCCGGGCCCGAGCGCGTCGGTGAAGACCAGCCGGTAGCCGGGGCCGACCTCGAGGTAGCAGCCGTCGTTGGGCACGTCCTCGCCGGCCGGGCCGCGCATGCGCGTGAAGAAGCGCCCGCCGGGGCGCAGATCGATCGAGCACTCGGACACCGTCCACGGCGCCGGGCAGAACCACTGCTTGAGCAGATCGGGGTCGGTCCAGGCGGCCCAGACCTGGGTCGGCGGCACGTCGACGATGCGTTCGAACACGAGGTCGCGGGCGGGATCGATCGAGGGGGTGGCGACGGTCATCGTGACTTCTCCTTCTGGGCGAGCAGGAAGCGATCGAGCTGATCGAGGCGGCGGTCCCACAGGGCCCGCTGCTCGGCGAGCCAGGTCTCGGCGGCGCGCAGGCGCTGGGGCACCAGCTCGACGGTGCGGACCCGACCGGCCTTGCGCGAGCGCACGACACCGCAGCGCTCCAGCACCCGCAGGTGCTGGGTGAACGACGGCAACGCCATCGCGAACGGCGCCGCGAGCTCGGTGACCGACGCCGGCCCACCGGCCAGGCGCGCGATGACCTGGCGGCGGGTCGGATCGGCCAGCGCGCGGAACACGCCGTCGATCGCGGGAGCGGTGGCGACCATCGCGAGACCCTACCGGGACGATTCACTTAGGTCAACGCCTAAGTATAAAGATCGCCCGAGCGCGGCGCGCGATCGCCGGTGAAGCTCAGCGCCTGGGACGTCTCCGGTCGAGCACCGGTCGACGCGCCGGGAGTCTCGCGTCGTGGGAGGTCGTGGGAGGGGGCCCTCTCGGGGCTTGCCCGCGATGGGGGAGGGCCTGGCGACAGGCCCGCTGAAGTTCAGCGCGGCTCGTCGACGAGGCACGGCGCGGTCGCCACGCACACCGGCCGGCTGTCGCGGGCCCGCACGTGCTCATCGGCGGCGCACCGGGGCGCCTTGTGCACGTCGACGATGACGCCGTCGCGATCGCCGGGGCACGTCGGCGTCTGCCTCACCGACACCCGGGGGATCGCGGTCGGCGGACCGCAGCCGGGCCCGGTGAGCCCGACGGCCTCGTCCCCGACCTCGAGCTGCGCCTCGAACCGAAAGTCGTCGTCGAGCCACAACCGCTCGGGCTCGGCCGGCGCCACCGCCACGCGCTCGATCGCGAGGAGCTCGAAGCCTGAGCCGCGATCGAACCAGCGGTCGACCTCGCTCACCTCACCGGTGAAGCACGCCTCCTGGCAGCCGTCGGTGCCGGGCTCGCACCGCGTGACCGCGTCGGCCGCCGCGGCGGCGTACTCGGCGAGCGCGTCGGCGCGCGCGACCCGCAGGTGGACGACGTCGCCGATCGTCAGCGTCGGCGCGTCGGCCCACGGGCACCGCCCGGCGAGGCCGGTCGCGACCTCGGCGTGCACGACCAGCGCGCCGCCCAGGCGCGGGAAGATCAGGTCGGCGCGCACCAGCAGCTCGTACTCGTCCCAGGACTGCTCGGCCAGCCACGGCCCGGCGTCGAGGCACCCGCCGTCGCCGCACAGCCGCGCGCGGGCCTCGTCCTCGGTCGCGGGCGGCGCGGCGGCGCCGTCGCCGCGCAGCGCCTGCCAGGCCTGACGCCAGCCGTCGTAGCTGACGCCCGCACCGGGCGCGCGCGCGACGCGGGCCGCGCACACCGCCGCGGCCACCGGCGCCTCGGTCGGTGGTGGCGCCGAGGCCGCGCGCGCGCACCCGAGCGTCAACGACAACATCACCCCAGCGCGGTGCACCCGCCCAGTGTCGCGCGGGCCGACGCCGAGCACAACTCGCGCGCCCTCACCGCCGCTCACGACTTCCGCGCCGACGCGAAACCCGCGATGCTCGACCCATGCCCGCGCTCCCCGCCGCGTTCGCGTCCCTGGTCGCCGCTGCGGCCCTGCCCCTCGACGACTTCGCCGCGCAGGCGCTGCACGATCTCCCGCGCCCGGGCCTGCTGGCGGTGGTCCGTCAGGCCGCCGAGCTGCTCGGCGATGGGGTCGGCGCGCTGCTGCTCGAGCTGGGCGTCGCGCGCGCCGCGATCCGCGCGCCGATGACCGTCGCCGACCTGCGCGCGCCGGCGCTGGCCCAGGTGCGCGCGGGCCGCAAGGTGGTCGACCGCGCCGATCGCGATCGCGCGCGGGTGCAGCTGGTGCAGCGGGCGCTCCAGGCCGTGGCCGCGCGCGTCGCCGACGCGCCGGCGGAGCTGCGGTTGACGTCGTGGGGCAGCGACGGCGCGTTCGGCGCGGAGGCCGCCACCGCCGTGGCGGCGCTCCAGCGCTGGCGGGGCCTGCCGGTCACCGGCGGGTTCGGGCGCGCCGAGCTGACCGCGATCGAGACGCTGCTCGCCGGGCTGCCGGTGCCCGATCTCTGGAGCGCCGATCATCCGATCACCGCGCTGGGCAAGGGCGCGCGCCGGATCGCCACGATCGCCCGCGCGATCTGCGCCGCGACGTCGGCCGCGCCGTTCGCGACCCGGGTCGACGGCGTACGCTACACCGCCCACGCGCAGCAGTTCGGCGTCGCGCCGACGCCGGGCACGCTGCGGCTGCCGGGCGGCGTCGGCTACCACCTCGCGGGCGCGGGCTACTGGAAGTGCAACGTCTTCGGCGGCGCGGTGATCGCGCTGGCCGACCTGCCGGTGCCGACGTTCCAGGCCGGGACCTATCGGCACTTCCCACGCGCCGAGCGATTCGGCGAGGCGCTGGCGCGCAAGACCGGCTGGCAGCTGGTGAGCCACCTCGATCACCGCGACCCGGCGGATCCCCAGCGCGCGCTCGCCAGCGCCGCCAACGATCGCGCGATCGCGCGCCTGCTGGGCCTGGTCCGCCCCGGCGACCTCATGTTCGTCGACCACCCCGGCCCGCCTGGCGACGACGGGGGCCACACCCGCGTCTGCACCCGAGCCGCCCGCACCAGCGACACCGACCGCGCGCCCATGTTCGCGCAGGCCCGGCACGATCAGGCGCGCGAGGAGCGCGACGGGCTCGCCGAGCTGGCCGGCGGCCGCGAGACCCAGTTCTGGCTGCTGCGCACCCGGCTGTAGCTACCGCATCAATCCGCCCCCCCCGGCGCGGTTCCTGCAATACTGGGGGCTGATGATCGACGAAGACGCACCCGTTGCCGATCTGGTGCTCGCCCACAGCGGCACCGCGACCGTGCTCGATCGACGCCACATCGACTACTGCTGCGAGGGGCACCGGCCGCTGGGCCAGGTGATCACCGAGCGCAAGCTCGACCGCGAGGCCCTGCTGGCCGAGCTGACCGCCGCGATGAGCGAGGCCGACCCCGACGCCGATCCGCGCACCGCGTCGACCTCCGCGCTGATCAGCCGCGCGCTGGCGCGCCAGCACCGCCACCTGCGCGCGCTGCTGGCGCTGATGCAGCACCAGGCGCGATCGCTCGCGGCCGTGGCCGGGCCGCAGCAGGCGGCGGTGCGGGCCCTCTCCCACGGGATCGAGGCGCTCGCCGAGCAGATGCTGCCGCACCTCGACCGCGAGGAGGACGAGCTGTTCCCCGCGATGCTCGCCAACGCGATGACGCCGGAGCTCCGCGCCAAGCTGGGCGGCATGTTCGACGAGCACCGCGAGTTCACGCTGATGTTCCACCGTCTGCGGGCGATGACCCACGAGTACCAGGCGCCGACCGGCAGCAGCGACGAGGTGACCGAGCTGTACGTCGCGGTCCACGAGCTCGAGACCCTGGTCGCGCGCCACCACCACGTCGAGAACCACGTGCTCTTGCCGCGGTTCCGGTAGCGCCTGGGCCCCACGTCGGGAGATCTCCAAGGCGCTAGCGCGCACAGGTTCGCGCAGGACCTGCGCGCGGCGCCGCGGAGTCTGCGCCACATTCGCGAAAACCGCTGGCGGGCCGCGGTGGCGCTGGCATCGCGGTTGCTGTGTCCACGCTCGCCATGCGCATCGCGCTCACCAGCCTGCTCGTGATCCACGGGCTCATCCACCTGCTCGGCTTCGTCAAGGCGTTCGGGCTGGCCACGGTGCCGCAGCTCCGCGGCGCCACGATCGTGACGCTCGGGCCGGCGTGGCAGCGGCCGATCGGCGCGCTGTGGCTCGCCGCGGCCGTGCTGGTCGTCGTCGCCGCCGTGGCGATGGTGCTCGGCGTCGGCGGCTGGTGGCGCCTGGGGCTGGTCGGCCTGGTGCTGTCGCAGGCGCTGGTGATCTACGCCTGGCCCGACGCCAAGGTCGGGACCCTGCCCAACGTCGTGCTCGCGCTCGCGGTGCTGCTCGGCTGGGCCGACGCCCGCTTCGAGCGCGCGACCGACGCGACGGTGCGCCAGCTCTACATCGAGCCCGCGCGCTCACCGGGTCCGCCCGTGACCGCCGGCGACGTCGCGACGCTGCCGCCGCCGGTGGCGCGGTGGTTGACGCGGGCCGGCGTGGTCGGTCGGCCGCGCGCCCACGCGGTGCGGCTGCGCCAGCTCGGCGGGCTGCGCACCGCGCCCGGCGCGACGCTGATGCCGGCCACCGCCGAGCAGTACGTCGACCTCGACCGCCCCGGGTTCGTGTGGTCGGTCGACGTCATGATGAAGCGCGTGATCCCGGTGCGCGGTCGCGACACGTACCTCGACGGCCGCGGCCACATGCTGATCACCGTCGGCGGCCTGGTGCCGTTCGTCGACAGCGCCGGGCCGACGATCGATCAGGGCGCGCTCGTGCGGTTCCTGGGCGAGCTCGTCTGGAGCCCGAGCGCGGCGCTGGCGCCGTACCTGACGTGGCAGGGCGTCGACGCGCACGCCGCGGTCGCGACGATGACCTGGGGCGGCGTCACCGCCAGCGGCACGTTCTCGTTCGACGACGACGGCCGCGTGACCGGGTTCGCGGCCCGGCGCTACCTCGGCGGCGGCCCCGACGCCAGGCTCGAGGACTGGCGGGCCGAGTGCAGCGCGTGGGCCCAGCTCGACGGCGTCGAGGTGCCGGTGCGCGGCCGCGTGATCTGGGCGCTCGCCGCCGGAGACTTCGAGTACTACCAGTGGGAGGTGGCCGCGCTCGAGCACGACCGCCCGACCCGGTTCGCGCGCTGACCCCGCTGGTCGACCGCGCTCGAGCGCGCCCGCCCGACCCGGTGCGCGCGCTGACCTCGCTGGTCGACAGCGCCGAGCGCGACCGCCCGATCCGGTGCGCGCCCTGACCCCGCTGGTCGACCGCGCTCGAGCGCGCCCGCCCGACCCGGTGCGCGCGCTGACCTCGCTGGTCGACAGCGCCGACCACACCGGCTAAGGTGCGCGCGATCGAGCCCGCCATGGCAGTCGTCACCGCCCCGACCGCGCCGCGCCTCGAGGTCGTCGACCTCGGGCGCGCCGACTACCGCACCGCCTGGGCGCGGCAGCTGGCGCTGGTCGACGAGCGCAAGACCGGGGCCGGCGCCGATCGGGTGCTGGTGGTCGAGCACCCACACGTGTTCACGCTCGGCCGGGCGCAGCAGGCGCTCGCCAACGTGCTGGCGCCGGGCGAGGTCGAGGTCATCGAGGTCGAGCGCGGCGGCGACGTCACCTACCACGGCCCCGGCCAGCTCGTGGCCTATCCGATCGTGCTGCTCGGCGAGGGCGAGCGCGATCTGCACCGGTTCCTGCGCAACCTCGAGGAGGCGGTCATCCGCACCTGCGCCGCGGTCGGGCTGGCGACCGATCGCGAGCCCGGCAAGACCGGCGTCTGGACCACCGATCGCGCCGGCGCGCGCAAGAAGCTGTGCTCGATCGGCATCGCGTGCCGCCGCTGGGTCACGTTCCACGGCCTCGCGCTCAACGTCGCCACCGACCTGGCGTACTTCCAGCGGATCAACCCGTGCGGGTTCGCGTCGTCGGTGATGACCTCGCTCGCGGTCGAGCTCGACCGCGCGATCACCGTCGCCGACGTGACCCCGATCCTGACCGACGAGCTAGCGCGCGTCCTGGGCCGGACCCCGGCGTGACGGTCGAGGCCACGCCGCGGCCGATGTGCCGGCGCTGCCGCCGGCCCGAGGTCGTCTGCTACTGCGCGCACCTGCCCGAGCTGGCGACGCGCACGCGCGTCGTGATCCTGCAGCACCCGCGCGAGCGCGACATGCCGATCGGCACCGCGCGCATGGCCAGCCTGTGCCTGCCCAACGCCGAGCTCCACGTCGGCATCGACTGGAGCGCGCACCCGGCGCTGGGCGCGGCGCTGGCCGACCCGACCCGGACGCCGATCTTGTTGTACCCGGGGCCGGGCGCCCGCGACATCCTGCGCGAGCCGCCGACCGGGCCGGTGACGCTGGTGGTGGTCGACGGCACGTGGTCGCAGGCCAAGACCGTCGTGCGCGACAACCCGATCCTGCACGCGCTGCCGCGCTACGCGTTCGTCGCGCCCGAGGTGTCCGAGTACCGGATCCGGCGCGAGCCCGACGACGCGTTCTGCTCGACGATCGAGGCGCTGATGCACGCGCTCGGCGCGCTCGAGGGTGACCGCGCGCGCTTCCGCGCGATGCTGGCGCCGTTCCGCGCGATGGTCGACGCGCAGCTCGCGCGCAAGGCGGCCGAGCCCAGCCCGCGCGTGAAGACGGCGCGCCCGCCGACGCCGCCGTGGGCGCGGCTGCCGGCGGAGATCGCCGCGCGCTGGGACCAGCTGGTGTGCGTCGTCGGCGAGGCCAACGCCTGGCCGTACCGCGGCGAGCCCGATCACCAGCCCGACGAGCTGATCCACTGGATCGCGCACCGCCCCAGCACCGGCGCGACCTTCGAGGCGCTGGCCGCGCCGCGCGGCCCGCTGTCGCCGTCGACGCCGTACCACACCCGGCTCAGCGCCGACGCGCTGGCCGCGGCCCCGTCGCTGTCGTCGCTGCTGATGGGCCACGCCGGGTTCGTCGGCCCCGACGACGTCGTGTGCGCGTGGGGCCACCACGGCGCCCAGCTCTTGCTCGAGGCCGGCGGCGCGCTGCCCGGCCCGGTGCTCGACCTGCGCGCGGCGGCGCAGCGGGCGCTGCACACGAAGTTCGGCAGCCTCGAGGCGTTCGCGGCCACGCTCGGGCCGCCGCCGCCGCCGCTCGGCGCCGGCCGCGGCGGCGCGCGGGTCGCGCTGCTGGCGCAGGTCGTCCGGGCCTGGCGCGCGCAGTTCCCGGCGACCGCGCCCTGACTCACAGCGAGCTGCGCGCGGCGTTGACCTCGGTCGTGGCGATCGGCGGCGGCGGCGCCGCGAACCGCCGCGGGTCCTCGAGATCGGCGCGCAGGATCTCGAGCGACTGGGCCGCGTAGTAGCCGTCGCAGATGCGCTCGTCGAGCGTGAACCGCAGCCGCAAGGTCGTGCGCACCGCCGGCGCGCCGTCGGGGCCGACCACGACGGCCGGCCGCAGCCCGCCGATCGCGCAGAACAGGCTGACGGTGCCGTGCTCGTACAGGTGGTGCCACGCGCGGTCGATGCCGAGGCTGCCGAGGTTGGCGACGAACACGCTGGCGAACAGCGGGTCGTCCTTGGTCAGCGCCGCCGGCAAGCAGTTCCAGCGATCGAGGAACCGCGCCAGCCGGACGAGCGGCGACAGGAGGACGTCGGGCAGCTTGCCCAGGGTCGACAGCTCGCGATCGACCGGCCGGTCGTCGCGGGTGCGGCCGGCGTCGACCGCGGCCCGGATCCGCGCGGCGGTCGCGGGCAGCGCCTCGTCGGCGAGCACCGGCAGCTTGATGGTCTTGAGCGCGGCGCCGTCGGCGAACTCGCGCTTGGCCGCGAACGCGATCGACGGCTGCGTGCGCTGCCACAGCCGCCGCCCGGCGACGAACCGATCGAGCACCGGCCGCGCGATCAGCGTGCGCCCCAGCGCCGCGACCACCAGGTGCAGCGGCGTCAGCCGCGGGCCGTCGCCGCGGTTGGCCTCGTCGAGGAACGCCACCAGCGCGGTCGCGTCGATGAGCTGCTCGTAGTAGACCACCGCCTCGTTCCGCGTCGGCATGAGCATCGGCATCATCCGCCGCATGGGGTCGAGGTCGCGGACGCGGGTGCCGTCGGATCGCCAGAACAGCATGGCCGCAGTATCGCGCGTGAACGGCCGGCTGGCGGCGGCGAGGCTGCGGTAGCCTGCGCGGCCTGCCCCCCGGCCCGGCCCGGCGGGCCGCCGCAGCGTCCGGCGCCGCCGCGGCCGGCGCCGCCAGCGATCGGCGCCCACGGAGGTCCGGCGCCAGGCCGGCGCCGAGCGGGCCGCGGATCGGTCAAGCGCCCGCCGGTGTCGCCGCGCGCTGCCACCTTCTGGGTCTGCTCCTCGCCGGGCGGGGCGCCGCCGCCGCCCGGGGGCGGGCGGCCCCCGCGCGGCGTGGCGCGGCAGCGGTAGCGCGAGCGCGATGCGGCGGTCCGCAGATGGCGCCTCGGGCGGTGCCACCGGTTCGGCGCCAGCGATCCGGCGGTCCGCGCGATCACCTGGACGTTCAGCGCCGGCGGCGGGATGGACGGCGGCGGCGCGCGCCTGATCGATCTGCGCGAGGAGTAGCGGTCAGAACCAGGTGATCGCCGCGCCGAGGCCGAGGTTGCGGCCGACCACGTCGGGGTCGCCGTTGCCGTTGTTGTCCTCGGAGTAGAACCCGATGCCGGCCCGGGCCTGGAGATCGACCGCGAACCGACGCCCGCGCAGCACCTCGAGCCCGGCCGCGAACAGCACCGCGCTGACGACGTCGGTCTCGGCGTCGCCCTGGAGGCCGCCGATCTTGTAGCGGAGCCGGGCCTGGGCGCTGCCGACGCCGGCGGTGAGCGTCAGGATCGGCACCGGCCGGTACTTCACGCCGACCGTCACGACGTTGTGGGTGAAGGTCCAGTTGTCCTCGCTGTGGAACATCGGCCAGACGTCGACGTAGGCGCCGAGGCGCGGCCCGAAGAAGTACGACGCGTGCAGGTCGAAGCCGCCGGCCTCGGTGACGCCGTCGCAGAAGTCGCCGTTCTCGTTCTCGCAGTTGATCTCGCCGCCGTAGAGCCCGAGGCCGAACTCCCACCCGACCCGGGGCGGCGGCGGCGGCTGGCTCACGCCCTGGGCGTGCGCGGCGCCCGCGGTGGCCAGGCCGAGGACGCAGAGGGAGGCGGTGATCCAGGCGAGGCGGGTGTTGGTCATGACCGCCATCATCGCAAGCCGCCGGCCACCCGCAAGGCGGTGAACCTTCGACAGTCGGCCGGGCCGTGCCCCGCGATCTCATGGGCTTCGCCGCCGCCCGCGACCGTGAACCGCCGGTCACGTAGGCGACCGCGACAGCAGCTGTGGCCGACCGCGACGGCGCGGCCGCCGCGTGCGTGTAGGCCGCTGGGGCCGTGAGGCCTACCGGTAGCCGCGGGCCTGCAGCGCGAACAAGGTCGCGTAGCGGCCGCCGGCGGCGACCAGCTCGTCGTGGCTGCCGCGCTCGAGGATCCGGCCGCCGTCGAGCACGACGATCGTATCGGCCATGCGCACGGTCGAGAACCGGTGCGAGATCACGATCGCGATCTGGTCCTTGGTGCGCTCGCGGAACCGCTCGAAGATCGCGACCTCGGCCGCGGCGTCCATCGAGGCGGTCGGCTCGTCGAGCACGAGGATGTCGGCGTCGGCGCGCATGAACGCGCGCGCGAGCGCGACCTTCTGCCACTGGCCCAGCGACAGCTCGCGGCCGTCCTTGAACCACTTGCCCAGGCGGGTGTCGTAGCCCGCCGGCAGCTCGGCCACGACCGGCGCCGCCAGGCCCTGCTCGGCCGCCGCCGCCCAGCGCTCCCGATCCTCGAACGCGCGGTCGTCGCCGGCGCCGATGTTCTCGCCGACGGTGAGCTGGTAGCGCACGAAGTCCTGGAAGATGACGCCGATGCGCCGGCGCAGCGCCGGCTGATCCCAGTCGCGGACCGACGTGCCGTCGACGGTGACCGCGCCGCCGGTCGGGGTGTAGAGGCCGGCCAGCAGCTTGATCAGCGTGGTCTTGCCCGAGCCGTTCTCGCCGACGATCGCCAGCTTGGACCCGGGCGGCACGTGCAGATCGATGCCGGCCAGCGCCGGGCTGGCCCCGCCCGGGTAGGTGAAGCTGACGTCGGTGAAGCGGACCCCGTCGCCGGGCACCGCGCCGACGGTCACGCCGCCGGGGTGACGCGAGGTCGGCAGGTCGAGCAGCTCGTACAGGGTCGACAGGTACAGGTTGTCCTCGTACAGCCCGCCGACGTCGCCGAGCACCGACGCCAGCGACGCCTGGGCCTGGCGGAACACGACGACGTACATCGTCATCGCGCCGATCGTGATCGCGCCGGCGATCGCGGCCCGGGCGATCCACAGGTACATGCCGTAGAACGCGACCGTCCCGAGCACGCCCAGGCCGAGGCCCCACAGCCCGCGCCGCCACGCCAGGCGCCGGTCGTCGCCGTAGACCTTCTCGAAGATCGCCTGGTACCGCCCGAGGAAGCGCGGCCCCAGATCGTAGAGCTGCACCTCCTTGGCGTGATCGTCGCGCGCCAGCACGCTCTCGAGGTAGGCCTGCTCGCGGGTCTCGGGCGTGCGCCAGCGGAACAGCCGGAACGCGTCGCCCGAGAACTTGGCCTCGACCATGAACGCCGGCAGCGCGGCGGCCAGGAGCACCGCGAGCGCGATCGGCGAGAACGCGGCCAGCAGCGCCGCGAGGCCCACCAGCGTGATCGTCTGCTGCACGATCGCGAACGTGCGCATGACCATCGACAGCGGCCGCGACGACGCCTCGCGCCGGGCCCGGGTCAGCATGTCGTAGACCTCGGCGTCCTCGAAGTGGATCAGGTCGAAGTCGAGCGCCTTGGCCAGGATCATCGCGTTGATGCGGTTGCCGAGCTGCGCGCGCAAGAGCGAGCGCAAGATCGACAGCACCCGCGTCATCGTGGCCATCAGGATCGCCAGGCCCAGCTCGATCGCGACCCACATCATCGCGGTGCGGTGGGCCTCGGCGGCGTCGCTGCCGCCGGCGTGGACGACCGCGTCGATCAGGCGCTTGCCGATCCACGCCATCGCGCTCGGCACCACGCCGGCGACCACGCTGCCGACGGCGAGCGCGATGGTCACCGGCCGCGACGTGGCCCACACCAGGCCCAGCGCCCGGCGCACGTACGCGGCGACGCCGACCAGGTCGCGCAGCCGCGGGGTCGTGGCCGGACCGCGGCCGTCGCCGCTGACCGGTGGGTGGTGCGCGCGGACGCCGCGGGCGGTGGCCATCGCGCCACTGTAGAGGCCTGGCGCCGACGTCGCTACTGCCCGGATGGCGAGGCTGCGGTTGCCTGGCCCGGACCACGCCGCCGACCGGCGCGCGTGCCATGATGCGCGCATGTGGAAGACGATCCTCGTACCCCACGACTTCTCGGCCAGCGCCGACAACGCCTGCAACCTGGCGCGGGACCTCGCGCGGGTCCACGGCGCGCGGCTGGTGCTGCTGCACGTGGCCGAGATGCCGTCGATGCTCGGGCCCATGGCGAACGTCGTCCCCGACGACGGCGGCGCGCCGATCTCGATCCGCGACTACGCGCTGCGCGGGGCCACCGCGTTCCTCGACGAGCTCAGCGCCCGCCTGCGCGCCGAGGGCGCCACGGTGTCGGCGGTCGCCACGGTCGGCCACGCCGCCAGCGAGATCGCCGTGACCGCCGCGCGCGAGGGGGCGGATCTGATCGTCATGGGCACCCACGGTCGCACCGGCCTGGCCCACGTCGTCCTCGGCAGCGTCACCGAGAAGGTCGTGCGGCACAGCAAGGTGCCGGTGCTGACCATCCGCACCCCCGAGTAGCCGCGCGCTCGGCCGCTGGCGCGCGCCCGCGCTAGCGATCGCGCACGACCACGCGCGGCACGCCGACGGGCGCGAGGCGGCTCGTCGTCGCGCCCCGGTAGGCTGGGCCTGCGTCGTCGCCGCCGGGCAGCGCGCGCAGCGGGCCGCGCACCTCGACCCGATCGCCGTCGCGCACCAGCGCCACGCGCACATGGTTCGCGGTGAACGGATCGAGCTCGTCGTCGATCCGGCGCCGGGGATCGACCAGGTCGAGGTAGACGGCGAACGTCGGATCGTCCGCGGTCAGCGCCGCGTCGGCGCCCACGACGATCGGCCCGGGCGGGACCACGACCACGGCGCCGTCGTCGAGGACGACCTCGAAGCCGACGGTGGCACCATCGCGCAGGACCACCCGGTCGCCGTGCCCGCGCGCGCGATCGCGCGCCTCCAGCCCGAACGCCGCGCACGGCGCGCCGCCGATCGCCGCGGGCTCGGTCGTGCGCGCGACCACCGCGCCGATCCGACCCGTGGCCGACCCCAGCTCGGTGCCCGGGCGATCGGCGCCGTTGGGCCGCGCCGCGGGTCGCCACCGGCGCCACCGCGCCCGCAGCCAGAGCCCGAGGGCGTAGGCGGCGACGAACGTCAGCCCGATCAGCGCGACTCCCCGCGCGACGTCCTTGAGCGCGGTGTCGCCGATCGAGCCGCAGGCACCGCAGGCGTGGCTCAGCTGCAGCGCCCCTCCGAGGATGCCGCCGGTGGCGCCGACCTTGGCGGCGGTGCGGAGCTGCGAGCGTCGATTGGGCTCGCCCCACACGCGCGTGAGCAGCGCGCGGCGGCCGTCGGGCTGGCGCAGGTCGACCAGCTCGTGGTGGGCGCCGGCCACGCACGCGCCTCCGGATGGCTGCAGCGTCCGGCAGTCGAGACAGAACGCATCGCGGCGCGGCCAGGCAGGCATCGCCTCGCGATTGTCTCGCCGTCCAAGGTGGAAGGCGAGCGAAACCCAGCACCTCCGCTCAGCGATCGAGCACGACCACGCGCGGCACCCCGACCGGCGCGAGCCGACTGGTCGCGACGCCGCGGTAGGCCGGGCCCTGGTCGTCGCCGCCGGGCAGCGCGCGCGGTCGCCGACGTCGGCCACCTCGCGTTCGACGCCGGCGGCGGCGCCGCCGCCATTGGCTCCGTGACGATCTCGGCGCCCTGACCGGGCCTGCCGCCGAGCGGAGATCTGCCCCGATGCCTTCTCACCCACCTGGCCGTCGCGTTACGGTGGGAGAGGCGCGTCGTCCCGCGCCGACTCGGAACCACCAGGAGTCGACATGGGTCTCTCACGCGCCGCCCGCGCATACCTGCGCGGGATCAGTCTTGCTCTGCTCACCCTCGCGACTGTGATCGCGCTCACACCGCTGGTCTACGCCCAAGGCGACGACCCGGATGTCGATGATCCGGCCGCCGCGGCCGACGACCACCCCGCCGCGGCCGACGACCACCCCGCCGCCGACGACCACCCCGCCGCCGACGACCACCCCGCCGCGGCCGACGACGACCACGCCGCGGCCGACGACCCCGCGGCCGACGACCCCGCTGCGGCCGACGACCCCGCCGCGGCCGACGACCCCGCCGCGGCCGACGACGACCACCCCGCCGCCGACCAGCCCGCGCCGCCGGCCGCCGCTGACGACGACGACCCGAACATCCCCGGTGACGAGGACAGCCTCGACGACGACCCGCCCGGCGACACTGACCCGGGCCCCGGCGACACCTCCGACGACGAGGGCGAGTTCGACTCCTCGGACGATGAGCTCGAGGCCACGGCCGACGACGCCGAGGACGTGCGGGTGACCGAGGACGAGGACGGCGACGTCTACATCGAGGCCGACAGCGACGGCGACGGCGTGGTCGAGCCCGACGAGCTGGCCGAGGAGAAGGAGTTCGACATGGCCTTCGCCGACATCCCGGACGAGGTCAGCGACCACGCGCTCGACAAGCGCGTGGCCGCCAGCAACCTGCTGCCGTCGATCACCGTCGAGCACTTCCGCAAGCTGGTGCGGCTCGCCAAGCGCAAGGTGCTGGCCCGGCTCGAGGCCAAGATCGCCAAGAAGTCGGCCGCGCGCATGAAGAAGATCGCGACGCTGGTGTCGCTGTTCTCGCTGGTCGGCTTCCTGTTGCTCGGCATGCCGTTCTTCCTGAACCGCAAGTACCCGGGCCAGATGGGCAGCCTGTTCAAGTACTCGGGGATCGCGGCGGTCACGTTCTTCGTCACGGTCAACCTGTTCGGCGCGATCATGATCGGCATGCGCACGACCCAGGCGGCCGTGGGCGCCCAGACCAACCCGCAGCTCAAGCTGGCGGCCGGCTTCTTCGACGCGCTCGATCACAACGCGCCCAAGTACGTCGTGACCGGGCGCGAGCTGTTCGCGCCAACGCTCGAGTCACTCGACGGCAAGAGCGACGACCAGCCCGCGGCCCGGCTGATCGCCAACGGCGAGAAGGTGGTCGCGAAGGCCAAGATCTTCAAGACCGTCGCCGGCATGTTCAAGCAGGTGAGCTTCGCCTTCGGCGCCCTGCCGATCGTCCTGCTCGGCGTGACGATGATCTTGTTCATCGTCGCCATCAAGCCGACGCTGATGGAGATCATCAACCTGCCGGCGACCGCCGCGGCCGGCGGCGGGGACGCGAGCGGCGGCGTGGTCAAGCGCGCCATGCGCCGGGTCGGCGGCGAGCTGGTCGCGACGATCTGCACGCTCGGCGTGCTGATGGTGCTGTCCCTGGTCGCCGGCTTCGTCATGGGGCAGGTGGTCGAGCCGACGCTCGACACGCTGATCACCGGCTTCGCGCGCGCGATCGACTACCTGCAGTTCGTCGAGGACGCCTCGACCGCCAAGGTCGGCTTGATGCTGCTGAGCGTGCTCCTGGCGCTGGTGTTCAACCTGCTGGTCGTGATCCTGGCGATGTCGTTCTTCCTCGGCAAGACCCAGAAGATCTTCCAGCAGCGCTGGAACCAGGGCGTCCCGCTGGCCGCCCACGCGCGCTGGTGGAAGTGGGGCTCGCTGTCGGTGGTCGCCGCGCTGCTCCTGCCGCTCGTCTACCTGGCGATCGCCCGCCTCGTGATCGGCAGCATCGAGCGCAAGATCATGGCGTCCGCGACCGCCGCCGAGAAGGTGAACTGGACCGTGCTGCTGCTGGCCACGCCCGGGCTGCTGGTGGTCGGCTTCGTCGTGTTCCTGTGGGCCGCGCGCGGCGTCAAGGCGCTGGGCTTCCTGGCCAGGTACAAGGTCAAGCTGCCGGCCGCGACCGCGGCCCCAGCGGCGTAGCCGACCAGACCGGCGCGACCGCCGCATCACCGGCGCCACCGCGGCGCCGGCGAAGGTCGCGCCGATCGTGACCTGCCGGTGCGCACGCGCACGCGGTGACCGCACGCCGATCGCGCGCGGCGCGGCGCCGCGGGTCGCTACAGGGTGAGCCCTGGGGTCAGAGCAGCAGCAGCACGATCGGCACCAGCGTGCCGGCGGCCAGGGCCCCGAGGATCAGCCGGCGGTCCTTGCGGAACGACAGCGCGATCAGCACGCCGCAGGTGGTGGTCGCGAGCAGCGCCAGCACCATGATCACGAAGAACGCCTTGGCCGGCGCCGATCGATGGGGGCGCGCCCGGCGCGGCTCGGGCAGGCGGGCCGCGGCCGCGCGGTCGACGCCGAGGTTGTCGCTGGCGGTCGCCGGCGGGCGCGGCGCGCGCGCGGGCGGCAGGTCGAGGCTCTGCGACTTGTGCACCTGCGCCAGCCGGAGCGCGATCGACGACGGCTGCGCGCCGCCCTCGGCCTCGTGCCACTCGAGCAGCATGACCAGCCCGCTGATCGCGAAGAACACGATGGTCGGCGCGAAGAAGATGCTGAGCCACAGGTGGATCCGCCGGACGAGCTTCATCGCCGCCACGGTAGCGCGACCGCCGGTCCCCGACCGACGCCGCGCCCGGCAACATCGCTGACGACGAACGTCGTCGAACGACGGCGACCGTCGCGCGCACCGGCACCGTCCGCAGTCCCGTCGCGCACTTGCGCGCCCGCCCGGGCGGCACGACCGGTGCAATCGATCGGGGCGCGCGAGGTCGAGGTGCGGTCCGCACGTCGCTCGCGCGGCAGGAGGACCCATGCACGCGTCGTCGCCCCGCTCGTCTCGCCTCGTCACCGCCGCCCTCGGGCTCGGCCTCACCGCCGGCGTCGCGCACGCCGAGCGCGAGAGCGCCGCCGCGGCCCAAGAACTTCTCGCTCAGCCGGACCGGCACGGCGCTGTGGAACGGCACGATCAACCCGCTGTTCCGGGAGCTGCAGGTCCAGTGCGCCGCCGACGAGCGCAACGGCTGGCTCGGCCAGCTCGCGCGGCTCGACGCCGACGTCGCCGCGCTGGCCGACGCCAAGGACCGCGCCGCGATCGCGGAGTACCTGACGGAGCTGCGCGCCTGGGTGGTGCGGCTCGAGGCGGGCGCCCCGGGAGCCGGGAGCTGGGACGACGCCCGCGCGGCGATCAAGGCCGCCGCGGCGCTGGCGCAGGCGCCGCTGCCGACCGCCGTGTCGACGCCGACCGAGCTGCAGCAGGCGATCGATCAGGGCGCCGCGCTGCGGGCCACCGTCGAGCGCGTCAGCGCGTCCGCGGGCTACGCCGAGAACCAGCTGATGAACTGCGGCGATCTCCTCGGCCCCCAGGGCGACCTCCTCCGCCAGCTCCAGGACCGGATGAACGCGGTCGAGGCGCTGGTGCTCGCCGAGGTGACGGTGATCGAGCGCGACGTGCTCAAGCCGTTCACCAACCTGTCCCGTGACCTCGACGGCCTGGCGACGCCGAGCACGTGGACGACGCACGCGGCCTGGGTCGGGACCGCGGTCGAGGTGCTCGATCGGGCGCGGGCGATCATCGCGGCGGCGCCGCGCTACGCCCAGCTCGCCACGTTCACCCCGCCGCGCAAGGGCGTGAGCACCGCGCCCGACTTCGACGGCGTCGTCGCCGCAGCGCGCCAGCGCGTCGCCGAGCTGTCACCGCTGGTGACCCAGCGCCTGGCCGAGGTCGCGTACCCGAGCGACCGCGCCAAGGATCCGGCGCGCGCCAAGCTGGTGCGGGCCGCGGCCGCGGGGACGCTGGTCAACGGCCCGACCTTCGTCGCCGGCACCAACCCCGAGTCGTGGGACGAGTTCGACCACGGCCGCACCTACCGGTTCAAGCGCGAGACCGGCTGGGGCTACTACGTCGTCAAGCCCGCGACCTGGGCCCAGCCGCGGCCCGACGGCGTCGCCGACGGCGCGCTCTGCGAGCTGCACATGGTGAACTTCCAGAAGTACACCGCCGGCGGTCCGAGCATCACCAAGGGCCGCTGGTACGTCAACGTCGACCGCTACGTCACGCCGATCCTGTGCGCGAACGCCAAGCGCATCAGCAAGCTGAAGTAGCACCGGGTCGATCCGGCCCTCGCCGTCGCTGACGGGGATCGGGTCGATGCCGCCGCTCGCCGCGTCGCGCCGCCGATCAGGTCTTCACGCGCAGCGTCTGCATGCGCGACACCAGGCTGGTGCGGGCGATCCCGAGCTGCTGCGCCGCGCGCGCGACCACGCCGCCGTGCGCGGCCAAGGCCTGCTCGATCACCGCGCGCTCGCGGTCGTCGAGCTGGGTCCGGGCCTCGACCAGGGTGCGGTAGGCGGCGCCGAGCTCGCCGGCGGCGGTGGGCGCGGCCGCGGCGGTGACCGCGGGCGTCGCGGCCGGGTCGAGCTCGCGCAGGTCGACGTGCCGGGCGTCGACCGCGGTGGCGTCGGGATCCTCGACCAGCGCGCGCAGCCGGGCGCGCTGGATCACCGCGTCGAGCTGGCGCAGGTTGCCCGGCCACGGCCACGGCCCGCCGAGGACCCGGCGGGCCGCCAGGGTCAGCGCCCACGGCCGCTCGGGATCGATCCGGCGCAGCGTCGACTCGGCCAGCGCCGGCACCTCGGCCGCGCGCGCCCGCAGCGGCGGCAGCGTCAGCACGACGCCGGCCAGGCGGTGGTAGAGATCGCCGCGGAACCGACCGCTGGCCATCGCCGCCGGCAGATCGCCGTTGGTGGCGCCGATCAGCCGGACCCGCGCGTGCCTGGGCTCGGCCTGGGCCCAGCCCAGCGGGCGGTAGGCGCCGAACTGCGCGAAGTCGAGCAAGAGCTGCTGCGCGTGCGGCGGCAGGTTGAGGACCTCGTCGAGGATCAGCGCCCCGCCGTCGGCCAGCTCGACCAGGCCGGCGCGGCGCCCGAGCGCGCCGGAGTACGAGCCGCGCTCGTGGCCGAACAGCTCCGAGGTGATCGTGTTGAGGTCGTCGGCGTTGCCGAGGGTCGCGCGCACCACCGGCGTGCGCCCGCTCGCGACCGCGACCGCGCGCGCCAGCATGGTCTTGCCGGTGCCCGACTCGCCCAGCAGCAAGATCGGCAGCTCGCTGGCCGCGGTCAGCTCGAGCTCGGCGCGGATCGCCGCCATCGACGGGGGCGCCAGCAGCGCCTCCAGGCTGGGCGCCGGCGGACCGGCGGCGGCGGCCAGGCTCTGGCGCAGGCCGTCGCGGGCGCGATCGAGCCGGGTCGCGCGATCGAGCACCACCGCCAAGAGCGCCGCCACCACCTCGGCCAGCTCGAGCACCGCCGCGTCGAGGCGGCGGGCCGGATCGCGCACGTCGAGGTAGAGCACGCCGAGGTCGCCGCGGGCGCCGGCGGTGAGCGCGATCCGGCGCAGCGGCACCGCCAGCGCGCCGACGATGCCGAGCGCCATCATCGACGGCGGCGCCGCGCCCCGGACCGGCAGCTCCCAGCGCACCGGCCGAGCCTCGGCCTGGACCTGGCGGACGATCGTCCGGCTCAGCTCCTCACGCTCGTCGGGGGCCAGCGCGCCGCCGGGCCCGCGCGCGTGGATCGCCACCGCCGCGCCCGAGTCGTCGCCGAGGAACACCACCGCGCGATCGGCGCCGCTCGCGGTCATGACCGCGTCGAGGACGTCGTCGACCAGATCGTCGCGATCGGCGGCGGCGGTCAGCCGCTCGATCACGCGCCGCAGCGCGGCCCACAGCGTGGCGGGGGTCAGGGGCGGCGTCGACGCGCTCGACATGGGCCCACGCTACCGCGAAGGCGGCGCGGGTTCGCGGTCGGGCGCCGGCAGCGTGGACCGGAACAGCTCGCCCTGGTAGTAGCGCTCGGCCACGACCACGGTGCCGTCGGGCAGCTGGGTGGCGCCGTCGAGCGCCGCGGCGTCGTCGGCGCGCCGGTAGAGCAACGTGGCGTGCCCGTCGGCCACGACCACGCGCCAGACCTCGGTCGCCCAGGTGGCGAGGATCGAGCGCCCGTCGGGCGCGAACGACGCGAAGTCGGCGGCGGCGTCGTCGCTGTGCGCGATCTCGGTCTCGCGATCGGTCGCGGGATCCCACAGCCACAGGCGGTAGCGCCGGGGATCGCCGACCAGGATCCGCCCGTCGCGCGGGTGGCGATCGTAGGGCCAGCGATCGGCGTGGGCGGCCGGGGTCGCGGTCCCGGTCGCGGGGTCGACCACGAACAGCGCGCGCGTGCCGGGCGCGGTCATGCGCGCGAACGCGACCCGGCCGTCGGCCAGGAACACCGGCGCGTCGTCGGTGCTGACCGAGGTCAGGCGGCGCGGGGTCGACGGCGCCAGGTCGGTGATGAACAGGCCGCCGTCGGTGCCGCCGCGCCGGTACGCCAGCAGCGCGCCGGACGGATCCCAGGCCGGGCTGCGCACGATGTGGTCGAGCGGCGTGAGATCGCGCAGGGCCCCGTCGGGGTTGCGCACCGACAGCACCGTGTCCTGCGTCGTGTGGTAGCGCGCCAGCGCGATCGTGCCGTCAGCGCGCGCGGTCGGCTGCATGAGCCGGCCGTCGGTGAGCACGCGCGGCGCGCCGCCACCGGGCGGGACCGCGATCAGGCGGGCGCGGCGCACACACCGCGACGCGACGACCACGTCGCCGTCGGCGCTCGCGGTCATCGCCAGCCCGTCGATCTCGGTCGGCGTCACCAGCACCGGCGCGGCCGCGTCGTCGAACCGCCGGCGCCAGGTCCCGTCCTTGCCCGTGACCAGGTAGCCATCGTTCGACACGATCATCGTGTTGCCGCCGGAGCCCGGCAGCAGCACGCACCGCGGCGTCGGGGTCGCGGCGCGCCGATCGATCGCGCACGCGCCGGCCTGGCCGCCGGTGTCGACCAGGAGCCAGCGCCCGTCGGGCGACAGCGCCAGCCCCGAGGCCAGGAAGCCGGTCGGCAGATCGGCGATCGCGCGCTCGGCGCCGCCCTCGATCATCCGCACCTGGGTCCGGTCGGGGCGCGCGTAGTACAGCGCGCCGTCGTGCCACACGAACCCGACCGCCGACGACAGCGCCGGCGGCGACGGCAGCTCGGTGACCTGGCCCTGCAGGTCGACCTCGACCAGGCGCTCGGGCGCGTCGACGGTCACCGCGATCACCGTGTCGGGGCGCGAGCCGGCGACCGGACTCGACAGCGGCCGCTCGGTCAGCCGCACCGCCGGCCCGCCCGCCAGGGGTACGCGGTAGAGCTGGCGCGGCGCCGCGCCGGGATCGAGCGCGAACACCACCTGATCGCCGCGGATGACCGGCGAGTCGGCGCAGCCGCCGCCGTCGGTCAGCGCGATCGGCGGCGCCAGCGCGAGCCGCGCGATCACCGCCGCGTCGACGGTCGCCGCCAGCGCGGGCCGAGCGCCACGGTCGCCGCCGCCACGCGCCACGATCGCGATCGCGGCCGCGCCGAACGCCATCACCCCGCCGGCCGCGACCGCGAGGGTGCGGCCGCGCCGCGGCTCGGGCGTCAGCGCCACCAGCAGCGCGGCCATCGACGGCCAGCGCTGGTCGGGATCGGTCGCGAGGCCGCGCAGGACCGCGTCGCGGATCGCCGGCGCCACCGCGGGCCTGCTCGGCGGTGGTCGCACCGCGCCGGTCGTGACCGCCTGGTAGAGGTCGGCGATCGTGTCGCCCGGGAACGGCGACGCGCCCCACAGCGCCTCGTACAGCGCCACGCAGAACGAGAACTGATCGCTGCGCGCGGTGGCCGCCGCGCCGCGCAGCACCTCGGGCGCCGCGTAGGCCGGCGTGCCCAGGATCGCGCCGGTGCGCGTCCGCGGATCGGTGCGGGCGTCGGCGACGGCGGCGCGGGCCTCCTCGGCGCTGGCCTCGATGCCGACCAGGCCGAAGTCGGTGACCCGCACCCGCCCGTCGGTGCCGACCAGGACGTTGTCGGGCTTGAAGTCGCGATGGATCAGCCCGGCGTCGTGCGCAGCGGCCAGCCCGCGCCCGGCCTGGCCGAGCACCTCGAGCACCGCCATCGGACCGCGCGGGCGCTCCGCGAGCCACCGCGACAGCGTGCCGCCGTCGACCAGCTCCATCACCAGGAACACCCGCGCGTCGGCCTCGCCGACCTCGTAGATCGGGATCACGTTGGGGTGCGCCAGCCGCGCCATCGCCTGGGCCTCGCGCCGCAGCCGCCCGCGGGCCTCCTCGGCGCGCGCGGTCGTGGTCTCGAGCTCGGGCCGTAACAGCTTGACCGCGACGTCGCGCTCGAGCTCAGGATCGCGCGCGCGCCAGACCTCACCCATGCCGCCGGCGCCGAGCAGGGCGCGCAGCGTGAACCGCGCCACCCGCTGGCCCGTGTCGACCGCCTCGTCGCGCATCGATCGAGCACGCTATCACGCACCTGGCCTGGGCCGTGCATCGTCGTGACGACGCATGGGGCGACATGCGCTCGCTCGACGACACCTGGCCGTGGTCTGGACCCGCAGCTGGACGCTGCGGCAGCTCGCGGCCCGCGCCGCCGAGCCCGGGCCCGTGGTCGCGGCGTTCGTCGCGGCCGGGCGCTTGCTGGCCGCGGGCCACCGCGCCGGCGTCGTCCACGGTGGGTTCAGCCCCGACCACGCGCTGGTCGACGCGACCGGCGCGGTCCGCCTGTGCGGCGACGTCCAGCGCACCGAGGCGGCGCGCCGGTGCGCCGCGCCCGAGCGCGCCCGGCGCCAGCCCGTCGATGGCGCGGCCGATCAGTACAGTCTGGCGGCGGCGCTGGTCGAGGCGCTGGCGGCGATGCCGCGCGCGCGCGCCCTCGACCCACGCACCCGCCGCGCGCTGGTGCGCGCGCTCGCGAACGAACCCGGCGCCCGCTGGCCCAGCGTCGACGCGCTGGTACGCGAGCTGGTCGCCGCCGCCCGCGCCCGACGCTGGCACCGCCGCGCGTGCGCGGGCGCCCTGGCGGCGCTGGTGGTGCTGGTCGCGGTCGCGGCGCTGCCCCCGCCGTGGTGACGACCGCCGTCGTCGCGTGACCGGCCCGGTCGGCTGACACCCTGAGACTCCGGCTCCGGCTCCGGCTCCGGCTCCGGCTCCGGCTCCGGTTCCGGCTCCGGTTCCGGCTCCGGCTCCGGCTCCGGCTCCGGCTCCGGCTCCGGCTCCGGCTCCGGCTCCGGCTCCGGTTCCGGCTCCGGCTCCGGCTCCGGCTCCGGCTCCGGCTCCGGCTCCGGCTCCGGCTCCGGCTCCGGCTCCGGCTCCGGCTCCGGCTCCGGCTCCGGCTCCGGCTCCGGCTCCGGCTCCCGATCAGCGCGCGTCGTCGTAGCGACGGACCAGCGCCAGGAGCTCGTCGCCGAACCGCTCGATCCGCGCCGGGCCCAGGCCCGGGATACGCGCCAGCGCGTCGCGGGTGCGCGGCCGCTGCGCGTCGAGCGCGGTGATGACGCGCTCCTGGAACACCATGTAGGTCTTCCACTTGAGCTGGCGGGCCAGCCGCCGACGGAACTGATCCAGATCGCGCGCCAGCTCGCTGGTGAGCCCGCGCCCGCGCCGCAGCCCGGCCTTGGCCGGCTGGGTCCGGGCCTCGCCGACCGCGCGCGGGGCCCGGGGCGCCCAGGACCTCGACGGCGCGGGCGTCGCGCCGGCCAGCTCGATGGTCGGGTACTTGCGGCCGCGCCGCACCACCTTGCGCTCGCGCACCAGCGCGTCGATCGTCGCGACGATCGCGTCCTCGTCGGCGTCGCCCAGCGCGCCGTGCTCGGGCAGGTCGAGCAGCCCGGCGGTGGCGATGGTCTTGGCCCGGCTGCCGTGCAGCGCCATCGCCAGCGTCCGCGCGCCGACCGGCCGCCGCAGGTGACCGACCGCGGTGAGCACGGTCGCGCGCGCGTCGCCGTCGAGGGCCGCGGCGGGCTCGACCTCCTCGCGCACCTCGACCGCGCTCGGCGCGACGCACACGTCGCAGCGGTTGCACGCGGGGTGATCGAGCGCGCCGGTGAAGTGTCCGCACAGCACCTGCTGCCGGCACACCGCCTGGCCGGCGTAGCGCGCGACCGCGGCCAGCGCGTCCTCGTGCCGGGCCTGCACCGCCGGCCCGCCGCGATCGCCGTGGAGCTTGCGCTGGGTCATCAGATCGCTGGCGCCGAACAGGAGCACGCAGGTCGCGGGCTCGCCGTCGCGCCCGGCCCGGCCCGCCTCCTGGTAGTACGCCTCGAGCGAGCCCGGCGCCTGGAAGTGCACGATCAGGCGCACGTCGCCGTAGTCGATGCCCATGCCGAACGCGCTGGTCGCGACCAGCACGCGGGTGCGCCCGCCCGAGAACGAGCGCTGGGCCCGGTCGCGCGCCAGCGCGGTGCGGCCGGCGTGGTAGTAGCCGGCGGCGAAGCCGGACTTCTTGAGCGTGTCGGCGACCAGCTCGGCCTTCTTGCGCGTGGCGCAGTAGACGATCGCGCGGCCGCCGGCGCCGAGCCCGCGCAGCCCGGCGGCCTCGCACGCGTCGATCGTCGCGGCCAGCCGCGTCGCGTCGGCGCGGTGGTGCTGGACGGTGAAGCGCAGGTTGGGCCGCGCGAAGTCGCCGACGACGGTCTGCGGCGACACCAGCGCCAGCGCCCGCGCGACCTCGGCCATCACCCGCGGCGTCGCGGTCGCGGTCAGCGCGATCATCGGCGCGACCACGACGTCGCGCAGCTCGTGCAGGCGCAGGTACTCGGGCCGGAAGTCGTGGCCCCACTGCGACACGCAGTGGGCCTCGTCGATCGCCACCAGCGAGATCGCGACCCGCGCCAGCAGCCGCTTGAAGCTGTCGAGCGCGGCCCGCTCGGGCGACACGTACAGGAGCTCGAGCTGCCCGGCCAGGAGCGCGTCGATCACCTCGCGCTGGGCCGCCTCGTCCTGGTGGCTGTTGAGCGCGGCCGCGATCACGCCGCGCCCGCGCAGCGCCGCGACCTGATCCTCCATCAGCGCGATCAGCGGCGACACGACGATCGCGGTGCCGTGGCCGCGGCGGGCGTTGACCACCGCCGGCACCTGGTAGCACAGCGACTTGCCGCCGCCGGTCGGCAGCACCACCAGCGCGTCCTTGCCGGCCAGCACCGCGTCGACCGCGTGCGCCTGCCCGGTCCGGAACCCGGCGTGGCCGAACACCCCGTGCATCACCGACGCGGCATCGGGACGGTCAGGCGAGGCGCCAGCGAGCATCGCGTGTGGCTAGCACGAGGGTCCGACGTCGACGACGCCCCCGCCGCCGCCAGCGGTGGCAAGCTCGGCGCGATGGAGCTGTTCCACATCACGACCGCGCCGGCGTGGGCCGCGGCCCAGCGCGCGGGCGAGTACCGCGCGCCGTCGCTGGCCGCCGACGGCTTCATCCACCTGTCGAGCGCGGCGCAGTGGCTGGCCACCGCCAACCGCTTCTACCGCGGCCAGCCCGAGCTGATCTTGCTGGTGATCGACGGCGATCGGCTGTCCGCGCCCGTCCGATGGGAGGACGGCGCGCCGCCCACCGCCGACGGCGCGCAGTTCCCACACCTGTACGGCCCCCTGAACCTCGACGCCGTCATCGACGCACGGCCGCTGCCGGTCACCGCCGACGGGACGATCGGCGCCCCGCGCGGGACCGCGCCGTAGAACTCAGGGCGCCGTCATCGACGCGCGGCCTCGGGGCCCCGCCCGCTAGACTCAGGGCGCCGTGGTCAGCGCGCGCGCCGGCGCCGCGCGCCGATCGCCGCCAGGCCGAGCAGCGCCGCCCCACCCGCGCCGCCGCCGCCGCCCGCCGCGCAGCCGCCGGAGCCTACGTCGTCGGTGATCCGCACGGTCACCGGGGCGCTGCGGTTGCCGTTGAGATCGACCGCGCGGAGCTCGAGCTCGACGTCGATGTCCTGACCGCGGTCGTTGAAGTACAGCGACAGCTCTGGGTTGAGCGGCTGGACGCGCGGCCCCTCGGGCATGGCCGGGCCCGGCCAGGTCCCGCTGATCAGGGTGAGCTCGGTGCCGAGCTGCGCGGCGGGCGCGCGATCGTCGGCGCGCGCCAGCGTGAACTCGATCGCGCCGGTGCCCTCGCACGATCCGTCGCCGCGCCACACCGACCAGCTCGTCACCGCGAGCGTCGGCGCGACGGTGTCGTCGGCGTAGGCCGGATCGAGCACCAGCGGCGCCGTCCCCCACGGCGAGCACGCCCGCGCGGGCCCCGGCGCACCCACCACCACCAGCCCCACGACGGCCACCGCCGCCGCACCTCGTCGAAGGTTCTTCCCCATGTCCCCGAATATAGATCCGGGCGTGCGGTCGCGATACCGAGAACCGCCGCCGGCGTGCTGCGGCGCACACCGGGCGCGCCTCAGGGCATCGGCTCGAGCCAGCCGTTGTCGACGGCGCGGTTCGAGTCGGCGCACACGTACTCGGCGATCACCTTGGTGACCTCGAGATCGGGCAGCCGCGCCACGGCGGCCTCGATCGCGCGCACCGGGACCATCGCCTCGGCCAGCCCGACGTCGCGCACGCGCAGGTTGAGGAACCGGCCCGACGGCTTGAGCGCGTTGTAGCTGAGCGGCACCAGCGTGCCGAGCCGCCCGGCCAGCTCGATCGCCAGCGCCCCCAGCGCCGCGTGATCGTCGTCGGTCAGCCCGCCCGCGCGGCGATCGACCAGCAGGTGGAACTCGAACGAGCGCTCGGCCGGCGCGCGCAAGGCGTCGGCGGCGGTGTGGGGCACGCCGTCGCAGGTCGCGACCGCCTCGACCTTCTCGCGGATCACGGCCAGCCCGGCCTGGCGCAGCACCTCGGCGTCGTGGCGCGCGGCCGCGGTGGCGGCGGCGACGTCGCCGACGACGTAGCGCGAGGTCTGGAGCACGCCGACGTAGCCGCGCCCGACGTAGTCGAGCCGGAGCAGCAGCGCCTTCATCGGCGGCTCGGCGGCCGCGCACGCGGCGCGGAAGCGCTCGACCACGTCGGGCGGCGGGTCGAGGGGCTCGACGAACACGTGCAGCTCGAAGCGACCAGTCACCGACGCCATGCCGCGATCATGCCGTGAGATGATGCCGCGGGATAGTGCGCACCTTCGACACCGTCATCGTCGGCGCGGGCCCGGCTGGCCTGTCGGCGGCGGCCGAGCTGGCGGCGCACGGCCGGTGCCTGACCGTCGAGGCCGGCCCGGCCGCGCCGGCCCGGGATCGGCGCGACCCGATCGATCTGCTGGCCGGCACCGGCGGCGCCGGGCTGTTCTCGGACGGCAAGCACTCGTTCTTCCCGTCGGCGACCGCGCTGTGGACGCTGCCCGACCCCGCGCGGGTCGCGGCCGCGTTCGCCGCGACCTCCGCGCTCCTGGCCGAGCACGGCGTCGACGCCGGCGCGTTCCCGACCGCGCCGGCGCCGCCGGTCGCCGTCGACGCGTGGCAGCCCAAGGCGTACCCATCGGTCTACGTGTCGCTCGCGGCGCGGTTCCAGATGATCGACGCGCTCGCGCGCCGCGGCGGCGAGGTGGTCCAGCGCGCGCGCGTGCTCGACGTCGACCGCGTCGGCGACGAGCTGCAGCTCGACCTCGCCCACGGCGCCCGCCGCGAGGTGATCCGGACCCGGCACCTCGTCGTCGCGACCGGGCGCTGGTCGCCGACGACGGTGCGGCCGTGGCTCGAGGCCCGGCTCGGTGCGCGCTACAGCTTTCGACGGGTCGAGTTCGGGGTCCGGCTCGAGGCCGCCGCCGACAGCCCGCTGTTCGCGGCGCTGCCCGGCGTCGACGGCAAGCTCCGCTTCATCGATCCCGCGCGCGCGATCGAGATCCGGACCTTCTGCACCTGTCGCCAGGGCGAGGTGCTGCTGGGCGCGGGCGACGGGCAGCGCGGGTACTCGGGCCGCGCCGACGGGCCGCCGACCGGGCGCAGCAACGTCGGGCTGATGATCCGCACCAGCGATCCGGCGCTCGGCGCCGCGCTGGCGCGCGCGGTCACCGGGGCGGCGCCGACGACGTTCGCGCTGGCCGAGTGGCGCCGGCTGGGCCCGCCCCGGCTGCGGCCGCTGTTCGGCGACGCCGGCGCCGCGCTGGTCGATCTGGCGCTGCGACGCTTCACCGCGCTGGTGCCGACCGACGCGCCGGTGCAGGTCTACGGCCCGGCGATCGAGGGCGTCGGCGACTATCCGACCGACGACGGCGCGCTCGCGGTCGCGCCGGGCGTGTGGGTCGCGGGCGACGCGACCGGGCGCTTCCGCGGCATCGTCGCGGCGATGGTCAGCGGTCGCTACGTGGCCCGGCGGATCCTGGCACGAGCCGCGTGAGCACCGCCGCCGCCCGCGCGCCGAGCTCGGCCTCGGTGCCGTCGTTGACGATCGTCTCGTCCCACAGCGCCGGCTCGTCGAGCTCGGTCTCGGTGTGGTGCAGGTCCTTGGCCGGGTCGAACACCCAGCCCGACGCTGCGCGGGCACCGTCGGCGCGGAGCAACCGCACGACCACCAGCGCGAACCGCGGCCGCAGGTAGTCGAGCTCGAGCCCGAGCCGGAGGTCGGAGATCACCGCCGGCCGCGGATCGCCGTCGAGGTGCCCGGCCACCCGGCGCACGAACACCAGCGGATCCGCCGCGAGCGCGGCCACCGTGAACGCCGTCAATTCCGGGCGCCACTGCTCCTTGTAGGCGCGGTCCGCGCTCAGCCGCGCCACGTCGACCTCGACGCCTGCCGCCCGGCGCGCCTCGGCGAACAGCTGCTTGCTCTCGGCGGCGAAGGCGTAGGTCGCCAGCTCGACGCCGCGCGCCCGCGCCGCCTGCACCAGCAGCGCCGCGAACGTGTCCTTGCCGGAGAAGCGCTTGCCCGTGATCGCCAGCAGCGGTCGCATCGGTGGAGCTTGCGCGGCCCGCGCGCCCGCGCGCAACCCGGTCAGCGGCTCAGGACTCGTCCGAGCCGCAGCCGCCCATCCCGCACGCGCCCATGCCGCAGCCGCCGCCGAAACTCGGCGCCTCGCAGGCGGCCTTGCCCGCCGCGAACCCGCCGAGGAATGGCGCGGTCAGCACGCGCTGGACCGGCTCGCCGGTGTCGGGGTGGCGCTCGAGGGCGGGATCGGCCATGCGCTGCTGGATCTCGAAGACCTGGCCAGGGCTGCCGTCGGCGGGGACGGTCTCGTAGACGTAGGTCGGCATGGATCCACGATGGGGTCGACCGGCGCGGCGCGCAAGGCCCACGCCCGGCGCCGGAACGGCCAGGCCAGCAGCGCCAGGTAGCCGCGCGGCGCGTCCTCGGGCACGCCCAGCGGGTAGGTCTCGGGCCCGGTCGGGCGGTGGTAGGTGCCGAACACGACGTCGATCCACGGCGCCAGGTTGGCGAAGTTGGCGGCGGGCGCGACGTCGCGCGCGTGGTGGTAGTGGTGCAAGGCGGGTGCGCCGAGGACGAACCGCAGCCAGCCGACGTCGAGGCGCACGTTGGCGTGGATGAACAGGCCCCAGGCGCCGCGCACCACCACCAGCGCGCCGACGTCGCGCAACGACAGCGCCAGCGCCATCGCCGGCAGGTTCTGCACCAGCTGCGTGGTGACGCCGTCGAGCGGGTGCTCGCGGTGCGCCGCCAGCCAGTCGAGCGACTCGGCGGTGTGGTGGACCGCGTGGAACCGCCATAAGACCGGCACCACGTGGCACGCCCGATGCCAGGCGTAGACCAGCAGATCGCCGACGACGATCGCCAGCGCCACCTGCGCCGCCAGCGGCAGCGCCGCGACGTCGCGACGCCAGGCGCCGGGGACGAAGCCGTCGAGCTGGCCGCGCACCGCGGTCAGCACCAGGAGCGCCAGCGTGCTCCACAGCAGGTACTGCCCGGCGAAGAACGCCAGGTCGACCGCGCTGCCACGTCGCCACGCGCGCTGCCCGGGGCGGGCCGGGAACGCGCGCTCGAGCGGCACGAACATGACCGCGAACAGCAGCAGGCTGAGCGCGGCGATGACGACCAGCGCGGTCACCGCGGCGCCTGCTGGTGCTCGATGAACGCGCCGCCGGACTTCGACGCCGGCAGGTAGACCTCGGGCGGCGGCGGCGCGGGCGCGGCGTCGACGGCGCCAGCGTCGGTGGGGGCGGTCGCCGCGGGAGCGTTGGCGTGGGGCGCGGGCGCGGACTGCGACGACGACTGCGCGCGGCAGGCGAGGAACGTCAGGAGCCCGAGCGCGAGCGCCAGGGCCAGGACCTGGAAGAGGCGGTGCATCCGCCGATGGTGCCGCGCCCGCCGGCCGCCGCGGTCAGGATGGTGTCAGGGATCGCGGGGGCCGCGCTCGACCGGCCGGCCGCGGTTCCAGCTATGATCGGCGCGTGTCGTCCGAGCTGCGCATCCACCTGTGGGCCGTGCCGAACCCGGTCATCATCGTGCCCGCCGCCACCGGCGTGACCTACTGCAACCAGGTCGACGGCGGCGCGCGGACGCAGCGCGCGCTCGAGGGCTACCTGGTGCCGCTGCCGCGCGTCGACAGCCAGGTGTTCACCCCCGACTGGTGGGAGCACACGTTCCCGCGCCGGCTCCCCGGCGACGACGCGGCCTGGGCCGAGATCTGCGGTCGCGTCGAGCTGGTCCTCGCGGGGTGCACCAGCTCGGGTGAGGCGCCGACCAACATCGTCGTCGTCGCGCACCTCGAAAACGCCGAGGCCTGGATCCACGTCGAGTTCAACCTGCCGCAGCTCGACGACAGCGGCGCGGCGATCGAGATCACCCGCACCCGCGGCGTGCTGACCTGGGAGAACAGCGCCTGAAGATCGCGGCGTCGGGCACGCGCTGATCGTGAAGTCCGTCACGACCGCCATGTGCTGCGTGCTCGGCGCGGCGCTCACTCGGTGATCGTGAAGTCCTTCACGACCGCCATGTGCTGCATGCTCGGCGCGGCGCTGTCGGTCACCAGCGCGGGCGCGACCTCGGCCAGGGGCGTGTAGACCCGGCTGTCGAACACCAGGCCGTCGGGGTAGGTCGACGCGCCGATCGCGACCGCGACCTGGTACGGCCGCAGGTCGGCGTCGGTGAGGACCCAGTCGTAGGGCTTGGACCGCCCGGCGTTGGTGTCGCCGTCGCCGAGCTGATCGACCGGGTGCGGCGCGGCCGTGTCGACCAGCGCGGCCAGGGTCGCGACGCAGGCCTCGGTGCGGTTGTCGGTGTTGAAGTCGCCGCCGATGACCAGGAGGTCGGCCGCCGGCACGTGCGCCTGCACGTACGCGACCAGCGCCGTGGCCTCGGCGTTGCGGTTGCTGGCTGAGGTCGTCAGCAGGTGCACGCTCACCGCCCACAGATCGCGCGGCCCCGGCACGTCGATCCGCGCCCACGCGAAGTCGCGGTTGCCGACCTGGGGATCGTCCCAGCTCCCCGACGCGACGATCGGGTAACGGCTGACGACGCCGTTGGCGATCTGCACGCCGCTCTCGCGCGTATACCCGAACGACGGGCCGAAAGCCTGATCGACGAACGCGCGCAGCTCGGCCGGGGTGTTGGTGCCGACGTTGAACTCCTGGATCAACGCGACGTCGGGGTCGAGCCCGTCGAGGATCCGGATCCCGGGCGGCTCGTAGGCCTGGAAGTTGCCGCTGGTCAGGTTCGACGCGACCACGCGCAGGCGGACCGGCAGCGGCAGCTCCGGCGCGTCGATGGCGACGGCGTCGACCTCGAGCGCGTCAGCCGCGAGGGCGTCGAGCTCGGCCGCGTCGAGCTCACCCGCGTCGAGCTCACCCGCGTCGGCCTCGGCGGCGTCGGTCTCGGCGGCGTCGAGCTCACGCGCGTCGAGCGCGGGTCCATCGATCGTCGCGTCGACCGCGCTGGCGTCGCCGCCGTCGACCGACGCGTGCCGGTTGTCCCCGCACGCGCCCACCATCGCGATCGCGCACAGCGCCGCGCGGATCGATCCAGCAGCGGCGCGCGGGTACATCGTTGCACGAGCATACCGCCTGTGCGCCGGCCCGCATCCGGTCACGGCGGGCAGCGCGCGGGTAGCTCGACCGGCGCCAGCCGCGCAAACACCGCGCGCGGCGGCGACGCCTGCAGGCGATCGCGCGCGGCGGCGTCGAACGCGCGCGCCGGCGCCGCCGCACCGACGGTGCCGCGGAAGCCGGCCTCGACCGTGGCCGCGACCGCGCCGAGGATCGCGTCGAGCCGCGCGAAGGTCGCGAGCGCGCTCGCCGCCAGCGCCGCCGGCGCCGCCGCGACGCCAGTCACCGCCATGACCTCGGCGGCCAGCGCGTCCCGCTCGGCGGCGGGCCCGTCGGCGCCAGACACGTGCGCCAGCGCCAGCGCCGCGGTCACGAGCGCCGCGTCGCTGCCGTCGGGCGCCAGCGGCACCACCAGGCCGGCGAGGCCGGTCAGCCACGCCGCGCGGCTGGCGCGCGGCACCGCGGCCGGTTCCGGGGGGCCGATCATCACGAAGTCGGACGGCTCGCACCCGTCGTCGGCCAGCCCGCGCACCGCCGGCGCCAGCGCGTGGGTCGGACCCAGCGCCGCGATCAGATCGGCGTAGACGAACTGACGCGCGAGCGCGTGCAGCCACAGCAGCAGCTTGAGGTTCGCGTAGTGCGCGCCGAACCGCAGCACCTCGGCGCGCTCGGCCGCGAGCCGCACGAGCGGCGCCGTCGTCAGCGCCGGCGCGCCGGCGACCAGCGTCTCGAAGAACCGCCGCAGCATCGCCTCGGACCCCGCGCACACCTCGACCTCGCCGATCAGCGCGCCGGTGGCCTCGGCCGAGGCCAGGATCTTCGCCGCGGTCAGCGTCGGGATCGCGTCGCCGCGGGCGAGGGTCTCGGCGAGGAGCTCTTGGGCCCAGACGCCGACACCCTGCGTGGCCTTGGCCAGCGCCGCCGCGAACCCGGGCGCGCGCTCGCGGCCCTCGCTGCGCAGGATGTAGAACCACGGCAGCGCCGCGGCGAGCTGGCTGGTGCGCCACACGTCCATCAGGTCCGGCGGGCCGTCGCCGCGCTGCTCGGCGTGGAGCGTGCGCACCAGCGCCAGCGCGTCGACGAGGTCGCTCCAGTGGGTCGAGGTCTGGCGCAGCGCCGCGACGTTCATCGGGCGCGCGTGCTGGAACCGCGATCCGGCGTACGGACAGGTGCGGTGCTGGAGATCGTCGGGGCGCAGGTGCGCGGCCGGCGTGCGGCTCTCGCGCAGCGGGCGATCGTCGGCGTCCCGGTGGAACTGCTCCTCGATCATCTGGAGGATCCACAGGCTCATCGCGAGGACTCCCGAGCGCGCATCGCGCGGATCGTACCGGACCGCCGTGGGGTCGAGCGCCCGCGCGCCGGCGGGGATGCCGTGGCGCAGGCTCGGCGGGCGCCGAGGGGATGGCGTCGCCGGAGGGGAGCGGGAGGGTGGCGGTCGAGCACTGCGGATGGGTGGCGGTCGAGCACAGCGCGCGGCCGCGCCGGCGTTCACCAGCCCTTCTTGCCGCGACGTCCCTGGCAGACGACCGGCGCGGCGACGGGCTGCTGCTGGTTCATCATCGACAGCGCCAGGATCGGCATCAGCTGGCTCATCGCGTCGCTGCCCTTGTTCTGGTCGCGTCCCAGATCCTTGATGGCGCTCTCGATGCCGTTGAGCATGTCCATCATGCGGTCGTCGAGGTCGGAGCGGCTCGAGCTGGCCGAGCGGCGCCCGCCGGTGACGGTCGAGAGCGCGGCCGAGTCGATGGTGGCGAAGGGGGCCTTGGTGTTGTCGGACATGACACGTCCTGTCGCAGAGGGTTGGAGGGCACCGGGTCAGAGGAGGAGTGCGGCGCCGCGGCGCCGCGTGTCAGAAGCAAAAGCAGGCGGCGTGCCAGGGTCGATCCGCCACGGATCGCGTGGATCGGCGACTCGATCCGGGGGGCGGCACCGCAGGTCGTTACCCGCGGGTAGCGCCCACCGCGTAACGCTCAACGCTTCATCATCTTCATCGCGACGATCGGCATGAGCTGGCCCATGGCGTCGCCGCCCTGAGGCTGCTGCTGGCGCGTCGCGACGTCGGCGATCGCGCTGGTGATGCTGGTCAGCTTGTCCATCAGCCGCTCGTCGGTGGCCGCCTTGCTCGACGCGCCTCCGGTCACGGCGACGAGGCTGGCGGGATCGATGGACGTGAACGCAGTGGCGATGGGCGAGGACATGGCGGGCTCCTGAGGGTGGGGGGACGAGCGGCGGCGCCGCCCAGGGCTCGGCGTACAGCAGGACCCGTGCCACCGGTACGCGCCCGAGATCACCGAGGTCGCCCGACCGGGCGCGCGTCCGTCGCTGCCCATGGGTAGCAGGCGGACCGACCTCGTCGCCGCCGGATCGGCATCTGGTCTTGCGCCCACCACCCGAGCCCAGCTACCGTGGTGATGGTGGTGCGACCTGTTGCGCTGGGTGTGATGGCGACGCTGGCCGGGTGTGGCTTTCACCCGGCCGGGCTGACGTCCGAGGACGCGGCCCGCGACGACGCGGCGGTGGACGACAGCGGGCCAGGCCCCGACGGCGCGGTCGATCCCGACGCCGCGGACGCGGACGCCGGGTTGGTCGACGCACGGCTGATCGACGCGCGCCCGATCGACGCGCTGCCGATCGACGCGCTGCCGATCGACGCGACCCTGCCGATGTGCCCCGCCGGCTACGGCCCCCTCGGCACCTCGACCTCGCGCTACCGCGAGGTCACCAGCACCGCGACCTGGGCGCAGGCCGCCGCCGACTGCGACAACGACGATGCCGCCGGCGGGTTCACGGGCTTCACCCACCTGATCGTGATCGCCAACGACGCCGAGCGCCTGGCCTTGACCAGCCCGCCGGCGATCGGCGGCAACTCCTGGGTCGGCCTGACCGACGCCCTGGTCGAGGGGACGTTCGTCTGGGTCACGGCTGAGCCCACCGGCGGCTACCCGGTGGTCGGCCAGCAGCCGCCCTGGGACAACGGCGATCCCAACGGCGGGACCGGCGAGAACTGCGTGCGGTTCAAGAACGCGTTCACGTACGAGGACAAGCCGTGCGGCGACAGCAACAACATCTACGTGTGCGAGTGCGACGCGTTCCCGCCGCTGTGACCTGACGCCGCGGGCCCTGAACCTCACAGCGGCGTGGTCGCGCGCGGTGACCGGGTCCGGTAGCCTCAGCGCCGATGTCCGCGCCCGCGTCTCCGCCCGCCACCGCGCTGACGCGGACGCTGGGCCGGGCGCTGCGCCACCGCAACTACCGGCTGTTCTTCGTCGGCCAGGGCACGTCGATGATCGGCACCTGGATCACGCGCGTGGCGCTCGGGTGGCTGGTGTTCCGGCTGACCCGCTCGGAGGCGATGCTGGGCGTGGTCGGCTTCGCCGGGCAGCTGCCGACGTTCCTGCTGGCGCCGCTGGCCGGCGTGCTGGTCGATCGCTGGGACCGCCACCGGGTGCTGGTCGTGACGCAGGTGTTGTCGCTGGCGCAGTCGGCGGCGCTGGCGGCGCTGGCGCTGACCGACACGATCACCGTCGCGCACGTGCTGGCGCTCGCCGCGTGCCAGGGCCTGATCAACGCGTTCGACACGCCGGCCCGCCAGGCGATGGTGGTCGAGCTGATCGAGGATCGCGCCGATCTGCCCAACGCGATCGCGCTCAACTCGACCCTGGTCAACAGCGCGCGCCTGGTCGGCCCGTCGATCGCCGGCGTGCTGATCGCCGCGGTCGGCGAGGGCTGGTGCTTCGCGATCGACGCGATCAGCTACCTGGCGGTGATCGCGTCGCTCCTGGCGATGCGGATCGCGCGGCGCCCGCGCCCGTCGGTGCGCACCCAGGTGCTCGCCGACCTGCGCGCCGGCCTGCGCTACGCGTGGGCGTTCGGCTCGATCCGCGCGCTGCTGATGCTGCTGGCGATGGTGAGCCTGACCGGCGTGCCGTACATGGTGCTGATGCCGGTGTTCGCGACCGACGTCCTCGGCGGCGGGCCCCACGTGCTGGGCCTGTGCACCGGCGCGGTCGGGCTGGGCGCGGTCACCGGCGCGCTGTGGCTGGCGGCGCGCCCGAGCGTGCGTGGCCTCGAGCGCCAGCTGGTCGGCGCCGCCGCGGCGTTCGGCCTGGGCCTGTGCGGCTTCGCGCTGTCGCGCTGGCTGTGGCTGTCGCTGCCGCTCCTGGTCGCGACCGGCGCCGGCATGATGACGACGATGGCCGCCACCAACACGCTGGTGCAGACGCTGGTCGACGAGGACAAGCGCGGCCGCGTGATGAGCTTCTACACGATGGCGTTCTTCGGGATGGCGCCGTTCGGCGCGCTCGGCGGCGGGGTCGTGGCCGCGCACCTCGGCGCGCCCGCCGCGGTGGCGATCGGCGGCGTGGCGACCCTGGTCGCGGTCGCCCTGTTCCTGCCGCGGCTGCCCGAGCTGACCCGCGCGACGATCGCCGCGACCGCCGACCGCGCCGTCACCTGACCGCGGCCGCGCGACCGCGCCCCGGGCTGACCCGAGCCACGATCGCCGCGACCGTCGGCCGCGCCGCGCCCGAGCTGGCCCCGGGGCCGCGACCGCCACGACGGCCCGCGCCGTCGCCTGACCGCGCGTCTCGTCGGCCACGACCAGCGTGGCCCCGAGCCCACGACCGCCCGTAGGTGCGCATGTCGCCTGGGATCTCACCTCGGCCCAGGTCGTGCTTTGGCATGGGGGCATGCCGCCCAGATCATCCACCCTGCCCGCCTTCCTCGCCGTCCTCCTCCTGCCGTCGGTCGCCGCGGCCCAGTCGTTCCTGGAGGCGGCCGACCCGCGGTCCGAGGAGCCGGCCCAGCCGCTGCCGATGGTGTCGACCTCGCTGACGGTCAAGCTCGACCGCCAGTTCGCCGAGTCGACCCTGACGCAGACGTTCCTCAACAAGACCGACGACCAGCTCGAGGGCCGTTACCAGCTCCAGCTCGGCGAGGGCGCCCGCGTCAGCGGGTTCGCCTACTGGAACGGCACCAAGAAGATCGTCGGCGAGGTGTTCGAGAAGGCGGTCGCCGCCGAGATCTACGGCGAGATCACCGGCCTCGGCCGCGACCCCGGCCTGTTCGAGCAGGTCGGCGAGGGCGCGTTCGCGTTCCGGGTGTTCCCGATCACCGCGCGCGAGGAGAAGAAGGTCGAGGTCAAGTTCGGCCGCTACCTCGCCCGGACCGGCGACCACTTCGAGTACCGGCTGCCGCTCGGCGACGCCCGCGCCACGATCGAGCTCGACGTCACCGACGACCGCGACCTCCTCGCGATCGACTCGCCGACCCACGCCCTGACCCGGGTTGGCAGCAAGCTCACCGCCACCGGCAAGGGCGAGCTGGTCGTCAACGTCCGCGTCAAGGAGCAGCCGCTGACCGTGCGCGCGCGGGTGCACCGCGACGTCGACCAGGACGCGTACGTGCTGCTGTCGATGACCGCCCCCGACGACGCCACCACCAAGGTCGCGCCCAAGGACATCACGCTGGTGATCGACCACTCGGGCTCGATGCAGGGCGACCCGATGGCCCACGCGCTCGCCGCGGCCGACAAGGTGCTCGATCGCCTCAAGCCGGAGGATCGCGTCAACGTGCTCATGTTCGACGACACCGTCGACGCGCTCTACCCGACGCCCAGGCCGGTCACCGACGCGGTCCGCGCCGAGGCCAAGGCCTACGTCGCCAAGATCACGTCCGACGGCGGCACCGAGATCGCGCTCGCGCTCGACAAGGCGCTCGCGGCCCAGGTCCAGGACGACCGCCCCGACGTGATCCTGTTCCTCACCGACGGCCAGAGCGACGCCCAGGCCGCGCTCAAGGTGGCGCGCGCCGACGCCGGCGACGCCCGCGTCTACACGATCGGCCTGGGCAGCGGCGTCGAGAAGCCGCTCCTGGCCCGGCTCGCGGCCGAGAAGCGCGGCCGGTTCACGTTCATCCCCGACGTGGCGTCGGTCGAGCACGCGGTGGTCGAGGTGTTCGAGCGCATCGACCACCCGGTCATGATCGATCTCAAGGTCGACGGCGCTCAGCGCATGTACCCGCGCACCCTGCCCGACCTGGCCCGCGGTGAGGAGCTCGTGGTCTCGGCCCGCCTGCCCAGGAGCGGCGACCTGGTCGTGACCGGCACCATCGACGGCAAGCGGGTCCAGCGCACGGTCCACGTCGCGCTGCCCGCGGCCGAGCGCCGCACCTGGGTCGGCCGGCAGTGGGCCGGCGCCCGGGTCGAGGACCTGCTGCAGCAGATCGCGCTCACCGGCGAGACCGACGAGCTCAAGAACGAGGCGATCGAGCTGGCGCTGGCGTACAACCTGGTGACCCCGTACACGTCGTTCCTGGCGCTGCCCGAGGAGGAGCTCACCGACGCGACCGCCCAGACCCTGGCCGACGCCCGCGCCCGCAAGAAGGCGATCCAGGCCGCGCACAAGGACGCCGCAGCGCTGTCGCGTGACGACATGCCCCCCGGCGACCCGGTCCTGTCGATCCGCGCGCCCAAGGACGCCGTGCAGGTGACCGCGCAGTTCCCGTTCGGCCTGACCAAGGACCTCGAGTGGGACACCCACGACGAGCAGTGGAAGGTCCGGTTCCTGGTGCCCAAGGACGTGGTCGACGGCGTCTACTTCGCCAAGATCGTCATCGTCCGCGCCGACGGCACCATCGAGATCGCCAAGGCCAAGTACACCATCGACGCGAGCGAGCCCGACTTCCTGGTGACGATGACCCAGACCGACGCCGGCGTGCTCGTCCACGTGACCGCGTCGGCCGGCGTCACCAGCGTCATCGCCGGCGGCGTCACCGACCCGACCCTGCGCGTCACCTTCACCCAGGTCGGCCCGAGCGAGTTCGAGGCGGTGCTGCCGCTCGGCGTCGGCGACCACAGCCTGCGCATCGTCGCCGCCGACAGCGCCCGCAACGAGGCCGACCGGGTCCTCGACGTGGTGGTGCAGTGATGCTGGCCGCGGTCCTGGCGATCGCCGCCGCGACCGCGGCGTACACCAACACCGAGACGGTCGCGGCGATCGAGGAGCGCGACGGCGCGCTCTGGGTCAGCACCACCGGCGGCCGCGAGCGCTACGACCTGGCGACCCTGGCCCGGACCGAGGTCACGATGGCGCCGCCGCCCGCGGCCACCGGGCTGGCGGTGGCGCCGCGCTACCAGGGCGCCCGCGAGACCGTCCGCGTGACCACGTCGATCGGCACCGTCGTCGGCACCGCCGGCAACGGCGTGTGGCTCGACGGCGCGAGCCCGCGGCGGCTGACGCCGACCGGGCAGATCTGCGGCAACCACGTGGTCGCGATCACCACCTGGAAGAAGCACACCTGGGTCGCGACCTTCGATCGCGGCGTGTGCTGGCTCGACGGTGACCGCTGGGTCACGCCGACCACCGACTTCCGCATGGCCAACGATCTGATCGTCACCCCGCGCGGCCTGGTGGTCGCGGCCAGCGAGGGCCTGTACGTGTCGAAGGACGGCGTCCACTTCGCGCGCTGGAAGGGCATCGTCGACACCGGCTGGAACGACCTGGCGCTGGTCGGCAACGAGCTCTACGCGACCATGCCCGGCGCGCTGTGGCGGCTGCCGGTCGGCAAGGGCGCCCGCCGGGCCCGGACCCGGTGGAAGCTCGGCGGCGCGCGCGCGCTGCAGGCGGTGGCCGCGGATCGCGCCGGCCTGTGGGTGACCTCGGAGGATCGCGGCGTGCTGCAGCCGGTCGGCGACGACGACGTGGTGATCCACGACCGCGTCAGCGGCCTGCCGACCTCGTGGCACATCGACGTCGCGCTGATCGGCGGTCAGCCCTGGGTCGCGACCCTGCGCCACGGCCTCTTGCGCCGCGCCGCCGACGGCGCGTGGACCCAGGTCGCGGGCCTCGAGACCGCGTGGCTCTTGTTCGTCGGCGCCGACGCCGCGGGCACCGGCGCCTGGGTCGGCGCGCAGGGCGGCGCCTACCACGTCGCCGCCGACGGCACCGTGACCGTGCCGCCCGTGGCCCTGCCCGATCCCAACGTCCACGTCGTCGTCGAGGAGCGCGGCGCGCTGTGGATCGGCACCGAGGGCGGGCTGGTGCGGGTGACGCTGTGATACTGAGGGCCATGCGCCTGGCCTCGTGCTCGCTCGTGCTCGTCACCGCCGCCGCCTGTCACAGCGGCGGCACCGCCGCTCCCGGCAACCGCAGCGGCGGCGCCGAGCCGCCCGCCGATCTGCTCAGCCGCCACGCCGGCGCGATGCGGCCGGTGCTGGTCGAGGACGGCAAGCCGTACCTGTGGCTGCACATGATCCAGCCGTACGGCGACACGCCCGACGAGGCGCCGCCCGCCCCGGCGTGTGCGGAGGAGAACACCGACTGCTGGAAGACGATGCCGGCGCCGGCCGACAAGGCCGCGGCGCTGGGCCCGCTGCCGGCGACCGTCACCGTGCTGACCGCCAAGGGCACGTGCGTCGCCAAGGTCGAGCCGGTGGTGATCGTCAACACCAGCGGCTGCGAGCCGTCGATGACCTACGCCGCGCCGCTGACCGGCTGCGACGACGCGATCGCGCCGGTGGCGTTCACCGCCGCCGACGTCGCGAACGATCTGCGCTGGCTGCCGGCGCCGCCGGTGAAGATGGCCGCGTTGCCGGCCGACGCCGCGGCGCTCACCGACCTGGTGCAACGCCGCTACGTCGCCGGTTGGCTGGCGGCGGGCAACCTCGCCGGCACGCGCCGCGACGGCCGCACCGGCGTCGTCTCGGTCGACGCCGGCGCCGAGGCGCTGACCACCGTCGTCGCCGGCGCGCTGGTCGGCGACAGCGCCGACGAGTGCGAGCTGAACGCCGCCGACGAGCAGGTGCTCGGCCTGCGCCGCGGCGACGACTTCACCGAGCTCGCGCTGACCGAGGGCCCCGAGGTCGACGGCTACGTCGCGCGCGTCACCGAGTGGGACGGCGCCATCGCCTGGCGCGACAGGGTCGTCGGCGTCATCTCCGGCCGCCCCCGCCAGGTCATGGTCCACGCCGTCGGCCCCGGCACGCCCAGCACCCCGCTGTTCACCGAGACCATCTGGTGGGACAACGAGGAGTGCACCCAGGGCACCTGGTCGGGCGTCGAGTACCCCTGCGGGCCGTGAGCCGCTGATCGACCGGGCGCCCGGGTACCCGGCGCGCGCATCAGCACCCGCACATGCCGAGGCACAGCATCTGCGCGTTGATCGGCACCGTCGGCAGCGGCGGCTGGGGCGGCGCGGCGAACGGCACGTAGCGCAGGACCGCGAGCACCGCGACGAGCTCCAGCGCCACCAGGGCCGTGAGCCCGAGGCCGCAGCGACGAGCCCCGCGCGCCCCGCGAAGCCGGGCGCGCGGCACGGATGTCGCGGCGCGCAGATCGCGCAGCCACACCAGCCACCCGAGCGTGAGGCCGGTGGCCGCGACCAGCGCCAGCGGCAGGCCCACGAGCACGGCCCCGTCGCGGCACAGCCACGCGAGCCACCCCATCGACACCAGGCCCGCGCCCAGCCACGCGACGGCCCGGGTGCGCATCGCGCCGAGCTGCGACCACGGGATCGGCCGGCCGCAAAGCGCACTTCCCGCGGCGAGGCCGCCGATGACGTGCGGCCACCAGAGCGGCGGCCACTCCAGCGGCACGATCGGGCCGTTGCAGCTGTCGGCCGCCGGGAGGAACAGGCACACGAACAGCAGCAACCCCGACGGGACCGTCAACCGCCGCGACCGTCGCCGGACACTCGCCATCGCCTCCCCACTCGACGCCAGCGTCAGCTCCCTCATGACCGTCAACGCAAGCAACGGTCGGACCAGGACCACGCGTCGCTCACTTGCACCAGCCGCCGCGACCTTGGGCGTGTCGAATCCTCACCACCGCCCGCGCCGGCGTCAGGCGTTCGCCGCCTTACACGCCTGTCCCCGGCGCTCGGCCGTCGAGGCCGCGTGTATGGTCGCGCCATGTCCGAGCCCCTGGTCCGCTACACGCAGGAAGACAAGGTCGCCGTCGTCGCGATGGACGACGGCAAGGCCAACGCGCTGTCGATCCAGATGATCGACGAGCTGCTCGCGGCGCTCGAGCGCGCCGAGCGCGAGGCCGGCGCGGTGGTGCTGACCGGCCGGGCCGACAAGTTCTGCGCGGGCTTCGACCTGCGCGTGATGATGAGCGGCCCCGAGCAGGCGATCGCGCTCCTGACCCGCGGCGCCGAGCTGCTGCTGCGGCTGTTCGAGTACCCGCTGCCGGTGGTGATGGCGGTGTCCGGCCACGCGCTGGCCGGCGGCGTGCTGGTGGTGTGCACCGGCGACGTCCGGATCGGCGCCGACGGCCCGTACAAGCTCGGCCTCAACGAGGTCGCGATCGGCCTGCCGGTGCCGCTGCTCGCGATGGAGCTGGCGCGCGCGCGCCTGCTGCCGACCGAGCTGACGCGCGCGACCTTGCTGGCGCAGATCTACAACCCGACCGAGGCCAAGGCCGCTGGCTACCTCGATCAGGTCGTCGCCGTCGACGCGCTGGCCCCGACCGCGCTCGCCGAGGCCAAGCGCCTGGCCGCGCTGCCCCGCGCCGCGTACTCCGGCACCAAGCAGCGCCTCCGCGCCGACGTCGCGAAGTTCATCCGCGACGGCCACGCCGCCGACGTCCAGCGCGCGCTCGGCAAGTAGCCCGGGCTGCTGCCCGTCGGCGAGCAGCGCGCAGCGCGCGGCACGCAGGTCGGCTACGGCCAGTCGGGCGAGCCGCGCGCGCTCGGCAGGTACCTGGGCTACTGCCAGTCGGCGAGCAGCGCGCAGCGCTTGATGCCGGCCTTGGCCAGCGCCGGCGCCATCAGCGCGGCGCGGTCGCCGGGCGCGACCTGACCGAACGACGCCATCAGCCGCGCCGCCTCGGCCGTCTTGATCTTCTCGGCGATCGACCGCAGCGCCTGGATCCGCCGCATCTCCGGCGGCAGGTCGTCCCGGCCCTGGCCCGCCGCGCAGATCATCTTCATGTCGGCGGTGAACGGGTCGTCGGTCTTGCCGCCGCCGCACGCGGCGACGGACAGCGCGATCATCAGCACCACGGTGCGCATCTGGGCCGCAGTCTACCGCGTTCACGGTCAGGTCAGCTCACCGCGGCGGCAGCGCGGCGGCCAGATCGATCTGGTAGATGTCGCCGGGCGGGCGGCCGTCGGCGGGGGCCGGCACGACGCCGGGGCGCTCGGACGTGAAGAACAGGTAGCGGCCGTCGGGCGAGAGCGCCGGCGCGAAGTCGGCCGCGGGGCTGTTGACGCCGACCAGCGGCTCGGGCGCGGACCAGGCGCCGTCGGCCTCGCGGAACGCGACCACCAGGTCGGCGCGGCCGACTGGGCCCGGGTCGAGCACGTAGATCAGGAACGCGTGATCGGGCGCGACGCACGGGTTCGAGCGCTTGCTGCCAGGATCGAGCCCGAGCGCGACCGGCGTCGGCAGGCCGTAGCCGTCGGCGGTCGGGTGCGCCTCGTAGATCTCGCGCACGTCGTCGCGGGTGGCGTCGAAGTAGAGCGTGCGGTCGGTGGCGATCGACACGGCGCCGGTGCTGCGATCGTCGTTGACCTCGCCGCCGACCCGGACAGGATCGGCCCAGCGCGCGCCGACCCGCTCGAGCGCCCACAGGTCGAAGTCGCCGCGCGCGGTGGTGCCGCTGGTCGGCCGATCGGAGCTGAAGTACAGGCGCGTGCCGTCGGGCGTCAGCGCCGGATCGATGTCGCGGTACCGCCCCGACCATGGCGCCACCCGCGCCGGCGCCCACGCGCCGTCGGTCCAGGTGGTCTGGTAGATGGTCAGGCGCGCGCGATCGGCGCTGGCGCGATCGAAGTACGCGGTCCCGTCGACCGGATCGTAGGCGAAGCCGAACTCGGGGTCGGCCGAGCTGACCGCGGCCACCAGCGCCGGGCCGGGCCCGGCCAGCGCCAGCGGATCATCGGGCCCGGCCGGCGCCTCCGGCCCCGCGGCCGGCGTCGACGAGCCGCACGCGACCAGCGCGCCGAGCGGCGCGATGACGAGCGGGCAAAGCGAGCGCATCTGCACGACGACAACCTAGCACCGCGGGCGGTCCCTGACCGAGGCCTGACCGACCGCATCGGCCCGCGCGCTATCCTCGGTCGTGCGGCGCGGCCTGACGATGACGACGATGACGACCCTCCCGATCGCGCTCGCGTGCTCGTCGTCGGCCCCCGACGCCGGCGCGCCGACGTCGCCGCCCGCGATCACCCGGCCGCGCCTGGTCGCGCACCGCGGCGCGTCGCTGGTCGCGCCCGAGAACACCCTGGCGGCGTTCCGCGCGGCCTGGGCCCTCGGGGTCGAGGCGGTCGAGCTCGACGTGCGCGTCACCCGCGACGGCGCGGTCGTGGTCATCCACGACGACACCACGGCGCGCGTCGCCGGCGTCGACCGCGCGGTCGCCGATCAGACCCTGGCCGAGCTGCGCGCGCTCGACGTCGGCGCCTGGCGCGGCGCGGCGTTCGCCGGCGAGCGCATCCCGACCCTGACCGAGGCCCTGGCGATCGTCCCGGCCGGCGCGACCTTGTTCGTCGAGCTGAAGACCACCGCCGCCGACGCGCCGACGGTGGCCGCGGTGATCCGCGCCGACCCGCGCGGCGGCCAGGTCGCGCTGCAGGCGTTCGATCCCGACGCGCTCGCGGCGCTCGCGGGCGCGCTGCCCGGCGCGCCGGCCTACCTCACCGTCGGCCCGCCGCGCGCCGACGACGACCGCGTCCTGCCCTACCCCATCGAGGTGCTCGACGCCGCCCGCTCCCGCGGCTTCGCCGGGCTCGCCCTCGACGCCCGCGCCGTCACGCCCGAGCTCGTCGTCGCGGCCCGCGCCGCCGGCGTCGCCCTCGACGTCTGGACCGTCAACGACGCCGCGGCCCTGCGCGCCTGGCTCCGCGCCGACGTGCGGTTCGTCGAGACCGACCGCCCCGAGCTGGTCGAGTGAGCTGAGGCGATGGCCTCGCCGTGCGCGCCTGGCTCGGCGCCGACGTGCGGTTCGTCGAGACCGATCGCCCCGAGCTGGTCGAGTGACCCGGGCGCCCGGTCGGCGCTACCGCAGGTCGAGGTTGTGGGCCCGGACCACCACGAGGCGGCAGGCGTCCGCGGCCTCGCAGGTGGCGCCGACCGGCGTGCACGCGGTCAGCTCGTCGATGATCGCCGGCGTGATCGCGCACTTGGCGAAGCCGCCCTCGGTGGTCGGCCCCGGGGTCACGAGGCACCTGTCCTCGAGGTCGATGCCGGTCAGGCACGCGCCGTAGACCGCGCGGCAGGCCGCCTCGAACCGGACGTGGGCCTCGGTGGGCGCGCACACCTGGCAGACGTCGCCGTCGGCGCCGCACGCCAGCGTGGCGAAGCACGCGGTCACAGGGTCGAACACGTCGCTGCGGATCACGTCGGCGACGGAGGCCTCGCACTCGCTGACGCAGCTCGCGCTCAGCTCGGTGCCGGCGCAATCGGCGCGCTGCTGGCACAGGGTCGTGCAGCCGTCGTGGGCGGTCGAGGCCGACACCGGATCGGTCGGGTCGCCGCCGTCGCCGCACCCGGCGAGGACGGCGAGGACGAGGAGGAGGAGGGCTCCGAGCTGTGCGCGCATGTCTGGACCGTACCGCGCGCCGCGGGCGCGCGCGGCGCGGGCCCGCGCTGGCGTGACCTACCTCACCCGGGGTCCGGCACAGATCTCACCCTGCGGCGCTGGCGCTACCGGACCTCGAGGTACGCCGCGCGTCCGGTCGCCGGTCCGTCGAGGAAGATGCGCACGGCGCGCGCGCCGTCGCTGGTGGAGAGCGTGTCGATCACCGACGCGATCGACGTGGGCCCGAAGTGGGTCCCGAAGATCGTGACCCGCGCGGTCCGGGAGCTCGCCCCCGCCGGGCGCAGGTCGACCTCGGGATCGAGCCGCACCCCGTTGATCGTCACCGCGCAGTGACCGCCCGCGGACGGCACCACGGCCGGCGCCGCGATGTTGTCGAACACGCGCGGATGCGCGAAGAACACGCGCACCAGCGCCGGGGTCGCGTCATCGGCGAACGCGCCGTGCTGGGTCGCGAACACCAGCCCGTGGCGATCGTAGACGTAGTGCGTGTCGGTGATCGGCACCATGTCCGAGGTCGACGGCATGTCGCCGGCGCCGTACTCCTCGTAGCGCTCGTCGTGGGTCACCCGCTCGATCCGATCGGGCTCGCCCAGCGCCGCGCGCATCCGCGGCAGGCCCAGGTCGGGGAGCGCCACGCCGTTGACGACCAGCGCGCCGCCCGGGTTGGAGATCGTGAGCGCGCAGGTCGACGTGAGCATCGGCTGGTTCTCCACGCGCGGCGACGGGCCGGCCCCAGCGCCGCACGCGCTGACCACGATCGCGACCATCGCTGCGCGCGCCATGCCCACCACGCTACCAGCGATCGCGCTGGGTGCGTGGGCGGCGGTCGACCGCCCGTCAGCGCGCCAGCTCCTCGATGATGTCCTCGGGGCGGATCGGGATCGTCCGGCTCGCCGACGGCTCGCTGGGCGCGCGCCGAGGCCGGGCCGGTGGTGGAGGTCGACGAGGGAGCCGCGGCAGGACCGGACGAGTGCTCATGGACCTCGGACGCCGGCGACGGCCCGGGCATTCACGGCCCGCCCCCGGCGGCGTGGACGCCCTGCGCCGACTGACGATCACGCGGCGTCTCGCGACCTGCAGCGCCGGCGTGGCCCGTCGTGCGGCGGGCCCGGGCGCCGCGCCCGCTCGCGTCAGCGCAGCTTGCGCCGCGAGATGCCCTGGACCTTGCGCCGGCGCAGCCGGGTCGCGGCCTTGGTGCGGCCGTCGATGTAGTCGATCATCTGCTGCTGCGAGTGGGGCGCCGCGCCGTCGCGGTCGCGGCGCTGCACGTAGCTGCCGTCGGGCTGCATGTCCCAGGCGCCGCGCTGGTCGTCGAGCTGGCAGTCGAGGAAGTGCCGGACCTCGCCCTGCAGGCGCGCGTCGTCGATCGGCGCCAGCACCTCGACCCGGCGCTCGAGGTTGCGCTGCATCAGATCGGCCGAGCCCAGGTAGTACTCGGACTTGCCGCGGTTGTGGAAGTACAGCACCCGCGCGTGCTCGAGGAAGCGCCCGACGACGCTGACGACCCGGATGTTCGCGGACACGCCCGGGATGCCGGGACGCAGCCGGCAGGTGTCGCGCACGATCAGGTCGATCTTCACGCCGGCCTGCGACGCGCGGTAGAGCGCGCGGACGATGTCGACGTCCTCGATCGCGTTGACCTTCCACTGCAGCCGGCCGGTCCCGCGCTTGTCCTGGTGCTTGATCTCGCGCTCGATCTTGTCGAGCAGCGCGGTCTTGAGGATCTTCGGCGCCGGCAGCAGCTTGCCGTACTTGCGGCGGGGCCGGAACCCGGTGGTCAGGTAGTTGAACAGCTCGGTCAGGTCGGCGCCGATGACCTTGTCGCAGGTGAACAGGCCGAAGTCGGCGTACAGGCGCGCGGTGCCGGCGTGGTAGTTGCCGGTCGAGATGTGGGCGTAGCGGCGCAGGCCGTCGTAGTCGTGGCGCACGACCAGCACCAGCTTGCAGTGGGTCTTCAGCCCGACCACGCCGTAGGTGACGTGGATGCCGGCCCGCTCCATGCGGTTCGCCCAGCGGATGTTGGCCTCCTCGTCGAAGCGGGCCTTGAGCTCGAGCACCACCGCGACCTGCTTGCCGCCCAGCGCCGCGGCGATCAGGTGCTTGATCACCTGCGAGTCGCGCGACGTGCGGTACAGCGTCGCCTTGATCGCGCGGACCTTGGGATCGGCCGCGGCCTCCTTGAGGAACCGCTCGACCGACTGCTGGAACGACTCGTACGGGTGGTGCACGAGCACGCTGCCGGCGTCACGGATCGTGTGGAAGATGCTGCGCTCGCCCAGCAGCTCGACCGGGGCGGTCGGCGCGTGCGGCGGGTCGCGCAGCGCCGGCACGTCGAGGGTCGCGAGCTCCATCAGGTCGCGCTGGCCGAGCATGCCCTCGGCCTCGAACACGTCGCGGTGCTCGTCGAGGCCGAGCTCGGCCGCGAGCTTGCCGCGCAGGAACGCGGTCATCGTCTGCTCGACCTGCAGCCGGACGATCGGCGCGAACCGGCGCTCGCGCAGCTCGATCTCGATCAGCTCGAGCAGGTCGTCGGCCTCGCCCTCCTCGCGCTCGGTGATCGCGTTGCGGGTCACGCGGAACCGCGCGCAGCTCGCGATCTCCATGTCGGGGAACAACAGGTCGAGGTTCCCGACCATGACGTCGTCGAGCGGGACGAACCGGGTGCCGTCGATGCGCAGGAACCGCGGGATGCCGGCGCCGACCGGCACCTTGACCCGGGCTAGGAGCTGCTCGGGGTCGCCCTTGTAGTGCAGCGTGACCAGCAGGTTGAGCGACAGGTTCGAGACGAACGGGAACGGGTGGGCCGGGTCCATCGCCTGGGGCGTGACCAGCGGGAAGATGTTGTCGAGGTAATAGGCGCGGACCCGGGCGCGCTCGTCGGCGTCGAGGTCCTTCCACGACGTGATGCTGACGCCGGCCGCGGCCAGGCGCGTGATCACGTCATCGAGGATGACGGTCTTGCGGGCCTCGAGCTCCTGGATCATCTGCAGGCACTCGGCGATCTGCTGGCTCGGCGAGCGGCCGTCGGGGGTGACCGCCGAGAAGCCGGCGCCGACCTGCTGCTTGAGGCCGCCGATGCGCTTCTGGAAGAACTCGTCGATGTTGGCCGAGACGATCGCGACGAACTTCAGGCGCTCGAGCAGCGGCACCCGCGGGTCCTCGGCCTCGCGCAGCACCCGCCAGCAGAAGTTGAGGTAGGTCAGCTCGCGGTTGAGCAGCAGCTCGGGCGCGGTCAGCTCGGTCGGCGCCGGCCCGGTCATGCCCGGGTGCGGCGGGGTCCGGGCCCCTCGTCGGCCTTGCGCGCGCGCGGGGTCGGGCGCTCGGGCGCGGCGGGCGACGCCGGCGACGCCGGCGACGAGAGCGGCGCACCGTCGACGATGCGGAACACTCCGGAGGTGGATGGCGAGGTCGGCACGGGCACCCGTCAGTATAGTCGCGCACGCCGCCCCCGCACCGGTGCTAGGGTGACAGTTCGATGGCGCGCATCGTGCTGGCGCTGACCGACCCGCGCAGCGCGCTGCTGGTGCGGGGCCAGCTCGCCTACCTGCGCCAGCGCGGCTTCGACGTCCACCTGGTGACCGGCGCCGGCGAGCCCGCCGGGGCCCTGGCCGCCGCCGAGGGCGCGACCCACCACACCATCGCCATCGAGCGCGACCTGGCGCCGGGGGGCGACCTGCGCGCGGTCGCGGCGATGACCCGCCTGCTGGCGCGGCTGCGGCCGACGCTGGTCGACGGCTCGACGCCGAAGGCCGGCCTGGTCGCCATGGTGGCGGCGACCGCGGCCCGGGTGCCGGTGCGGGTCCACACGCTGCGCGGCCTGCGGCTCGAGACCACCCGCGGGCTGCGGCGCGCGGCGCTGTGGACCGGCCACCGCGTCACCTGCCAGCTCGCCGATCGGGTGATCTGCGTCAGCCCGAGCCTGCGGACCCGGGCCATCGAGCTGGGGGTGGTGCCCGTGGCGCGGGCGGTCGTCCTCGGGCCGGGGTCGGGCAACGGCGTCGATCCCGACGTGTTCGATCCGGCGCGGCACGCCGCCGCGGGCGCGACGCTGCGGGCCGAGCTCGGCGTCGCGCCGGCGGCGTCGGTGGTCGCGTTCGTCGGGCGGCTGTCCCGGGACAAGGGCGTCGGCGATCTGGCGGCGGCCTGGGCCGGGCGGGCCACGCGCGGCGCCCACCTGCTCGTGGTCGGCCCTGACGACCCCACCGATCCGATCACCGCCGCCGCGCGGGCGCAGCTCGCCGGCGACGCGTCGATCCACCTGCTCGGCGATCGACGCGAGGTGGGGCCGATCTACGCCGCCGCCGACGTGCTCGTGCTGCCGTCGCACCGCGAGGCCTCGCCAACGTCCTGCTCGAGGCCGCGGCCATGGGCGTCGCCACGATCGCCACGCGCATCCCCGGCTGCGTCGACGTCGTCACCGACGACGTGACCGGCTCGCTGGTCGCGCCCGGCGACGTCGCGGCGCTGACCGCCGCGATCGATCGCGACCTGGCCGAGCCCGCGCGCCGCGCCCGCCTCGGCGCCGCCGCCCGCGCCCACGTGCTGCGCGCGTTCCGCATGACCGACGTCTGGACCCGCGTCGCCGACGAGTACGCGCGGCTGATCGCGGCCCCGCGGCGGTGATCACCCGGCGCGAGCTGGAGCTCGAGCGTGAACGAGGCGCTGGTGGGCTCGCCGTCGTCGTCCTTGGGCACCGGGAACAGCCAGGTGCGCAGCTGCGCTGCGACGCAGGTGCCGACCTCGTCGGACGGGCCGGTCGCCGTCGGCGCGGTCACGCGGCCGTGCTCGGTGACCGTGAACCCGAGCGCGAGCTGACCGCGCAGGGTGGGGTCGGTCTTGAGGGCGCCCTTGTAGCAGCGCTTGATCCCGGCCATGTAGACCCCCATGACCTTGCGCTTGACCTCGTCGACGTCGAGCGACGTGGCGTCGGCGGCGCGGCCGCCGGCCAGCGCGATGCGCCCGGGCGGCGTCGCCACGGGGTCGGCGGCTGTCCCCACGCCACCGGGACCCAGGTCACCGTGGATACCGCCGGCCCGGACGACGGCGCCGCCGTGATCGATCTGCTCCGCGAGATCCGCGAGATCGCCGCCGGGGCGGGCTCGCGCCATGGCGCCGGCTACCGCGCTGTCACTGTCGGCCGTGAGCAGCGCCGCGAACCGCTCGGCCTCGTCTTCGAGGCTCGCGCGCGTGGCCGCGGCGCCTCGCGCGGGCGGCGGCGGTGTTGACGGCGGCGGCGGCGATGGGGCCGCGACCCGCTCGGACGGCGCTGGAGCGACGGCAGGGGCGTCCGGGACGGCGCGCGGCGGATCGCTCGGCGCCCGCGCGGCGGCCAGCGCCGGCGGATCGCTCGGCGCCATCGGTGGCGGGACGGGCGCGGGCACGTCGCCCTTGCCACACGCGGTCAGGATCAAGGCCGCGAGCGCGGCCCGAGCGAACGTGCTCATGCGCCGATGGTTGCGCGGCCGACCGCCGGCGTCCACTGGATCGCCCGCGCCCGCGCGCTTTCGGGCGTATCGTCGCGCGATGCGGAGGACCACGGTCGTGGCGCTGATCGTCGCCGCGGCCGGGTGCGGCGGCGGTGCCGGCGCGCCGCTCGACGCCGGCCTCGACGCGACCCTCGACGCCGGCCCGTGCCCGCTCGACATGGTGGAGGTCGGCGCCGCGTGCATGGATCGGTTCGAGGCGCCCAACACCGCCGGCGCGCCGCCGCTGGTCATGTACTCGTTCGATCAGGCCGAGGCCTGGTGCGCCGCCCGCGATCGCCGGCTGTGCTTCGACGACGAGTGGCTGACGGCGTGCGCGGGCGCCAACGGCGCCGCGTATCCTTACGGCGACGTCCGGGAGCCCGGGCGCTGCAACGACGACGCGACCTGGCGGACGTATACGCAGACGCTGCTCAACGGCTGGCCGGCGTCGGTCTCGAGCCCCGCGGTCGGCTCGCTGGCCGAGCTGCTCGACGCCGCGCGCTCGGTGTCCCCGACCGCCGCGGCCGCGGCCGATCACGTCCTGGCCCTGTACCAGGGCGCCGGCGGCGGCGCGCGCGCGGGCTGCGTCGGCGCCGCCGGCGCGTTCGACCTGGTCGGCAACGTCGAGGAGTGGACCCGGCGCCGCGACGGCGGCGCGCCGCAGTTCCACGGCAACCTCAAGGGTCGGTACTGGGCCGAGGCGCGGACCTGCCAGAGCAGCGTCCTGGTCCACGGCGACAGCTTCCGCTTCTACGAGATCGGCTTCCGCTGCTGCCGCGACGCCGCGCCCTGAGGCAGTGCGACCGTCACTCCGGGCGGCGCGGCGCGGTCAGCAGATCGAGCTCCTCGAGCATCTCGCGGCGCGTCAGGCGCAGCGCCGTGGCCGCGCCCTCGAGGACGCCGAGCGAGAAGCACACGTCGGGCGTCCGCAGCAGCTCGGGCAGGGCCGCCAGGCCGATGACCTCGTCGGTGGTGAGATCGGTCGAGGCCCGCAGGTGCTCGACCGCCTTCGCGAGCATCGCCCGCAGCGCTTGATCAGACATGGGCACACTGTGCCACGGTCAGCCCCGATCCCAACGCCTCACCGGGCCCCGTCGGCCAGCGCCGCGGCGAGCTCATCGAGCTCGTCGGGGCCGGGCGGGTCGACCTCGGCGAACCGCTGGGCCAGGCCGGCCATGATCGCGTCCGGCAGCCGGGCCTGGGCCATCGGGTAGAGCACCTGATCCTCCTTGTCGATGTGCTGGCGCAAGAGCTCGCCGTAGCCGCTAGCTGCCCGCTCGAGCTCGGCGCGATCGCTGTCGGTCCAGGGCCCGAGCTGGGCCGCGAGCTGCCCCAACGTCGCGGTCAGCGCCCGGCCGAGCCCGTGCTCGTGGAGCATGACCGCGAGCGGACCCTGCTCGCGCGAGAAGCCGTGCTCGACCATCGCCGCGAACAGCAGGTCCTCCTCCTTGCCGTGGTGGCGCGCGTCGGCGAACTCGCGCAGGAACCGGGCGTAGCGCGCGAGCGCCGGGCGGTCGTCGGCGCGGTCGTCGACGACCCGCGCGGTCCAGGCGTCGAGCGCGTCGAGCACGCGCTCGATCGTCCGGTGCTCGTTCATCAAGGTCGCGATCGGATCCATCTGCGCTCGACCTCCGGTGGTGCGCGGCCACGGTAGCCCGCCGCGCCCGCGACACCGGATCGAGCGCACGGGCCATTGGTCGCAGCGACCGATCGCCGCAGGACCCGACGCCCACACGATCGCCGCACGACGGCCACCCAGGACCGCGCCCCCCCCGCGCCGACGACGCGGTCAGCGGATGTCGTCGGGATCGTCGAGCGCGGCCAGATCGACGACGGCGCCGAGCCGCGTGAACACCGCGCGGGCCTCGGCCCGGGCCGCCGCCGCGGCCTCGACCCGCCCGGCCCGATCGTGCAGTCGCGCGGCCGCGGCCGCCAGGCGCGCGTGCTCGAACGGATCGGCGTCGGCAGCGAGCCGGGTCGCCTCGGCCAGGTGCGCCGCGGCCTCGTCGGCGGCACCGACGCGGGCCTCGAGCTGCGCCGTGATCCGCAGGCCGACCGCGACGTCGGCCGTGGTGTCGCTGGCCCGGGCCAGCGCGATCGAGCGCGCGATCGCCGCCCGGGCCAGATCGAGGTCGCCGCGGCGGGCGGCGATCCGGGCCTCGTGCTGGTACGACTCGGGCAGCACCCGACGCTGGCCGACGCTGTCGAGCAGGCGGATGCCCTCGGCCAGCCGCGCGCTGGCGCGGTCGAGGTCGCCCAGCTCGAGCAGGTAACCGCCGAGGTTCGACAGCGCCAGGCCGATGGTCGGGCGGGCGCCGGTGCGCTGGCACAGCGCCACCGCGCGCTCGGTGTGCTCGACCGCGGCGGTCAGCTCGCCGAGGTTGGCGAGCACGACGCCGAGGTTGACGTGGGCGGTGGCCTGGGCCGACAGATCGCCTAGCTCGAGCGCGAGCGCGAGCGTGCGCTCGTTGCAGCTGCGCTGGTCCGCCCAGCGGCCGGCGCGCATGTACGCGCCGCCGAGGCGCGACAGCGCGTAGGCCAGCTCGCGGCGATGGGGCGTGCCGTCGAGCAGCTCGACCGCGCGCTCGCACAGCGCCAGGGCCGCGGGCCCGTCGGCGCCGAGCTGGTACGATCGGACCCAGCCGAGCGAGCCGAACAGGAGCGCCGCCTGGCGCGGATCGGCGCGGGCCTCGGGCGTGAGCTCACCGCCGGGCGCCACCAGCGCCAGCCCGCGCTGGTAGTGCGCGATCGCCGCGGCGTGATCGGCGCGGGCGCTGGCCACCTGGCCGCGGCGGTACGCGAGGCGGACCTGGGCGACGTCGTCGGTGGACGACGTGCGGGCGACCGCCGCGGCGTAGGCGTCGTCGGCCGCGTCGAGCGTGTCGGCCTCGAACGCGGCCTCGCCGAGGCGCTCGGCCAGCTCGGCGTCGCCGGTCCCGGCCGACAGGTCCCACGCGCGGCGCAGCGCCGCGTGGGCCTGGTGGTAGGCGAACAGCTCGAGCGCGCGCAGGCCCGCGGCGCGCCACGCCTGCGCCGCGCCCGGATCGTCGCCGAGCTCGCGGTGGTGAGCCAGCGCCCACAGGAGCTCGGGATCGGTGCCGGCCCGGGCCGCCACCGTCGACGGCAGCGGCGTGACGCCGCCGTCGAGCTGCGCGCCGAGCCACCGCGCCACCGCGGCGTGCGCGGTCCGGCGATCGCGCGGCGCCAGGCGCTGGTAGGCGACGTCGCGGACCAGCGCGTTCGCCAGCTCGTAGCGATCGTCGTCGAGCCCGCTCGGCGGCGTCGGGTACGCCAGGGCGCGCCGCTCCAGCTCGGCCAGCGCGGCGTCGAGCTCGGCGTCGTCGATCGGCGCCGGCATGGCCGCGCGCGCGGCCTGGCGCCAGAAGCCGCGCCCGACCACCGCGGCCGCGCCGAGCAGGCTGGCGGCGGTCGGCGACAGGCGCGCGAGCCGGGCCTGGACCACGGCCTCGACCGTCGGCGGCAGCGTGCCGGGCTGATCACCCCGCTCGAGCAGATCGCGCGCGAGCTCCTCGACGAAGAACGGGTTGCCGCCGGCCCGCGCCACGACGTCGGCGAGGGCGCCGTCGTCGGCGGCGGCCGCGATGTCCCGGGCCAGGCCCGTGGCGGTCGCGTCGTCGAGCGGGCCCAGCTCGAGCACCTCGGCGCCGTGGAGCCCGACCGGCTCGCGGCTGAACACCACCAGCAACACCGGCACCGCCGGCAGGTTGACCGCGAGGTCGGCGACCAGCGCCCGCGACATCTCGTCGGCCCACTGCAGATCGTCGAACAGCACCGCGACCGGGCGTCGGCGGGCGCGCTCCTCGAGCCAGCGCCCCGCCGCCGCCAGCGTGGCCGCGCGCCCGCCCTCGCCCTCGCGCGCCACCGCGTCGAACCAATCGGCGCTGGCCGCGCGCACCAGCGACAGCGCCGCGGCCTCGCCCAGCGGCGCCGCGCACGCCACCAGCCACTCGACGTCGCGGCGCTCGGCCACGCGCGCGATGAAGCCGTCGCGCAGGCGGCTCTTGCCGAGCCCGGGCCCGCCGACGACCTCGACGACGCGCGGCGTCCGCGCCTCGAAGCACCCGCGGGCCACCGCCTCGAGCCGCGCGATCTCGCGGGCCCGGGCCAGGCCGCCGCGCTGGCCGCTGGCGGCGCGCGCCTCGCCGGTGACGCGCAGCGCCCGGCCGCCGCCAGCGTCACCCGCTGGCGCGACGTCGACGTGGGCGGCCACCTGCCGGGCCGCCGCCGCCGACAGCCAGACCTCGCCGACCGGCGCGGCCAGCGCGAGCGCGTCGGCGACCCGGGCGACGTCGCGCGGCACCGCGACCAGCGCGTGCGCGCCGCCGTCAGGGCGCACCATGACCCGGCGGGTGTCGACGCCGGCGTGGCCGCCGCGCGCGCGCGCCAGCAACCGCTGCGCCGCCCGCACCGCGCGCATCGCGTCGTCGCCGAGCGACGTCGGGACGCCGAACAGCGCCGAGACCATGCCGGCGCCGACCGCGATCGGCCAGCCGCCGAGGTCGACGATCGCGCGCTCGAGCTCGTCGGAGGTCGCGTGATCGGGCGTGGCGTCGGCCGCGCGCGCCGCGGCGTCGGCTGGCGCCGCGGTCGCGTCGTCGACGATGAAGGTCAGCACCGTCGCGACCCGGGCCTCGATCCGCCGCCGGGCGCCGCCGACGGTCGCCGCGTCCGGCAACGGTCCGGGCGCGAGGCCGACCCCGGGCGCCAGCTCGTCGGCGGGCTCGCGCAGCGCCCCGGCGAGGCCCTCGGCCAGCGCCGCCGGCGTCGCCAGCCGCGCGCCGGGGTCCGACGCCAGGCCGGTGCGGAGCACGCGATCGAGCGCGACCTGCCGGGGTCCGCTCGCGACGCCGGCCGGCAGCGGTGGCGGCGGCTCGCGATCGAGCGCGCGGCGCGTGGCCTGCCGCATCGAGTGCACGACGAACGGCGTCGTGCCCGCGAGCAGCTCGTAGGCGACGACGGTGGCCGAGTACACGTCGGCGCGGCCGTCGACCCGCTCGCCGCGCAGCAGCTCGGGCGCGGTGTAGGCCGGGGTCCCGACCACGCTGCCGTCGCCGTCGCCCGGGCCGCTGGCCACGCCGAAGTCGGTGAGCACGACCCGGCCGTCGTCGACGAGGATGTTGTCGGGCTTGACGTCGCGGTGCAGCACGCCAGCGGCGTGGGCGGCCCCGAGCGCCGCGCACAGCTGCGAGATCAGGTCGACGATCGTCGCCAGGACCAGCGGCGCCTGCTCGCCCGCGCGGATCGCGCGCTGCACCTGGCGCAGGCTGTGGCCGGGGACCCGGGCCATCGTCACGAACACCTGATCGGCGTGCTGGCCGAGGTCGTGGACCCGGCACACGTTGGGGTGCGTGACCCGTCGGGCCAGGCGCACCTCGCTGCGCAGGCGCTTGCGGTAGCCCGGATCCCCCGACAGCTCGGCCCGCAGCAGCTTCAGCGCGACGTCCTCCTCGAGCTCGAGGTCGTGGGCCGCGTAGACCTCGCCCATGCCGCCGCGGCCGAGCAGCGCGTCCACCCGGTAGCGCCCGGACAGGATCTCGCCGCTCGCCAGCGTCGCCGTGCCTGCCGTCCGCACCGGCGAGGCGGTCTGGGTCGGCGCGCTGTCGTCGATGGCGGGGCCGGTCGGCACATCCGCGTCGCTCACGGCGACCATTGTACCCCCGGCGTGGGCGCTGCACCGATCGGCGGGGCGGCAACCTCTGCCACGGGTCGCGCGTACAACTTCTTCGGAGCCGCTGGAACCTGGCGCCGGCCCCGCCCAGGCACCTCAGGCCGGGGTCGGCCGCGACCACCGCGCCGCGACCGGCACGATCGCCACCGCCAGGGCCGCGCCGCCCGCGCCGATCCAGAACGGCGCGCTCGGCCCGAGCTGGTCCCAGGCCACACCGGCGAGCAAGCTCGCGGCGATCGTCGCCAGGCCGGTGGCCAGGTAGAAGACGCCGAGCGCGCGCCCGCGCCGATCGGCCGGCGCGTGGTCGGCCACGAGCGCCTTGCCGACGCCGTCGGTGAGCGCCATGTACAGGCCGTAGCAGGCGAACAGCGGCCAGATCGTCGTCGCGTCCGACCGCGCGAAGCCGGCGTAGACCAGCGCGTAGATCGCCCAGCCGACGCCGATCACCCGCCAGCGCCCCAGCCGATCCGACAGCGCGCCGGCCGGGTACGACGCCACCGTGTAGACCAGGTTGAACAGCGCGTAGGCCAGGACCACCTTCCACGGCGACATCCCGACGTGGACCGCGCGCAGGATCAAGAAGGTGTCGCTCGAGTTGGCGACCGCGAACACCATCATCGCCGCCAGCACGATCCAGTAGCTGCGCGGCAGCGCGCGCGACGCGTCGGCCGGCGGCGCGCCCGCGGCGACCGGCGGCGGCGCCGGGCGCGGCGCCTCGCGCACCAGGAACGTCAGCGCCAGCGCCGCCAGCCCCATGGCCGCCGCGATCGCGAAGATCACGCGGTACGGCCCGGCGTCGGCCCGCCCGGTGGCGGCGTCGCCGCGCGGCGTGCCGCTGAGCCACCACAGCAAGAACGCCGACGCCAGCACGCCGACCAGCGCGCCGGCGGTGTCCATCGCGCGGTGCAGGCCGAACGCCCGGCCGCGCTGCGCCGGCGGCGTCGCGTCAGCGATCAGCGCGTCGCGCGGGCTCGAGCGCAGGCCCTTGCCCAGGCGATCGATCGTGCGCCCGAGGTACACCATCGGCCACGCGACCGCGCCGACCAGCACCGCCTTGCCCAGCACCGGCAGGCCGTAGCCCCAGCGCACCCACGGCACCCGGCGCCGGTAGCGATCGCTGCGGACGCCGGCGTACGCGGTCAAGAGCGCGACCATCGCCGCCGCCGAGCCCTCGATCCAGCCGAGCTCGGTGGCCGACGCGCCCAGCACGGCGACGACGAACATCGGCAGGAGCGGATAGATCATCTCGCCCGAGACGTCGGCGAAGAACGACACGCCGCCGAGCAGCCACACGGTCCGCGGCAGCGGGCCCGTCGGCGCCGCGGCCGGATCGAGTTCAGGGTCGGGCACGCCCCATCATCCTCCGTGTTCACCGCGCGCGCACGTCGGGCGTTGCCCCGTCGACCGCCGTGGTAAGCAGCCACCGATGTCGTCGGCCGTGCCCCCGGAGCAGCGCGCGCTCACCCGCGCCGCGCTGGCCGAGCTGGGCGTGGACCGGCTGCTGCTCGCCATCCACGGCGCCAGCTTCCCGGCGGATCCCGACGAGGACCTCGGCGCCGGCGCCCCGGGCACCCGCGCCGGCCACCGGCTGCTCGAGCTCGCGCACGCCCTCGGCTTCACCGGGCTGCAGCTCGGCCCCGCGGGCGAGACCTCGCGCGGCAACCCGTCACCCTACGACGGGACGATCTTCTCGCGCGCGCTGGCCTCGATCCCCAAGGCCAGCCTCGAGCCCGACGGCGAGTTCGCGGGGCTGCTCGACCCGGCCGCGCTCGCGGCGCGGCGAGGCGACGGCGGTGACCGCGGCGATCATCAGCGGGCCCACGACGCCGCCCACGGCCTGGTCGACGCGGCCTGGGCCAGCTTCGCGCGCGGCGCGCGTCCGGACCTGGCGCCGCGGCTGCGCGCGTTCGCGCACACCCACCAGCGCTGGCTCGAGCGCGACGCGCTGCACGCGGCGCTGACCGCGGTCCACGGCGGCGTCGGCGCCGACGCCTGGCCCGATCCGCTCGACGCGACGCTGTTCCTCGACGACGCGCCCGCGCGCTGCGACCGCCGCGCCGCGCTGCGCCGCGCCCACGCCGACGCGATCGCGCGCTACGGGTTCGGCCAGCTCCTCGCCCACGCCGCCCACGATCAGGTCCGCGCCCGCGCCCGCGCCCTCGACCTGGCGCTCTACGCCGATCTGCAGGTCGGCCTGGCGCCGAGCGACGCCTGGAGCTGGGCCGCGGCGTTCCTGCCCGACTACGTCGTCGGCGCGCCGCCGAGCCGGACCAACGCCGACGGCCAGCCGTGGAACTACCCGGTGCTCGATCCCGACCAGCTCCACCCGGGCGGCGCCGCGCTCGAGCTGGTCCGGGCCCGCGCCGACAAGACCTTCGCCGAGCACGACAGCGCGCGGATCGATCACCCGCACGGCCTGGTGTGCCCCTGGGTCTACCGCCGCGACGCCGTCGATGCCGCGGCGGCGGTGCGCGCCGGCGCGCGGCTGTACGAGGCGCCCGACCTGCCCGACCACCCCCGCCTGGCCCGCTACGCCATCGCCACCGCGGCGCAGCTCGATCGGACCCAGGCCCGCCATGCCGACGGCTGGGTCACCGCGCTGACGCCGGCCCAGGTCGATCGCTACGCGATCCTGGTCGACGTGCTCGTCGACGCGGCCGCGCGCCACGGCTGCGCGCGCGCCGCGATCTCGTGCGAGGTCCTGAGCACGCTGCCGCTGCCGCTCGCGCGCGTGCTCGGGCGCCACCACCTCGGCCGCTGGCGCGTGCTGCAGAAGGCCAACCTCGACGACGCCACCGACGTCTACCGGGCCGAGAACGCCGCGCCCGCCGACTGGGTGATGCTCGGCAACCACGACACGCCGTCGATCTTCGGCCTGATCGACGGCTGGGCCCCGGCGCGCCGCGCCCGGTGGGCCGCCCACCTCGTGACCCGGCTCGCGCTGGCGCCAGCCGCGACCGCCGCGCTCGTCGGTGAGCCGGGGCTGCTCGCCGCGGCGATGCTGGCCGAGGCGCTGGCCAGCCCGGCCGGCAACGCGATGGTGTTCTTCGCCGATCTGTTCGGCTACGCCGCGCGGTTCAACGTGCCCGGGACCTTCGCCGACGCCAACTGGTCCTTGCGCCTGCCGGCCGGGTTCGCCGACCAGTACGCCGCCCGGGTCGCCCGCGGCGCCGCGCTCGACCTGCCGCTGGCGCTGGCGCTGGCGCTGCGCGCGCGCGGCTCGACCTCGACCGCGCTGATCACCCAGCTCGAGGCGCTGGCCGGCGCCGCAGGAACAGCGCTCCGAGCGGCGGCAGCACCAGGTTGATCGACAGCGCGTGGCCCTGGGCCGGGACCGGCGTCGCCTCGACGCCGCCGAGGTTGCCCTGGCCGCTGCCGCCGAGCGCGACCGCGTCGGTGTTGACCAGCTCGTCCCACCAGCCCGGCGCCGGCACGCCGACGCGGTAGTTCGGGCGCGGCACCGGCGTGAAGTTGAGCGCGACGATCACGACCTCGCCGTCGCGCGCGCGGCGCTCGTAGACCAGCACGCTGCGCTCGGCGTCGTCGACCACCAGCCACCGGAACCCGCCGGGCGCGCAGTCGAGCTCGTGCAGCGCCGGCTCGTCCTTGTAGACCCGGTTGAGCTCGCCGACCAGGAGCTGGATCTGCCGGTGGGCCGGATCGTCGGGCAGGTCGAGCAGGTCCCAGGGCAGGCCGGCGTCGTGGTCCCACTCGCGGTCGGCCGCCAGCTCGGCGCCCATGAACAGGAGCTTCTTGCCCGGCTGCGAGTACATGTACGCGTAGAGCAGGCGCAGGTTCGCGAACTGCTGCCAGCGATCGCCCGGCATCTTGCCGAGCAGCGACCGCTTGCCGTGGACGACCTCGTCGTGGGACAGCGGCAGCACGAACGCCTCGGCGTACAGGTACAGCCCGCGCATCGTCAGCTCGCCGTGGTGGTGGCGCCGGTGGACCGGCTCGCGCGCGAAGTACGCGAGCGTGTCGTGCATCCAGCCCATGTCCCACTTGTAGTCGAAGCCGAGGCCGTCGGCGGCGGGGCCGGTGACGTGGGGCCACGCGGTCGACTCCTCGGCGATCGTCACGACGTCGGGGCGCTCGCGCCGGATCGCGGCGTTGAGCCGCTGCAGCAGCACCACCGCCTCCTCGTTCTGGTTGCCGCCGTGGGCGTTCGCGACCCACTCGCCGTCCTTGCGGCCGTAGTCGCGGTAGAGCATCGTCGCGACGCCATCGACGCGGAGCCCGTCGACGTGGAACCGATCGATCCACGCCAGCGCGCTCGACAGGAGGAAGCTGCGCACCTCCTCGCGGCCGTAGTCGAAGATCTGCGTGCTCCACTCGGGGTGGAACCCGCGCCGCGGATCGGCGTACTCGAACAGCGGCGTGCCGTCGAAGAAGACCAGGCCGTGCTCGTCGTTGGGGAAGTGGGCCGGCACCCAGTCCATGATCACGCCGAGGCCGGCGCCGTGGAGCAGGTCGATCAACGCCATCAGGTCCTCGGGCTCGCCGTAGCGCGAGGTCGCGGCGAAGTAGCCGGTGGTCTCGTAGCCCCACGAGCCGTAGAACGGGTGCTCGGTCAGCGGCAACAGCTCGACGTGGGTGAAGCCGAGCCGGCGCGCGTGCTCGACCAGGAGCGGCGCGGCCTCGCGGTAGGTGAGCGACCGGCCGTCCTCGGCGTGCCGCCGCCACGACCCGAGGTGGACCTCGTAGATCGACATCGGCGCGGTCAGCGCGTTGACGGCGCCGCGGCGCGCGAGCCAGGCGGCGTCGGTCCAGACGTACGCGCGGTCCCAGACGATCGACGCGGTGCCGGGCGCGACCTCGTGGCGGCGCGCGAACGGATCGGCCTTGGCGACCCGGTACCCGCCGACGCGCGACGCGATCTCGTACTTGTAGAGCGCGCCGTGGCCGACGCCGGGCACGACGCCGCTCCACACGCCGGTGTCCCCGACCGGCGCCAGCGGCGCGACCCCAGGTGCCCAGCGGTTGAACTCGCCGATCACGCTGACCGCGGCCGCCGCGGGCGCCCAGACCGCGAACCGGGTGCCGCCCGGCACCGGGTGGGCCCCCAGCGTATCGTGGAGCCGCGGGTGCGTGCCCTCGCGCAGCAGGTGCGCGTCGAGCTCGCCGAACTCGTGCCGCTCGGTCATCGGGCGTCCTCGGTCAGCGCCAGCAGCCCGCGCAGCGGGATCTCGACCCAGGCCGGGCGGTTGTCCAGCTCGTACCCGATCTCGTAGATGCACTTCTCGAGCAGGTAGAAGTCGAGCAGCATCGCGACGTCGCCGGGGCTGGCGGGCAACAGCGCGGAGCCCGCGAGCACCTCGAGGTACCCGCCCAGGAACGCCGCCGACACCCACTCGGGCCAGGCCTGCGCCCACGGCGCCAACACCGGCGCGTCCTGGGGCCGCACGCGCCCGTCGCGTCGGGCCGCCTCGCCGGCGTAGTGGAACGACCGCACCATGCCGGCGACGTCGCGCAGCGGGCAGCGCTTGAACCGCCGCTGCGACAGCGGCCGCGCCGGCTCGCCCTCGAAGTCGATGATCACGAAGTCGTCGCCGGTCCACAGCACCTGGCCCAGGTGGTAGTCGCCGTGGACGCGGATCCGCGTCACGTCGAGCTTGCGCGCGGTGATCCGCGCCAGCGCGCGATCGGTGTCGGCCTCGCGCGCCAGCGCCCGCTCGGCCAGCGCCCGGGTCTCGTCGGGCAGCTGCGTCAGCTGCGCGCGCAGCACCTCGTACGTGCGCGCCATCAGCCCGCTCGCGCCCTGGTACAGCGACTGCTGGTGCATGATGTCGAACGGCTGCGGCGCGAACAGCGGATCGGACGGCTCCGACGCGAGCACCTGGTGCAGCTCGGCGGTGCGCTGGCCCAGCAGCCGCGCGCGGTCCAGGAACGGGCCCACCCACTCGGCCACCTGCGCGGTCGGTGCCACCGCGGCCCGGGCCAGGAGCGTGGGCGCGAGCGGCTCCGGCGCCTCGGGCCGCGCGCCGTCGGCCAGGAGCCGGTCGAAGCAGCGATCGAGCGCGTCGAGCGCGAGCTGCCAGGCGTCGCCCTGGTTGGGGACGAAGTCGAACAGCACGCCGATCGTCGTCGACTCCTGCCCCGCGCGACGATACTCGAGCGCGCCGGCCAGGCGCGCCACGCCGCGGGCGTCGCGCCGGTGGAGGAACCGCCCGAGCTCGTCCTCGGTGCTCGGCCCCTCGGCCGCGACCCGGAACAGCTTGAGCAGGTACCGGCCGCCGTAGATGATCGCGCTGTTGCTCTGCTCGGCGGTCACCAGGCGTGGGCCGAGCTCGACGTCGGGCGCGAGCGCGGCCAGCGACGGGAACGCCTCGCCGACCAGCGCGCCGTGGCCGCCGGCGATCGTGGCCTGGTCGCGCATCAGCGCCAGCGGCGCCGCCGCGAACGCCTCGCTCACCACCGCGTCCACCAGCGTCCCGCCGTCGCCCGCCGAGCCGATCGTCACCGCGGCGATCACGCCGACCACCGGCCGCGCGCTGTCGGGCGCGTCGGGCACGAACGCGACCGGGATCGCGTAGGTCTCGCTGGCGCCGTGCTGGTACTCGAACTGCAAGAGCACGAGCGCGTGCCCGTCGCCGGTCGGCACCACGTCGGTGATCGCGGTGTGCTTGACCGTCCGGGACTTGCTCCGGAACCACCGCCGCGCGCGCGCGTACGTGGTCAGCACCCGCGCCAGCTCGGCCCGCCGCGGCGCCGCCAGCACCTCGGCCCAGCCAGCGCGGCAGGCCAGGGTCGGCGCGCCCGCGTCGAGCGCCGCCGGCGCCGCCGGCTCGAGCGACAGCCAGTAGAACCCGTGCGGCCCGAGCGAGACGAAGTACGGCGCGTCGGTGACCTCGGGGAACCGCATCCGGCCGAACATCTCGACCGGGACCGTGCCCGCGAGCTGCCGCAGGTCGAAGCGCGCGCACTGCACGAACCGCGACAGGTTCGCGAGCACGAGCACGCGCTCGCCGTCGTAGGCGCGCACGAACCCGAGGATGCGCGGGTTGTCGCTGGTGACGAACTCGATCGTGCCGCGGCCGAAGACCCGGTGCTCCTTGCGCTTGGCGATCAGGTGCTTCATCCACCACAAGAGCGACGACGGGTTGGCCTGCTGGGCCTCGACGTTGATCGCCTCGTAGTGGAACTCGGGGTCGATGATCGTCGGCAGGTACAGCTTCTGCGGGTTGGCCCGCGAGAAGCCGCCGTTGCGGTCGCCGCTCCACTGCATCGGCGTGCGGACGCCGTTGCGGTCGCCGAGGTAGATGTTGTCGCCCATGCCGATCTCGTCGCCGTAGTAGATGACCGGCGTGCCCGGCAGCGACAGCAAGAGCGCGTTCATCAGCTCGACCTTGCGGCGCACCGTCAACAGCGGCATCAGCCGGCGGCGGATGCCGAGGTTGATCCGGGCGTGGCGCTCGGACGCGTAGGCCCGGATCATCGAGTCGCGATCCTCGTCGGTCACCATCTCGAGCGTCAGCTCGTCGTGGTTGCGCAGGAACGTCGCCCACTGGCAGCTCTCGGGGATCGCCGGCGTGCGCTTGATGATGTTGACGATCGGGAAGCTGTCCTCCTGCTGGATCGCCATGAACATCCGCGGCATCAGCGGGAAGTGGAAGTTCATGTGGCACTCGTCGCCGTCGCCGAAGTAGGCGGCGGCGTCCGACGGCCACTGGTTGGCCTCGGCCAGGAGCATCCGGTTCGGGAACTTGGCGTCGATGTGCGCGCGCAGCTGCTTCAGGAACGCGTGGGTCTCGGGCAGGTTCTCGCAGCTCGTGCCCTCGCGCTCGAACAGGTACGGCACCGCGTCGAGGCGCATGCCGTCGACGCCCAGCTCCATCCAGAAGTCGATCACCTCGAACAGCGCGGCCTGGACGTCCGGGTTCTCGAAGTTGAGGTCGGGCTGGTGGGCGTAGAACCGGTGCCAGTAGTAGGCGTTCGCGACCGGGTCCCACGACCAGTTCGAGGTCTCGAAGTCCTGAAAGATGATCCGGGCGTCGGCGTAGCGCTTGGGCGTGTCGCTCCAGACGTACCAGGCGCGGTGGGGGCTGCCCGCCGGCGCCTGCCGGGCCCGCTGGAACCACGGGTGCTCGGCCGAGGTGTGGTTCAGCACCAGCTCGGTGATCACGCGCAGGCCGCGCTGGTGGGCCTCGCGCAGCAGCCGGGCCACGTCGGCGCGGGTGCCGTAGTGCTCGTGGACGCCGGTGTAGTCGGCGATGTCGTAGCCGCCGTCGCGCAGCGGCGACGGATAGAACGGCAGCAGCCAGATCGCGGTGGCGCCGAGATCGACGAGGTAGTCGAGCTGCTCGATCAGGCCCGGCAGGTCGCCGATGCCGTCGCCGTTGGCGTCCTTGAACGCACGGATGTGCAGCTCGTAGATGACGGCGTCCTTGTACCAGAACGGATCATCGGTCGACTCGAGGGGCGCGGGCGCGGGCGTGGGTGGGGTCATAGGAAGTACTCGAAGTGCTGCTCGCGCCGGACCAGCCGGCGCAGCTCGAACACATGGGCCGGCATGACCCCGGGCGCGAGCTCGACGTAGTTGCGCGGCCCGCGCCACAGGTAGTGGGCGTCGCCGAGCAGATCGTGGACCTGGAAGGCCTCGTCCGCGGCCACGCCCAGCTCGGCGAGGTCGAGGTCGAGCCAGGCGCCGTGGGTGTGGTGCGGGTCGAGGTTGACGACCACCAGGATCACGTCGCGGTGATCGGCGGTGCGCTTGGAGAAGCACAGCACGAGGTCGTGCGCACAGGGGTGGAACCGCAGCGAGCGGTTCGCGTGCAGCGCCGGGTGCGCGCGCCGGATCCGGTTGAGCCGCGCCAGCACGTGGCGCAGGCTGTCGGGCCGATCGAGGTCCCAGGCGCGCAGCTGGTACTTCTCGTTTTGGGCCAGCTCCTCGGCGCCGACCCGCGGCGTGTGCTCCATGAGCTCGTACGACGGGCCGTAGATCCCGTAGGCGCTGGCGAGGGTCCCGGCCAGGATCGCCCGGGCGACGAACGCGGCCGGGCCGCCGTGGACGAGGTGCTCGGGGAAGATGTCGGGCGTCGTCGGCCAGAAGTTGGGCCGGAAGTAGTCGGCGACGTCGGTCTGGGTCAGCTCCTCGAGGTAGCGCGTCAGCTCGAGCTTGGTGGTCCGCCAGGTGAAGTACGTGTACGACTGCGAGAAGCCGCCCTTGGCCAGCGCGTAGGTCAGCTTGGGCCGCGTGAACGCCTCGGCCAGGAACAGCGCGTCGGGGTAGGTCGCCTGGACCTGGGCGATGCACCACTCCCAGAACGGCAGCGGCTTGGTGTGGGGGTTGTCGACGCGGAAGCACCGCACGCCGCGCTCGGCCCAGAACAAGAAGATGCCCAGGAGCGCGTCCCACAGCGCCTCCCAGTCGGCCGACTCGAAGTCGAACGGGTAGACGTCCTGGTACCTCTTGGGCGGGTTCTCGGCGTACTGGATGCTGCCGTCGGGGCGGGCCCGGAACCAGGTCGGGTGCGCGGTCACCCACGGGTGATCGGGCGAGGCCTGCAGCGCGATGTCGAGCGCGACCTCGAGGCCGTGGTCGCGCGCCGCCGCGACGAAGTGATCGAAGTCGGCGAGCGTGCCGAGATCCGGATGCACGCTGGTGTGGCCGCCCGCGGCGCCGCCGATCGCCCACGGGCTGCCGGGATCGTCGGGGCCAGCGACCGGCGCGTTGTCGGGGCCCTTGCGGAACGCCTGGCCGATCGGATGGATCGGCGGCAGGTACAGGATGTCGAAGCCGAGCTCGGCGACGTAGGCGAGCCGAGCCTCGGCGTCGCGGAGCGTGCCGTGGCGCCCGGCCGGGCCGGTCGAGCGCGGGAACAGCTCGTACCAGGCGGCGCAGCGGGCCAGCGGTCGCTCGACGTGCAGCTCGAGCGGGTGGCGGTAGCCGGTCGCGCGGGTCCGGTCGGGGTGGCGCGCGATCGCGGCGGCGAGGCCGACGTCGGCGGCGGCGGCGATCCGCGCGGGCAGCGGCCCGGGCCCGCGCACCGTCGTCGCGGCCGCGGCCAGCGGGCCCCGATCGATCCCGGTCGACCGCGCGGCCGCGGCCTCGATCAGCGCGGCGCCCTCGAGCAGCTCGACCGTCACGTCGGCGCCGGCCGCGACCTTGCGCTCGAGCCCGTGGCGCCAGGTGGCGAACGCGTCGACCCAGCCCAGGGCGACGCACTGGTAGCGGCCGAGCCGGGTCGGCGTGAACGTCGCGCGCCAGGTGTCGTTGCCCGCGGGCGTCAGCGGGGTCTCGCGCCAGGCCTCGTCGGCCGCGTGGCGGTACTGCAGCACGGCGGCCAGCACGTCGTGGCCGTCGGCCAGCAGATCGGCCTCGATCGTCACCGGCTCGTCGAGGATGCGCTTGGCCGGGTAGCGGCCGCCGTCGACCTCGGGCCGCATCGCCAGCACGACCACGCGCTGCCGACCGTCGCCGACCGGCCTCACGCGCCGGCTCCCGCGCCGGGCGCCGGCGCCGCCACCATCGCGAACGCCGCGCGCAGGGCGTGGCCGACCACGTCGGGGCTCGCCATCGGCATGGCCAGGTCGATCAGCTGCCCGCGCGCCGACGAGCGGGAGCGCGCGCCGGCCAACCTCGAGGTCCGGCGGTTCCCGTCGTGGTCGGGGTGGGCGCTGGGTTCGCGCTCGACCGCGCCCGACCATGGGTGCTCGCGCCGGGGCTGGTAGACGTGGCCATGGATCACGAGCGCGGTCATCGGTCGCCTCGATCGGTCAGGTAGATGCGGGCGGTGTGCGGCGGCAGCGCCAGCGGCCCGTCGGTCAGGTCGAGCTCGGTCGGGGCGGCGTCGCCGCCGTAGCGCGGGTCGTCGGTCGCCAGCGCCAGGCGGAGCCGCCCGTCGAGCTCGGGGCACGGCACCCGCTGGGCCCGCGCGGCCAGGTTGCACACCACGCGCGCGCGCTGGCCGCCGGGATCGGCCCGCTCGATCACCAGCCAGCGGGCGGCGTCGCTCGACCACGCCCGGGTCAGGTCCTTGCGGCAGTTGCTCAGGCACGGCGCGCCGCGCCGCAGCGCCAGCAGGTCGCGGTACAGCGCCAGCATCTGCGCGTGCGGCCCCTGCGCGCGCAGGGCCCAGTCGAGCGCGCAGGCCGCGAACGTGGCCTCGGCCTGCGGGTCGACGAAGTCGTCGGCGCCCGCCAGGTCGGCGTGCTCGCGTCGCCGGCCCTCGCGCACCGCGGCGACCAGCGCGGGATCGCCGTGGCTGACGAAGTACTGGAACGGCGCCGGCTCGGCGTACTCCTCGCCCATGAACAGGAGCGGCAGGTTCGGCGCGGTCAGGAGCACGGTCGCGGCCAGGGCGTGGGCGCGGTGGCCGACGATCGTCGTCAGCCGCCGGCCCTGCGAGCCGTTGGCGATCTGATCGTGGTTCTGCACGTACACGACGAACTGCTCGCCCGGGCGCGCGACCGCCGACGTGCCGTGGCGGCGCCGACGGTGGGCCGAGCGCTGGCCGTCGTAGACGAAGCTCGCGGTCACGGCCTTGGCCACGTCCGCGACCTCGCCGAAGTCGGCGAAGTAGCCACGGCGATCGCCGGTCAGCGCGGTGCGCAGCGCGTGGTGGAAGTCGTCGCTCCACTGCGCGTCGAGCCCGTAGCCGCCGACCGCCGGCGGCGCGATCACGCGCACGTCGTTGAGGTCGCTCTCGGCGATGACGTGGGTCTGGCGATCGGGCACCGCGGCGGTCACCGCCGCGCGCAGCTCGGCCAGCAGGTGCCGCGGCGCGTGATCGAAGATGCCGTGGATCGCGTCGAGCCGGAGCCCGTCGACGTGGTACTCGCGGAACCACATCACCGCGTTGGTGAGCAGGTGCCGGCGGACGCCGTCGGCGTCGGCGCCGTCGAGGTTGAGCGCCGGGCCCCAGGGCGTGCGGTGCGTGTCGGTGACGTACGGGCCGAAGTCGCCGAGGTAGTTGCCCTCGGGGCCGAGGTGGTTGTAGACGACGTCGAGCACGACCGCGAGGCCGACCGCGTGGGCCGCGTCGACGAACCCGCGCAGGCCGTCGGGCCCGCCGTAGGTCGACTGCGGGGCGAACAGGTGGACCCCGTCGTAGCCCCAGTTGCGCCCGCCCGGGAACTCGGCCACCGGCATCAGCTCGACGGCGGTGACGCCGAGCTCGGCGAGCTGCCGCAGGCGCGCGGCCGCGGCCGCGAACGTGCCCTCGGGCGTGAACGTGCCGACGTGGAGCTCGTAGGTGACGAGCTCGGCCAGCGCGCGCCCGCGCCAGCCGGCGTCGGTCCACGGGTACGCGTCGGGGTCGAGCACCCGCGACGGCCCGTGCACGCCGTGCGGCTGCCAGCGGCTGACCGGGTCGGGGCGCACCAGGGCGTCGTCGAGGACGTAGCTGTAGTCGGCGTCGAGCCCGGCCCCGATCACGATCGCCTCGTAGACGTCGTCGGCGCCGCGCGCCAGCGGCAAGGTCTGCGCGCCCAGGCGCACGCGCAGCGACCGGGCCCGCGGCGCCCACACCCGGAACCGGACGCCGCCGGCGGTCGGCGTGGCGCCGAGCTGCAGGTCGACGGTCACGGCCGCGCCTCGAGGATCGCCACCGGCAGGTGGGCGAAGACGTCGGCCAGCGCCAGGGTCGAGCGCTCCGACGGCGCGAGCGTGCGCCCGGTCAGCGCGTCCGTGTACGCGGCGGCCGACGTCGGCCCGAGGTCGATCGTGGTGTCGCCCCAGCGCGCGCCGATCGGCGCCGCCGGCGGCTCGGCGGCCCCCCCCCCCCCGGCGGCGGCCGCCCCCCCCCCCGGCCCCCCCCCCCGCCCGCCCGGCGGCGCCCCCCCCCCCCCCCCGCGGGCCCCCCGCGCCCCCCCCCCCCCCGGCCCCCCCGACCCCCCCCCCCCCCCCCGCCCCCCCCCCCGCCCCCCCCCCCCCCCCCCCTCCCCCCCCCCCCCCCGGGCCCGCCCCCGGCCCCCCCCCCCCGCCGCCCCCCCCGCCCCCCGCCCGCCCCCCCCCGCCCGCCCCCCCCCCCCCCCCGCCCCCCGGCGCCCCCGCCCCGCCGGGGCCACCCCCCCGCCCCCCCCGGAGCGCCCGCCCCCCGCGGCCGTCCCCCCCCCCCGCCGCCCGGGGCCCCCCCGCCCCCGCCCCCGCGCGGCGCCGCCCCCCCCCGCGGCCCCCCCCCGCCCGCCCGGCCCCCCCCCCCCCCCCCGGCCGCCCCCCCCCCCCCCTCGGCCGCCCGCCCCGCCCCCACCGGCGGGGCCCCCCCCCCGGCCCCCGCCCCCCGGCCCCCTCCGCCGCCCCCGCCGGCCGCCCCGGCCGCCTGCCCCGGCCCCGGCCCCGCCCCCCCCCCCCCCCCGGCCCCGGCCCCCGGCCCCCCGCCGCCCCCCCCCCGCCCCCCGCCGCCGCCGGCCCCGGGCCCCCCCCCGGCGGGACGGGCCGCCGGGCCGCCCCCCCCGGGGCGCGGCCCGCCGGCCGCCCGCCGCCCCGCCCGCCCCGCCCCCCCCGGCCCGCCCCCCCCCCCCCCCCCCCCCCCCGCGCGCGGCCCCCCCCCCCCCCCCCCCCCCCGCGGCCCCGGCCGCCCCCCGCCCGGCGCCGGGGGGCCCCCCCCCCCCGCCCCCCCCCGGCCCCCCCCCCCCCGCCCCGCCCCCGCGCCCCCGGGCCGCGGCCCCGCCCCTCGCGCCCCCCGCCCCCGCCCCCCCGGGCCCCGTCCCCCGCCCCGGGGGGCCCGGGCCCCGAGCCCCCCCGCCCCGCGGCCCGCGCGCGGGGCGCGGGGGCGCCCCCCCGCCCCCGCGGCGGGGCGCCCGCCCGCGCCGCGGGCCGGCCGCCCGCCCCCCCGGCCCCCCGCGGGCCGCCCCCCCCGGCGCGGGCGCGCCCCCCTGGCCCCGCGGGGCGCGCGGCCGCTGCGGCCGGCCCCCGCGCCCCCGCCGCGGCCCCGGTCGCCCGCGCCCCCGGTCCCGTCCGCCGCCGGGCGCCCGCCGCGCGCGGAGCGCCCGGGCCGCGCCGCGCCGGCCCTCGCGGGGGCCGCGGCCGGCCGGGGGGCGCGGGGGCGCGGTCCGCGCCCGCCGCCCGCCGGCGGCCGCGCGCGCCCCCCCGGCGGCCCCGGCGGGCCCGGCGGCCCGCCGCCCCCGCGGCCCGCCCGCCCCCCCGCCCGGGGGGGGCCGCCGGCGGGGGGCCCCCGCCGGCCGGCACGCCCCCGGGGGGCCCCCGCCCGGCCGGCCCCCCCGGCCCCGCCGCCGCGGCCCCCGGTCCCGGGGCCGCGCGGCCCCGGCGCCGCCGGCGCCGGCCCCGGCCCGCGGCCCCCGGCCCCCCCCGCCCCCGCCCGCGCCGCCCCGCGGCGCCGCCCTCGCGGGGCGCCGGCCGGCCGCGGGGCCGGGCGCGGCGCGGGCCGGCCCCCGCCCGCCGGCGGCCGCCGGGGGCGCCCGGCCCCCCCCCCCGCCCCCCGGGCCCCGGCCCCCCGCCGGGCCCGCCCCGGCCCCCGCGCCGCGGCGCGGCGCCCCCCCCCCCCGCCCCCCCGGCGCACCCGGCGCGGGTGGCCGGCCGCCCCCGCCCCCCCCGCGGCGCGCGCGGCGCGGCCGCTCGCCCCGGGCGGCGCCGGGGGGCGCGCGCCGGGCCGCCCCGCCCCGCCGCGCCGCGGCGCCCCCCCCGCGCGCCCGGGGGCCCCCCCGCCCCCCGCGGCCCGCCGCCCCCGCCCCGCCCCGGCCCCCCCGCGGCGGCCCTCCCGCCCCGCCCCTCGCCGCGCGGGCCCGCGCGGCGCCGGGGCGGCGCGGCCCCGGCGGGGGCGCCGGCGGCCCCCCCCGGCGCCCGCGGCGGCGCCGCGGCGCGGCCGCGCCGCGCCGCGCGGGCCGGCGGGCGCCGCCCCGCGGCCCCGCGCCGGCGGGGGGCCCCCGGGCGCGGCGGGGGCGGCGGGGGGGGGGCGCGGCGGGCGGCCCGCGGGGGGCCGCCTCGCGCCGCGCCGCGCCCCCCCCCCCCCCCCCCCCCCCCCCCGCCCGCCCGCGGCCCCCCCCCGCCCCGCCGGCGGCCCTGGGGGGGGCCCCCGGCGGTGGCGGCGCAGGCGCGGCGCCGGCGGGCCGCCCGGCGCGGCCCCCCCCCCGCCCCCCCCCCCGCCGTTGGCGCCGGCGCCGCCCCTGCGGTTGGGCCCCCCCCCCCCCGGGCGCCCCCCCGCCCGCGCCGGGCGCCGTGGCGAACTCGACCAGCTGCGCCTCGGTGCCGAGCGCCGGATCGACGCGCTCGTGATCGATGACGTCGTACCCGTGGTTGCTGCCCGGCGCGGCCGCCAGGAACGGCGACGCGTAGCAGTCGGAGACGCCCAGATCGTGGAGGTAGCCGGTCAGGTCTCGGGCGGCGTCGAGGCCGAGCCCGTGGAGCTGCAGCCGATAGGTAGCGGTGGGGATCCTCATGAATTGCGACCGCAAGTCGTAAATGACCATAGGTCGCCAAATGACCGATTGTCAATGCAATGAGTCTCTCATGTTGTTGAAATGCAGGTATATTTGTGTAAATACTGGTCGTAGACGACCGTGAAAGAGCCAGATCGCCGCGAGCGGAAGAAGGAACGAACGCGTCAAGCGTTGCTCGATGTCGCCATTCGGCTGATCGCGGAGCGCGGGGTCTACGGCACGCGCATCGAGGACATCACCGAGCGCAGCGACCTGGGCAAGGGCGCCTTCTACAACTACTTCGAGTCCAAGGATCGCCTGATCGCCGAGCTGGTCGCCCAGGGCGTCGAGCTGCTGGACAACCGCTACCTCGCCCCGGTGCACGTGCGCGCGCCCGCCGACCGGGTCGCCGCGGTGATCGCGGCGCACGAGGCCTTCTTCGACGATCACCCCGCGTACGTGGTGCTGTTCCACCAGGCCCGGGGCCTCGCGAGCGTCCGCGCGACCGCCAGCGCTGCGCTCGCCAGCGTGTTCACCGAGTACCTGCGCCGCACCGGCGCGGCGATCGTGGCGCCCGAGGACCGGGGCCAGCTCTCCGATGCCGCCCTGATCGATCTCGCCGCGGTGCTGGCCGGAGCGATCGCCGGCGCTCGCTCGTTCCGGCTGTCGTCGGGCCTCGACGCGTCGTCGCCGGCCGTCACCGACGTGCTGACCGCGGGCGTGTCCGCCACCCTCGCGGCGCTGCCGCGGACCCCGTCGACCTGACCCGCGTCGACCGTCGTCAGCGGCGGAAGTCGACGTAGCCCTGCGTCGTGTAGTCCGAGCAGGTCTGCGCGTACGCGCTGGCGGCGGCCCCCGGGCCCGGGTACGAGACCGCGCGCCAGCGACCGCGCCGCCCGACCGTGCCGTCGCCGATCACCAGCGACGCGCCCAGGCGGTAGATCACCGCGAACCCAGGCGTCCCGTCGGGCGTGAACCCGCGCAGCGAACGCGCGTCGCCCGCCGGTGCGACCCCAGGCGGCGGCGCCGCGGCGTCGGGATCGCCGTCGGGCAACGCGTCGAGCGGCGGCAGCACGACGAGATCGACCGCCTCGGTGAGATCCTCGGCCGACGTCGACGCCGCCGGCTTGGCCTCGGCCCTCGGCCGTGCGTCTGCCTCCAGCTTCGCCTCGACCTTGGCCGCCAGCGCCTCGACCTTTGCCTCCGGCTTCGCCTCGGCCTTCGCCTCTGGTGTCGCCTCGGCCTTTGCCTCTGGCGTCGCCTCGGTCTTCGCCTCTGGCGTCGCCTCGGCCTTCGCCTCTGACGTCGCCTCGGCCTTCGCCTCTGGCGTCGCCTCGGCCTTCGCCTCCGGCGTTGCCTCGACCTTTGCCTCGGGCTTCGCCTCCGGATCCGAGGTGTCGTCGCCCTTGGCCTTGGCCTTGGCCTTGGCCTTGGCCGCCCGCGCCGCGTCTGCGCCCTTGGCGTCCTGGTCGTCCGCCTTCTTGGCGTCCTTCTTGGCGTCGTCCTCGCCGTCCGCCTTCTTGGCGTCCTGGTCGTCGGAGTGGGCGTGACGGTCGGTCGTGGTCATGGCAAGCCTCGGCAACGGAGCGCCGACGTCATCCGCAGGCAGACCACCCACGCCCACGTCGACGACACAAACCTAAGACGCGCGATCCGCGGGCGCAACCCGCGAGGCGATCAAGCGACCGGGCGGAGCCCACGCCCGATGCGCCGGATCAGCGGGCCGAGGCTGAGGCCCTGGACCAGGATCGAGAACACCACGACCGCGTACGTCACCACCAGGATCGTCGCGCGGTGCGGGCTCGGCGGCAGCGACAGCGCCAGCGCCACCGAGATGCCGCCGCGCAGGCCACCCCAGGTCAACATCGTCAGCGTCGCGACCCGGTCCTGGCGCAGCTGCGGCAAGAACATCCCCGGCAGGCCCACCGAGATCAGCCGCGCGACCAGCACCAGCGGCACCGTCATCGCCGCCGCGAGCGCGAGCGCCCGGGTGACCTCGAGGTGCACGACCTCGAGGCCGATCAGCAGGAACAGCACCGCGTTGAGGATCTCGTCGATCAGCTCCCAGAACGCGTCGATGTGGTCGCGGGTGATGTCGGACATCGCCAGCGAGCGCCCCTGGTTGCCGATCAGCAGGCCGGCCGTGACCGCGGCGATCGGCGCCGAGATGTGCAGCACCTCGGCGGTGGCGTAGCCGCCGAACACCATCGCCAGGGTGATCAGCACCTCGACCGAGTACTGGTCGATGCTGCGCAGCAGGCGGAAGCCGACGTAGCCGATCGCGAGGCCGAAGGCGGCGCCGCCCAGCGCCTCCTGCACGAACAGCCGCGCGATGTCGCGGGGCGTAGGATCGCCGCCGCTGGCGACGCCGATCAGCGCCAGGAAGATCACGACGCCGACGCCGTCGTTGAACAGCGACTCACCGGTGATCGTCACCTCGACGTTGCGCGGCGCCCCGGCGGCCTTGAGGATGCCGAGCACCGCGATCGGATCGGTGGGCGAGATCAGCGCGCCGAACACCAGGCAGTGGATCAGCGGCACGCCCACGCCGACGGCCGCGAACAGGTAGTGCGCGCCGTACCCGACCAGCGCGGTCGACAGCGCGGTGCCGACCAGCGCCAGCACCGCGATCGGCCACCGCTGATCGCGCAGATCGCCCAGGTTCACGTGCAGCGCGCCCGCGAACAGCAGGATCCCCAGCATCCCGTGCATGAGCGCGTACGCGAGATCGACGCGGTCGAGCAGCGCCGCGACGCGGCTGCCGATGTCGGTGACGCCGGCGGCGTCGAGGCCGAGGCCGATGATCGATGCGATCAGGGCGGTCGCCATCAGCCCGATGGCCGAGGGCAGCTTGAGCACGCGGGCGTTGACGTAGGCCAACGCGGCCGTGAGCGTGAGCAGCACCGCCGCGACCTGGAAGTCGGACATGCACCCTTCTACCGCGCCCGCGCGATCGACGGCAGCGCCGCGCGCACCTTGCGCGGGGCCCGCGGCTACGGCGCGCCGGGGTCGGGCAGCGGCGTGGTCAGGTCGAGCGCGGCGACGACCAGGTCGGTCCGGGCACCGGCCCCGACCGTCGCGACGCGGTGCGCGAAGCGCAGCCCGTCGACCTCGCGGTAGTCGGCGGCGTCCTCGTGCCCCTGCACGTCATCGCCCAGCGGCACGATCCGGACGATCAGGTGGGACGCCTGGTCGAGCAGGAGCCGCGCCATCGGCTGGCCGCCCCGGGCGATCGTCACCGCGTCGCACGTCGTCCCGTCGACCGCCTCGGTCCCGGCCGCGCTCGCGGTCGCGCCCGCCGCCAGCGCGTGCACGAGCACCAGGTCGCGGTCGCGCCACAGGCTGTCGACCAGGGCGTCGGCCGCGGCGCCCTCGATCGTCCCGACCCGCTGGTCCTGGCGCTGGACCACCTCGTCGCCGTCGATGGTGACGCTGATCGTGTGGCCGTCGACGGTGACGTCGAGGCGCTGGCGATCCGGGACCTCGAGCCAGCGCTCGAACGTGCCCGCGACCGTCGTCGTCCCGCGCGCGAGCTCGATCGTGCCCGTGGCGTGGACGGCGCGCAGCGCCAGCAGCCGGTCGCGCCCGCCCTTGGCCTCGACCGCGAGCTCGAGCAGCCGGTCGGCCGCGACGCGATCGTCCGGCGCCGCGGCCGTCACGTCGGCGTCATCGGGCGCGAACCGGTAGATCGGGGTCGCCGGCGCGCTCGGCGGCCCACAGCCCGCGGCCGCGAGCGCGAGCGCGGCGACGACGGACGGCACGGCGCGCATGCCGTTGTGACCGCCGCCGCGCCGTCCGGGTTGCCCGCGCCCGCCAGCTCGCCCGCGCCGGCCCAACGCCGCGCCGTCCGGGTTGCCCGCGCTCGCCAGCTCGCCCGCGCCGGCCCAACGCCGCGCCGCCGCGCCGCCCGCTCGCCCGCTGCCGACGACGGCCCCCGAGGTGGCGCGTCAGTCCTCGTCCTTGAGCAGGAACTCGTTGTTGATCACCTTGAACGACAGGCGGCCGCCGAGCGTCGGCGACAGGGTCTCGGTGAGCGCGCGGACGACGATGCCCTCCTTGCGGTTGCGCGTGCCGGGGTACAGGCCCCGGGCCTGCTCGAGCCAGCGCTCGAGCGAGTGCGGGAACGCCGCGGCGTCGGCGCCGGTGACGACCAGCTCGACCGGCACGGTGCGCAGGCCCCGGGTCGCGCAGAACTCGATCAGCTCGGCGTGATCGAGGAACCGGCCGGCGCGCACGTCGTGGACGCTGAACACGAACAGCTCGAGCTCGGCCAGGCCGAGGCGGTTCCGCTGGATGCCGGGGCCGCACAGCTCGCCCTGGATCGCGAACTCGGGCGGGATGACCTCGGCCAGGCGCAGGCGCTCGGCCATCCGCCAGACCGGGTTGGGGCCCGGGACCAGCGCCCAGTTGCGCGAGCAGGCGATCAGCTCGCCGTCGAGCGCGCGCAGGTACGTGGCCGACGTGCCGTCGCACTTGGTCGTGACGTAGAAGTCGCGGCCGCGCAGCTCGTCGAGCACCGCCAGCGCCGACTGCAGCCGGAGCTCGTCGGTCTTGGGCACCGCGCCCGGGAACGGGCCGGCGATCTCGCGCGTGTCCGGCACCTCGGGCTCGTACTTGACGACCCCGAGCAGGTCGCGCACGTCGGCGCCGACCGCCGGCAGCGGCGTGCCCGCGGGCAAGATCGCGACCGGCAGCGCCAGGCCCTGCGACAGCACGCCCCGCAGCCGCGCGGTCTTCACGCGGAAGCCGCGCGGGCGCATGAACTCCGCCCACGGCTGATCGGCCGGCAGCACGCTGTCGATCTCGAAGAACACGCACGGCGCGCCGGCCGTGAACTCGTCCTTCTTGACGACGACGTCCCAGCCCATGACCCGGGCCTTGACGATGTTGTCGGCGCCGACGATCGGGTCGATGGCGTCGATCTGCTGGATCGAGACGAGCTTGCGTTCCACGGGACACTCCTGCCTGGCCGAGCCGGCGGCCCGCCTGCGGTCTGGCAGATCCAGCACTGGATCCGCTCCGCTCGAGCCCGCCGCCCACATCCTCCGGACCTCGGGGCACGCCCTGCGCGCGCCGTGGTCGAGCGATCGTAACTAGCCGTCGCGCCCGCGGTTGTCAATCACAACCTGCGGACCGCGCGACGACGCGCCGGTCACGCCACGCCCGGCACCAGCACCGACAGGCACGTCAGCGAGCCGTCGGCCTTGCGCACCTCGGTGGTCGCGACCGGGTGGACCGCGAAGCCGGCGCCCTCGAGCGCCGCGCGGGTGCCGGGGAAGCCGTCGGCGACGATCGCGCCGGCGCCGATCGTGACGACGTTGGCGGCGTAGGTCTCGGCCCGCGGCGCCCAGACCACGGCGGCGCCGACGAACACCTCGGCCGGCAGCGCGCCCTCGGCCACGAGCACGCGGTCGTCGTCGAGCCGCGCGCACACGCACTTGAGGTGCAGCACGTCGGCCGGCAGCTCGACCGCGACCACGCGCACGCCCCGGGGCCCGAACACCGCGGCGGCGCGGGCGACGCCGGCGGCGTTGGTGCGGGCCGAGCGGCCGACGTAGAGCGTGCGCCCGAGCAGCAGGCAGTCGCCGCCGTCGAGCGTCGCCGGCGCCGGCATGTCGGCCAGCTCGACGTACGGCGCCAGCGCCCGCGCCACCGCGCCGCCCTCGCCCTGCCGCGACGGCGCGCCCGGCCGGGTGATCAGCGCGACGCCGCCCGCGATCACCGCGGTGTCCTCGACGAAGCAGCCGTCGGGGTGGGCCTCGTCGGCGTCGAGCACGAGCACCCGCGCGCCCAGCGCCGCCAGCGCCGCGCGGTAGGCGGCGTGCTGGGCCCGGGCCCGCACCACGTCGATGGGCGGATCGGGCGGGACCGCGGCCAGCGCCGCGACGAAGCTGTCGGAGATCGAGCGGGTCAGGGCGAGCACGCGCTGACTCTACCGGGCTGCGCGCCCGCGGCCCCACGATGCGCGACCGCGCCGCCGCGGATCGTCTGCGGCCCGGCCCCGCCGTCGACCGCTCGGGGTATGATCGGCGCTGATGCCGCGCGTAGCAGACCCCGTCGGGGCCCAGGTGCGCCGGATCTTCGAGGCCACCGCCCACGTCACCGGCGAGGCGTTCTTCGCGGCGCTGGCGCAGGTGGTCGCCGAGGTGCTCGCGACGCCGATCACGTTCATCGGCGAGCTGCAGACGCCGACCCGGATGGCCGCCACCGCGGTCTGGCGTGACGGCGCCGTCGGCGCGCCGTTCGCCTACGAGCTGGCCGGCTCGCCGTGCGCGGGCGTGGTGTCGGGCGGCCTGTGTCAGCACCCGGCCCAGGTCCAGCGGCTCTTTCCGGATGACGTGATGCTGGTCGAGATGGGCATCGCGGCCTACTTCGGCGTGCCGATCCACGCCGGCGACGGGACGCCGCTCGGCATCATCGTCGCGCTCGATCGCGTCGACCGCGAGCCGATCCCCGACCTCGACATCGTGCTCGCGACGATCGCGCAGCGGGCCGCCGCGGAGTTCGAGCGGCTGCGGGCCGAGCGCGCGCTGATGGGCAGCGAGGCGCGCCTGCGGCAGCTGATCGAGACCACGGTCGAGGGCGTCTGGGTCATCGACGAGGACAACCGCACCACGCTCGCCAACGAGCAGATGGCGACCATGCTCGGCCTGACGCCGGCCGAGATGGTGGGTCAGCCGATGTTCGCGTTCATGGACGAGTGCGCGCGGCGCGAGGCGACCGCAAACGTCGAGCGGCGCAAGCGCGGCATCCGCGAGCGCCACGAGTTCCGGCTGCGCCACGCCAGCGGCGCCGACGTCTGGGTGGTGATGGCCAGCAGCCCGCTGCCGACGGTCGACGGCCGCTACGGCGGCGCGCTGGCGATGGTCACCGACGTCACCGAGCGCCGCGACCTCGAGCTCCGGATCCAGCAGGCCCAGAAGCTCGAGAGCCTGGCGATCCTCGCTGGCGGCGTCGCGCACGACTTCAACAACCTGCTGGTCGGCGTCCTCGGCAACGCCAACCTGGCCCGGCGCCAGCTCGGCCCGGACGCGGCGGTCGCGCCGATGCTCGCGGACATCGAGACCGCGGCCCTGCGCGCCGCCGACCTCACCCGCCAGATGCTGGCGTACTCGGGCCGGGCCCGGTTCGTCGTCGAGCCGATCAGCCTCAACGCGATCGTCCTGGAGATCGGGCACCTGCTCGGGACCGTCATCACCAAGATGGCGTCGCTCGAGCTCGACCTCGCGGTCGACCCGCCGATGGTCGAGGGCGACGGCACGCAGCTGCGCCAGGTCGTGATGAACCTGGTCACCAACGCCAGCGACGCGATCGGCGATCGCCCCGGCGTCATCACGATCACCACCGGGACCCGCGCGCTGAGCCGCGCGCAGCTGCGCGACACCTACCTCGACGAGGCGCTGCCCGAGGGCCGGTACGCGTTCTGCGCGGTCACCGACACCGGCGCCGGCATGGACGCGGCCACGCGCCAGCGCATCTTCGATCCGTTCTTCACGACCAAGTTCGCGGGCCGCGGCCTGGGCCTGGCCGCGACCCTCGGCATCCTCCGAGGCCACCGCGGCGCGATCAAGGTCGAGAGCGCGCCCGGGCGCGGCGCGACCTTCACCGTCCTGCTGCCGGAGCGCGCCCGCGCCGGCGCGGTCCCGGTCGCGCCGACGGTCGGCCCGTCGATCGCGGGCACCGGGCTGGTGCTGGTCATCGACGACGAGGCGCCGATCCGCCGGCTCGCGAGCCAGGTGCTCGAGCTGGTCGGCTACGAGGTCGAGTGCGCGGCCGACGGCGCCGACGCGGTGCAGCGCTTCGGCGCGCGCCCCGACGCCTACGCGTGCGTGGTGCTCGACATGACCATGCCGAAGCTGGGCGGGGCCGAGACCTTCGCCGCCCTGCGGCGGCTGCGCCCGCGGCTGCCGGTGGTGCTGTCGAGCGGCTACGCCGAGCAGGAGGCCGCCCGGCAGGTCGGCGCCGACCCGACCGGGTTCCTCGCGAAGCCGTGGTCGCCCGACGCGTTGATCGACGCGGTGGCGCGGGCGATCACCAGCGACGACGGCTGATCCCTGCACGATCGCGGACGTGGCGCGGGCCGTGCGGTCGGGCCAGGTCGCGGGCGCCGTCGCCGCGGACCTTTGCTAGAGTGCTCGCGATGGGTCTCTTGCAGCGAGTGAGCAAGCGTGCGTTCGATCTGGTCGGGGCCTGCGCGGCGCTGGTCGTGACCGGGCCGGTGGTGGCGCTGGCCGCCGCCGCGACCCGGGTCGAGCTGGGGCCGCCGCCGTTCGAGCGGGTGCTGCGCGCCGGCCGCGGCGGCGAGCCGTTCGCGATGTGGCACCTGCGCACGCACGCGCGCACCGAGCTGGGCGCGTGGCTCCGCGCCACCGGCGTCGCGACGCTGCCGGCGCTGTGGAACGTGCTCCGCGGCGACATGAGCCTGGTCGGCCCGCGGCCGCTCCACCCGCAGTACGCCGACCTGACCCCGGGCCGGCACGCGCTCAAGCCCGGGGTCACCGGCTGGGCCCAGCTCCACGGCGGTGACGACCGGTCGTGGGATGACGAGCAGGCGCTGGATCGCTGGTACCTCGAGCACGCGTCGCTCACCGTCGACGCGATGATCCTCACCCGCGCCGTGCTCGATCGCCTGCGCCGCCCCGGCGACGGCGAGGCGGCGACGCCCGGCCACGACAGCGATGGCGCCCCGACCCGGCCGGCGGCCGTGATGAACTGATGACGCGCGTCTACCTGTCGCCGCCGCACCTGTCGGGCGCCGAGCTCGGGCTCCTCACCGACGCGGTCGCGTCGAACTGGATCGCGCCGCTGGGGCCCCACGTCGACGGGTTCGAGCGGGAGCTCGCGGCGGCGGTGGCCGTGCCCGGCGCGGTGGCGCTCAGCAGCGGCACCGCGGCGCTGCACCTGGCGCTGATCGTCGCTGGCGTCGGTCCCGGCGATCGGGTCGCGGTCTCGACGTTGACGTTCTCCGCCAGCGCCAACCCGGTGGTCTACGTCGGCGCCGAGCCGGTGTTCATCGACTGCGACGCGACCTGGACCATGGATCCGGACCTGCTGGCCGAGGCGCTCGCCGACGCCGAGCGGCGCGGCCGGCCGATCCGCGCGGTCATCACCGTCGATCTCTACGGCCAGAGCTGCGCCTACGATCGGATCGCGCCGCTGTGCGCGCGCCACGGCGCGGTGCTGATCCAGGACGCGGCCGAGGCGCTCGGCTCGACCTACCAGGGCCGCCCGGTCGGCGGGCAGGGCGCGCTCGCGGTGCTGTCGTTCAACGGCAACAAGATCATCACCACCAGCGGCGGTGGCGCGCTGCTCGGCGCCGACGCCGGGTGGCTGGCCCACGCCCGCAAGCTCTCGACCCAGGCGCGCGAGCCGGCGCCGCACTACCAGCACGCCGAGATCGGGTTCAACTACCGGCTGTCGAACCTGCTCGCCGCCGTCGGCCGGGCCCAGCTCGCGGCGCTGCCCGAGCGCGTGGCCGCCCGGCGCGCGGTCAACGCCCGCTACCGCGACGCCCTGGCAGGGCTGCCCGGCGTCGAGTTCCTGGATGACGCGCCCGGCTGCGTCGGCAACTGCTGGCTCACCTGCCTGACGATCGATCCAGCGCGGTTCGGCGCCGACCGCGAGCAGGTCCGGGTCGCCCTCGAGGCCGCCGACATCGAGGCCCGCCCGGTGTGGAAGCCGATGCACCTCCAGCCGATCTTCGCCGGCGCGCCGGTCCGGGGCGGGGCGCGGGCCGCCGCGCTGTTCGAGCGCGGCCTGTGCCTCCCGAGCGGGTCCAGCCTCACCGAGGCCGACCAAGCCCGTGTGATCACGATCGTCGCGGGCCTGCACCGCGCCTGATCCGGCGATTCGGCCTGGCCGGGGTGAACGTCGAGGCGCCCCGCGGCGTCCTACCGTTCTGTGCGGGGGGTGCGCCCGCTCACCGACGCTAGCGACCGTTCCTGCTACGCCTGGAGAACCCATGGCTGTGTCCCTCCATCGTGCCGCCCTCGTCGCTGCGCTCGGCCTGGTCTCCGCGTCGATCGCCCACGCCGACTGGCCGGTCGCTCGCCACGACGCCCGGCGGTCGGGGCAGGTCACCGGCACCAGCAACCTCCAGACGCCGGCGGCGTACTGGCGCCAGTACCTGGGCGGCGCCCTCGGCACCTCCCTGGCGATGCCGCTCGGCGACGGCGTCGCCTACATCGGCGGCGGGCGCGTCCGGCTGCTGTCGACCCTGGGCGTGCCGCGCTGGACCAGCGCCAACCTCGCGCTGACCGCGATGGTCGGCCAGGCGGATCTCGACGGCGACGGCGCCCCCGAGCTGATCGCGCGCTCGAGCGATCGCGCGTTCGTGTTCGAGCCCACCACCGGGGCGCTCCTGTGGGGCGAGCCGGTCGGCGAGATGGGCACCCTGGCCGACGTGCGCCTGGCCGACGTCGACGGCCGCCCCGGCGACGAGCTGACGGTGCAGGAGTGCGCGTGCTGCCAGCTGCGCTCGACCACGCCCGGCGTCGTGTGGAGCTTCGCCGACGGCTGGGCCGCCGCGCGCAAGGTCTGGACGCTGCCGTCGTCGGCGTGCGCCGGCGCGCGTCAGATGGCCTACGCCGACATCACCGGCGACGGCGTCGCCGACTTCGTCCTGTCGACGCAGACCGATCTGCGCATCCTCGACGGCGCCACGGGCGCGCTGCGCGCGGTCACGCCGAACCTCGGCGCCTGGACCGCGATCGCCCACTGCCAGGCGCACGACGTGCTGCCGGGCGCCGGCGCCGAGCTGGTGTGCTGGCAGGGCTCGGCGCTGCCGGCCCCCGGTCAGGGCCACAAGGTGTTCGTCGTGCAGTACCGCGCCGACCCGGCCCGGCTCGACCTGGCCTGGTCGACCGACGTCGGCGATCGCGACGGCGACATGATCATGGGCACCGATCGCATCGTCGACCTCGACCACGACGGCGCGCTCGAGCTGATCGCCACCGGCACCCAGACCAGCGGCGATCCGATCACGACGGTGCTCGACGCCGCGACCGGCACGATCCTGGCCACGATCCCGGGCCAGCAGCAGGTCGCGGCCCTGACCCCGACCCCGACCGAGGCCGTGCTCGTGACCGAGGCGAGCCAGCAGCTGATCGGCTGGCGCTTCGATCGCGCCGCGAACCCGCGCACCACGCTGGCCTGGCGCCTCAAGGACCGCCGGGTGCTCACCACCCGTGATCCCGAGCTGGCCGGGCGTGCGCCGCTGCCGACCCGGTCGGTGCAGTTCGACGCCAACAGCGACGGCGCGCTCGACCTCGCCACCGTCGACACCAAGCGCCCCAACGAGCTGCTGGTCTACGACGCGCGCCACCCGGCCGACACGACGCTGGTGGCGTGGCGCGGCGCGCCGGGATCCGAGGTGCTGGCCGCGTGGCGCGAGGGCGACCGGCTGGTGGTGTCGACCAGCGACGGGCGGCTCTCGACGGTGACCGTGCCCGCGCTGGCCGACGTCGGCTCGTTCCGCGCCGGGCAGTACTACGATCACGGCGGCTGGCTCCACCTGGCGCAGGCGCCGGTCGCGGCCCAGCTCACGGGCGACCCCGCGGCCGAGGTGCTCGTGACCGACAGCCGCCGGACCCTGGCGGCGCTCGACGCCCGCAACGCCACCAACGCCGATCCGCCCCAGCGCCTGTGGGAGCTGCGCTCGGCGTTCGCCCCGACGATCGTGCCTGCGCTGGGCGGCTTCCCCGGCGTGATGTGCCGGCGCCGCGACAACGGCGCGGTGCCGCCGACCGAGAGCATCGCCCGGCTCGACAGCACCGGCGCCATCCGCTGGGAGGCGTCGCTGGGCGGCGACGCCTGGAACGATCTGGTGGTCGGCAACTTCGACGGCGACGCCGTGCCCGACGTCGCCGTGCAGTGGGGCCGCGCGTCGGATCTCGACATCCGGACGACCGCGCTCGCGGGCACCGACGGCCACGAGCTGTGGACCACCGCCGTCGCACCCAACCCGGCCAAGTTCCCGTCGGGCATCGCCCTGGCCGACTGGGACGGCGACGGCCGCGACGACGTGGTCTTCCACCTCTACACCACGTTCGTGTTCTCGGGTGCGACCGGCGCCATCATCGCCACGGGCCGCACGCCGACCGTCACCCTGTACATGCTGCCGATGCCGATCAACCTCGACGCGGATCCCGAGGACGAGCTGGTCCTGACCGGCGGCTTCTCGCCCGCGCGCGGCGTCGACCACGACCTCACGACCGCGCTGTGGACCGACACCGACGATCGGCCGTACCCGTACGCGGCGCTCGTCACCTGTGCCAACCGCCCGCACACGGTGTCGACCTCGCTCGTCAATGGCGTGGTCAAGGTGGCCGATCCGGCTGGCCCCGGGCTCCTGCGCGCGTTCGTGCTCGCCGACGGCCAGCTCTACCCTGACGGCGACGCCGCCACCGCGGCCGGCGCCAAGCTCGGCCTGCTCGCGTCCCCGGTCGTCCACACCAACCTCACCGGCCTGGGCCACGCCAGCGCGGTCATCGGCTCGTCCGACGGCTGGCTCTACGCGGTCGACCCGTGCGCGGGCACGCTCGACTTCGCCGTGCCGTTCGGCGCCCCGGTGGGCGCGACCGCGTTCGCCGACACCGACGGCGACGGCAACGACGAGCTGATGGTGTCGGTCGCCGACGGCTACCTCTACGGCCTCAAGAACGCGCCGCTGCGCGGCCCGGGCATCGTGCGCGATCTCGATCCGTCGACCGCCAGCGGCGACGACGTCGACGAGGTGTTCACCCGCGACACGCTGTCCGGCTCGTGGGATCCGGTCCCGGGCGCCGCGAGCTACGAGGTCGCGATCGCCCACGCCGACGGCGGCTACGTGTTCTACCCGCCCTGGCAGCCGGTCGACGCGACCTCGTACACCCGCACCGGGCTGGTGCTCGAGGACGGCGCGCGCTACCTGTTCGCCGTGCGCGCGGTCTCGGCGGCCGGACGCTCGCCCGACATCCTGTCCGACGGCGTGCTCGTGCACCTCGTCGGCGGCCCCAGCGTCGACGCCGGCGTGGGCGGGCCCGACGCGGGCACCGGCGGCAGCCCCGACGGTGGCTGCTGCTCGACCGGCAGCGACCCGGTGCCCGGCGCGGTCGCCGCGGCGCTCGTCGGCCTCGCGCTGGTGCGCCGCCGCCGGGTGTGATCGCGATCGCGGGCGCGACACAGCCGCCGCGGTCCCGCCCCGCGGCCCGCCCCGCGGGCAGCGCCGTCGAGCAGTTGCGCCGGCACGCGGCTTGCGAAGGAGTGGGTGCGTGCGCTCGCTGCTCGTCGTCCTCGTCCTGCTCACGGCCTCGTCCACGGCCCGGGCCGAGCGCTGGTTCGTCGACGTCGAGCCGGTCGCGATCCACGGGAGCGCTGACGACCACACGCTCGCGAGCATGCTCGTGGTCAGCGCCGGCCGCCGCCTCGACGTCGGCGGCGTGACGCCCTTCGTCGCGCTCGGCGGCGGGCTCCTCAACGTGTCGGCGCGGGCCGGCGTGCTGGTGCCGGTCCGCGGCGCCTGGGTCGCGCGGATCGAGGTGCGGCCGCAGCTCGCGCTCGTCTGCGTCGAGCCGGCGGTGCTGGCCGGCGCCGGCGCCGGCTACCGGTTCGCCGGCGACGGCACGCCGATCACGGTGATCGCCGCGGCCGAGGGCGGGCCCGGCTGGGCGCGCATGGACTGTCATCCCGATCGCCCGCTGGGCCCGACCGAGCGCACCTGGTTCGCCGGCGGCACGCTCTCGGTCGCGATCGGGCTGTGACCACCTGGCCCCCGGGCGACCCGCGACCTCCGGCGCGTCGCGGCGTTCGTGTCGCCGGGGCCCTGGCGCGCGCTGGGTCAGCTCGGCCGGCGCCGCCGGCGACGCCCCGCCAGCGCCAGCAGCGCCAGCGCGGCAGGCCAGGGCGCCGGGGCGGGCCCGCCCGACGCGCAGTCAC
>JADJUF010000036.1 GCA_016717005.1 Myxococcales bacterium | reverse complement strand
CCCCGCCGCCCCGCCGCCGCACGCACGCACGCACGCACGCACGCACGCACGCACGCACGCACGCACGCACGCACGCACGCACGCACGCACGCACGCACGCACGCACGCACGCACGCACGCACGCACGCACGCACGCACGCACGCACGCACGCACGCACGCACGCACGCACGCACGCACGCACGCACGCCCTCTCGCACGCCACGCCCGCAGCGCGGCAGGAATCGTCATGGCTTCCTACGACCACAAGACCGTCGACGCGCACTGGCAGGCCTACTGGGAGCGCGAGCGCACGTTCGCGACCCCGACCGACCGCACCAAGCCCAAGTACTACGTGCTCGACATGTTCCCGTACCCGTCCGGGTCGGGGCTGCGCATCGTGCCCCGAGGCTACACCGCGACCGACGTGGTCGCGCGCGCCAAGCGGATGATGGGCCTCAACGTGCTGCGGGTGATGGGCTGGGACAGCTTCGGCCTGCCGGCCGAGCGCCAGGCCGAGCGCGAGAACATCCACCCGCGCGTGATCACCACGCGCAACATCGCCACGTTCAAGCAGCAGCTGTCGCGGCTGGGGCTGTCGTACGACTGGGACCACGAGCTCGCGACCAGCGAGCCCAGCTACTACAAGTGGACCCAGTGGATCTTCCTCAAGCTGTTCGAGCGCGGCCTGGCCTACCAGGCCGAGGTCGCGGTCAACTTCTGCCCGGCGCTGGGCACGGTGCTGGCCAACGAGGAGGTCAAGGACGGCGTCTACATCGAGACCGGTGATCCGGTCGAGCGCCGGATGATGAAGCAGTGGATGCTGCGCATCACCGCCTACGCCGACCGGCTGATCGACGACCTCGACGGGCTGGACTGGCCGGCCGGCACCCTGGCGATGCAGCGCGAGTGGATCGGCCGCTCGATCGGCGCCAACGTGAACTTCGACGTCGTCGGCGCCGACGCAACGATCACCGTGTTCACGACCCGGCCCGACACGCTGTTCGGCGGCACCTACGCGGTGCTGGCGCCCGAGCACGCGCTGGTCGACGCGGTCACGACCGCGGCCCAGCGCGCGGCGGTCGACGAGTACCGCGCCGCGGCCGGCAAGCGCAGCGAGCGCGACCGCACCGCCGAGGCCGCCGACGCGCCCAAGACCGGCGTCTTCACCGGCGCGTACGCGATGAACCCGGTCAACGGCAAGCACATCCCGATCTGGATCGCCGACTACGTGCTGGCGTCGTACGGCACCGGCGCGGTGTTCGCGTGCCCGGCCCACGACGAGCGCGATCACGCGTTCGCCAAGAAGTTCGGGCTGCCGATCGTCGAGGTCGTCACGGGCGGCGACGTCGACGCCGCCGCGTACACCGGCGACGGCGCGCACGTCAACAGCGAGTTCCTCGACGGCCAGGACATCGAGGGCGCGAAGACCGCGGTGATCGCCTGGCTGACCGAGCGCGGCAAGGGCGAGCAGAGCGTGCGCTACCGCCTGCGCGACTGGCTGTTCTCGCGCCAGCGCTACTGGGGCGAGCCGTTCCCGACCATCGAGCTGGCCGACGGCACCGTCAAGGTGCTGCCCGCGAGCGCGCTGCCGGTGGTGCTGCCCGAGCTCGACGCCTACAAGCCCACCGCCGACGGCCGGCCGCCGCTGGCCCGGGCCGAGGCGTGGATGCAGACGACCGACCCCGAGACCGGCGCGCCGGCGATCCGCGAGACCAACACGATGCCGCAGTGGGCGGGCTCGTGCTGGTACTACCTGCGGTTCCTGTCGCCGCACGCCGCCGACGTGGCCTGGGAGCCCGAGGCCGAGCAGTACTGGATGAACGTCGACCTCTACGTCGGCGGCAGCGAGCACGCGACGCTGCACCTGCTCTACGCGCGGTTCTGGCACAAGGTGCTCTACGACTGCGGCCTGGTCCACACCAAGGAGCCGTTCGCGCGCCTGGTCCACCAGGGCATGATCCACAAGCCGTCGTTCAAGGACGCCCGCGGCAAGTACTACTACGACCACGAGGTCGAGCAGATCGGCGGCCGCTGGGTGATCAAGGACGGCGGCGGCGAGGTCGAGACCCGCAACGAGAAGATGTCGAAGTCGCGCTACAACGTCGTCAACCCCGACGACATGTGCGACGAGTTCGGCGCGGACGCGCTGCGCCTCTACGAGCTGTTCATGGGGCCGCTCGAGGACGGCACCGAGTGGGCCACCGACGGCGTCTCGGGCTGCCGCCGGTTCCTCGATCGGACCTGGCGCCTGGCGGTCGGCGACGAGGAGTCGGGCGCGCCGTCGCGGCTCATCGACGGCACCGGCGGCCCCGAGCTGCGCGAGGTCGAGCGGGCGCTGCACGCCGCCATCAAGCGCGTGACCGAGGCGGTCGACAGCCTGCGCCTGAACACCGCGATCTCCGACATGATGGTGTTCGTCAACGAGGCCACCAAGGCCCTGGCGGTGCCGCGGGCGTGGTTCGAGGACTTCGTCAAGATCCTGGCGCCGTTCGCGCCGCACCTGGGCGAGGAGCTGTGGCGTCGGCTCGGCCACGCCGAGTCGCTGGCGTTCGCGTCGTGGCCGGCGTTCGACGAGGCCAAGCTCAAGCGCGACACGATCACGATCGCGGTGCAGGTCAGCGGCAAGCTGCGCGGCACCGTCGACGTCGCCGCCGACGCCCCCGAGGCCGACGTCCTCGCCGCGGCCAAGGCCGAGCCCAAGGTCGCCGAGTTCATCGCCGGCAAGGCGCTCAAGCGCGAGGTCTACGTCAAGGGTCGCCTGGTCAACCTGGTGGTGTGAGGTGCCGCGCGCCGCGGTCGGGATCGCGGTCGCGCTGTGCGCGTGCGGCGGCGGCGGGACCGCCGACCCGCGCGCGGGCATCGAGGTCCGGGTGCGGTCGCGCGACGATCACGGCAAGGTCGAGTGGTACCTGGAGGCGCGCTACCGCTACGCGCCGCCGGCCAAGGGCGACGAGGTCCACCTCCAGGTGCGCGCCGCCTGCCAGGTCGGCGCGCTGCGCCTCGTCGACGACGCGCCGGAGTACCCGAGGTTCCGCCCGCAGCTGCGCGGCGAGCGCCCGGGCTGGTACGTGAGCACGCCGTTCGTGCTGTCCGAGCTGCCGGCGAAGCCGTCGCTGTGTGACCTCCAGATCACCGAGCACCTCGGGTACCGCGGCGCGCCCCGGCCGCTGTACGAGGTGTGCGCGCGGCTGGGGCAGCCGCCGACCCCGGGGCGGTGCCCGCCCAACCTGGTCGACGGCGACGGCACCGGCGGCGGCTGGTCGGTGCCCGCGCTCGAGATCGAGCACGTCGAGCCCGATCCCGACGGCGTGTACCTGAGCGGCGAGCAGCTGGTGCTGCGCTACACCGTGCAGGCCCACCGCGATCAGCCCGCCGACACCTGGATGCACGTCACGATCGCGTGCGCCAACGGCGCCGCCGACGAGGTCTCGCACCAGGCCGCCGGTGGCCTGCGCGCCGGCGAGGCGTTCCACGCCGCGCAGATCAAGCTGCACCAGCGGGTCCCGCCGTCGACCACGCCGTGCGCGGTCACGTTCGGCGCGCGGGCGGGTGTGGACGGCACCGCGACCGCCGTCGCGCAGTTCTGCTACCGCGACCGACGGACCGTCCCCGGCCCGTGCTCGTGAGCCGCGGGCGGCCACCCGCGCAGTCCAGCCAGCGCGACCGACAGACCGTCCCCGGCCGTGCGCGTGCGGCGCGGTCTCGAGGCCCTCGGCCTGGCGGCGCGCTGAGGATCGTCCGCGGCGGCGCGGACGTCGGTGGTACCGTCGCGGCATGGTGAGCCGCACCCTGGTGATCGCGTGCGCGCTGGCGGTGGGCGCGTGCGGCGGCGGCGGCAGCGCGGTCGACGCCGGGGCGAGCGACGCCCAGGGCGATGGCGCCGTGAGCGCGGACGGCGGCGACGCGGACGGCGGCGGTCCCGACGGTGCGCAGGCGTGCGTGGCCTGGAGCCCGGCGGCGCGCCCGGCCACGGCGATCGCCATCCACGACGACCCCGGGCCGTTCACCAGCGCGCGGACCGTGCGGATCGTCGTCGAGTACCCGGCGGCCGCGGCCGAGCTGGCGGCCATGCCGGTCGTCACCCGCGGCGCCGGCGTGGTCGCGATCCAGCCGATGGTGTTCGCGCCCGACCGCGGGGCCGGCGGCCCGATCGAGACCCGCCGGCTGATCGTACCGCTGGTGCTGCCGGTCGGCGTCTGGCGGATCGAGGGCGTCGCGCCGACGCCGCCGACGGTCGCGCTGACGATCGGGCCGGCGCCGCTGCGCCCGTGCGGCACCACCGGCGCGTGCGCCATGGACTGCGACTGCGACGAGGCCGCGGGCGAGCGCTGCCTCGGCGGCGTCGGGCTGGGCGGCGGCTTCACCGCGTGCGCGCGGCCGTGCGAGGTCGATCGCGACTGCGGCGGCGGCGCCACCTGCGCGTCGATCCCCGACGGGCTGTGGGACACCTGCAGCGACCTCGCGCCCGAGTGCAGCGCGACCGTCGCGTGCCCGCTGGGCTTCGCGTGCCAGGCCGGGACGTGCGCGCCGACGTTCGTGCTGGGGCAGGGCAGCCGCCACCCGTGCGGGTGTGACGCCGACTGCGAGCCGGGCCTGCGCTGCGTCGCCGCGACGCCGACCGACGCGGGCCGGTGCGAGGTCGCGTGCGCGACCGGCGGCCCATGGTGCCAGGGCGCGCACGTGTGCGGCTCGGCCAGCGCCGACCTCAGCGGCCTCGCGACGACCGACTCGGTGTGTGGCTGGCTCGGCGAGTGAGCGCCGCGGCGTCGAGCGTCGGGCCGCGTCAGCGCAGCCCGGCGGCGAACCGGGCGTGGAAGCCGAGCGCGCCGGCGCCGCCCATCGAGTTGCAGATCGGCGACGCCGCGCCGGGCGGGCAGTCGACGTCGCGGTCGTACGACCAGTAGTGCACCCCGGCCAGGCCCTGGCTGCGCGCGAACGCGGTCACGACGTCGGCGTCGGCCAGCGTGAACACCTCGCCCTGGACGTCGTTGCCGCCGATCATCGGCGTCAGCTCGGTCGCCGACCACGGCACCTGCCAGTGATCGTGCAGGTTGTACGCGGCCTGCAGCGCCGACGCGCCCATGTCGCACTGCCCGGCGGCGACGACGCACACGCCCGGGCTGGGCCCGCCGTAGTCCATGGTCATGAGGTTGATCGTCACGTAGCTCGGCCACGTGGCCTCGGTGCCGTCCCAGCCCAGCTCGGCCCGCACCGCGGCCATGGTCCACACGCCCAGCACGTTGAAGCTGTCGGGCGCCGCGGCGCCGAGGCTGTGGGCGGTGGCGGCGCCGTCGTTGGCGGCCAGGGTGGCCAGCGTCAGGCTGAAGCGCAGCGTCGGGTAGCGCGCGTGGGCCCCAGCGATCCGGCGCGCCAGCTCGGTGATCGTCGCCTGGGACTGCCCGGCCTCGATGTCGAGATCGACGCCGCGCAGGTTCGGCGACGCCCAGCGATCGATGAACGTCGCGAAGTCGGCGTCGCTGGTGCACGTGAACGCGCCCGCGGCGCCGCCGGTCGCGAGCACGTAGTCGATGCCGGCGGCGGTCAACCGGGGCACGTTGGCGGCGGCCATCGCGGCGCCGGGGACGCCGCCCCAGCTCTCGCTGCCGCAGGCGCCGGTGGCGAAGGCCAGGGTCACGGCCCGGCCGCCGTGCGCGATCAGATCGTCGACCAGCGGCGTCGGCGCGCCCGACACCTCGGTCGACGCGACGTTGGTGTTCCAGTTGAGGTGGATGCTGGTGTCCTTGTAGGGGCTGAACACCAGGCCGCTCGGCGGCGGGCCGCCGCCGTCGGGGCCGCCGGCGTCGTCGTCGGCGCTGCCGGCGTCGGGAGCGTCGCCGGTGGTGGGATCATCAGCGCAGCTCGCGAGGAGCGCGGCGAACAACAGGGCGGCGGCCGAGCGACGGGTCATGCGTCGATGGAGGTCAGGGCCCGGCCGATCGGGTCACCGCGCCCGGTCGATTTTCGCGCGCCGGCTACTCGCAGCTCGACGCGTCGACGCACTCGCTGCCGGCCGACTCGCACGCCTCGCGGGGCGAGACGTTGAAGTTCATGCCCTCGGCCGAGGCGAAGGGGCAGCAGCACTCGTCGGGCCCGATCGCGGGCGCGGCGGGCTCGGCCGGCGTGGCGGGTTCGGCCGGCGTGGGATCGGCGGCGGGCTTGGCCTTGCCGCCACAGGCGGCGGCGACGAGGCTGACGGTCAGGGCGAGCGACGTGAGGAGCTTCATCGTCGCGGAGATTATCATCGCGGTCACGTCGGCGCGTGGGCGCCGCGCGGGGTTCGCCCGCAGTCGCGCGGCGGCGTGACCGCGGGTTGGGCGTACAGTGTCGGCCATGCCGATCGACACCTCGCGCCCGTTCATCCCCGTCAACGTCGGCGTGCTGACCGTGTCCGACACCCGGACCGAGGCCAACGACGGCAGCGGCGGGCTGATCGCCGAGCTCCTGACCGCGGCCGGGCACCGCGTGGCCGCGCGGGTGATCGTCAAGGACAACCGCGCGGCGATCGGCGGCCAGCTCCAGGCGTGGATCGACGACCCGGGGGTCGACGTCGTGATCGCGACCGGCGGCACCGGCGTCACGCCCCGGGACGTGACGCCCGAGGCGATGGCGCCGCTGGTGACCAAGGTCATCCCCGGCTTCGGCGAGCTGTTCCGGTGGCTGTCGTTCGCCGAGATCGGCACGTCGACCATCCAGAGCCGGGCCGAGGCCGCGCTGTGCGGGGACACGTTCGTGTTCCTGTTGCCCGGCTCGACCGGCGGCGTGCGCCTGGGCATGGAGCAGATCTTGATCCCGCAGCTCGACGCCCGCCACCGACCGTGCAACTTCGTGACGCTGCTGCCGCGGATCCGCGCCGAGCGCGAGGACGCGTAGCCGGCGTCGCTGCCGCGGATCCGCGCCGAGCGCGAGGACGCGTCGCCGGCGTCGCTGCCGCGGATCCGCGCCGAGCGCGAGGACGCGTCGCCGGCGTCGCTGCCGCGGATCCGCGCGAGCACGAGGACGCGTCGCCGGCGTCGCTGCCGCGGATCCGCGCCGAGCGCGCGGACGCGTCGCCGGCGTCGGTGCGGCGGATTCGCGCCGAGCGCGAGGACGCGTCGCACGTGCCTGGGGTTGCCTCGGCCGGGCGCGCGGCGCCGCGGGTGTGCGCTCGATCGCGCAGCGGCGAGTTTCTCCTGACGCGGACCTCACAGCCGTGAAGGTCGGCGCGGGCGGCGGCCACCAACGGGACATGCGCGCGACCGGTCGTCGCGCGCCCCACCTCCCGGAGCAATGATCGTCATGCAGTACCCGCTCGTTTCGGCTCTGATCCTCGGCGCGCTCGCGCTCGGCGCGTGCGACGACTCGACCGGCATCACCGACGCCGACATCGCGTGCCCGCCGACCCAGACGCTGACCTACGCCAACTTCGGCGCGGCGGTGATCGACGCCGAGTGCCTGCAGTGCCACACCACCCGGGAGCGCCCGGCCCTCGACACCCAGGCCCGGGTCCAGGCCAACGCCAACAAGATCATCGACGTCGCGGTGTTCCGGTCGTCGATGCCCCAGGACGGCTCGATGACCAACGAGGCCCGCACGCAGCTCGGCCAGTGGCTGACCTGCGGCGCGCCGTGAGCGCCGGCGCGCAGCGCTGACCCGAACTCGCCGGCGCCGATCGCGGCGCGCCGATCGCGGGGCACCCGGATCACGGCCGGGTACGCGCATGTGGTCGCATGCCGCCGTCGGTTCCAGCGCAAGGCCGTCAGCCGTCGGGCATCGAGGGTGTCGAGGACCGGACGCCGAGACCCTCACGTCGCCGTGATCTCGGCTGGTTGCCGCATGGCCCGACCGCTGCACTGACGCGGGGCATGCGCATCGAAACCTCAATCGCGACGGTGTTCCTGGCCGGCCTGATCACCGCGTGCGTCGAGTCGGCGCCCGAGATGGAGCCGGCGGAGGTCGAGGCCGCGGAGGTGGCGACCGGCGCCGACATGGCCCCCGCCGAGGTGATCGAGGCCGACGCGCAGGCGCTCGGCACCGCGGGGACATACCGCGTGCAGTCGACGCTGGTGGTCGAGGCTGGCGCGCTCCTGCCGCCGACCGCCGACCGCGCGGTGCAGACCCTCGAGGGCCTGCGCGACCACCCGGCCGCGACGCTGTTCGCGCTGGCCGATGACGCCGGCGTGCCGGCGGTCGCGACCATCCGCGACGCGCTGCCATCGGTCCTGGCGTCGCGCCTCGACGGGTGGATCGACGGCTACGTCCAGAGCGTCACGACCGGCGACGGCACCGTGGCGCAGGTGATCGACGCCGTGGTCGGGGTGTGCCGTGCGCCGATCGGCGCGATCGAGCTGGAGTCGGCGCTGACCGTGCGCGGCGCGGCCAGCCGGCACCGCCTCGAGACCGTGGGCCTCGAGGTCGCGGGGCACGCGATGCGCTTCGACGTGGCGCCGCTGGCCGGCGTCGGCGCGGCCCTCGACGTGCCGGTGGCCGCGGCGGTGACCCTCGACGGCGACCGCGCCACGCTGACGCTCGGCGACCACGGCTTCGGCTTGCCGTACGGACGGATCGCGTGGGCAGCGTTCGACGGCGCGATGCGCGCGCGCTACGGCCGCGATCTGCGCGGCCTGCTCGGCGATGCGGTGGGCTGCGACGCGCTCGCGGCGTCGGTGGCCAACCGCTGCGTGCTCAGCGTGTGCGTCGGTCATCGCAGCGACCTGCGCGCGATCTGCGAGGGCGCCCTCGACGAGGCCGTGGCGCAGCTCCGCGAGCGGGTCGAGGCGCAGGCGGTGGAGCCCATCGCGCTCGACGCCGGCGCCGCGGTCCTGGTCCGCGCCGCCGCCAGCGATGGCTTCGCCGGGGCGATCGAGGACGGCGTGTGGACCGCGCAGCTCGACCTCGGTCACGGCGCGCGGCCGGCGGCGGCGACCTTCGCCGGCGCACGCGAGTGACGGCCAGGGCTGGGCGTCCGCGGTTCCGCATCGGCCCGGGCCGCGGACGGCGCCTCGACCTGGCCGGACGAGCGCGGGCGGCCGCGTCGTCGTCGAACCCGGTCGCGGCGATGGCGTGGCGCGCGCCGGGCGTGGCATCCTGTCGACAGGCCCATTGCCTGCCGGGGACCCATGAGCCATCCGCTCGAGAGCGCGCTCAATCGCGCCTTGTCGATCCGTCTGAACCTGCAGATCACGCTGTCGAACCTGCCGATCGTCGAGGAGTGGATGGACATCCACCTCGACCGCTTCCTCGAGCATCTCCCGACGCCGCCCGAGATGCCGGCGGGCCACATGGTCAGCTACCTGGCCATGCTGGGCTCGGATCTGCGCCGCCTGTGGTGGGGCGCCTGGGGCGATCCGGCCGGCATGGTGCCCAAGCTCGCCGACTACCTGAAGCTGTGCAACATCGCGCCCAGCGACGCGGCCGCGCTCGACACGATCGGCGAGAAGCTCGAGCCGCGCCTCGTCGGGCCCTGGGTCGGCGTCTGGGGCGGCAAGGTCACGACCGGCTGGCACTTCGTCGACCCGCAGCCGTGGGACAAGATCGAGCCGCTGTTCGGCACCCACGAGGCCAAGTTCAAGATCAAGCAGTGGGTGGCCGATCACAAGGTCGAGCGCCTCGAGCGGTTCGCGCAGGCCATCGGCGAGCGCGCCTACTCGGAGTTCGAGTTCGCGATCCCGGGCGCCACCGTCGACGAGCAGGTCGACGCGCTCGAGACCGCGTTCGTCCACTTCGCCGGGGCGCCGCTGCCGCCGGAGACGATCGAGCTGTTCCGCGGCGCGCCGACGCCGGGCTTCGCCGTGGCGATGCGCGTCCGCGGCGGTCAGGTCGTGCGGACCTCGGCGATCGCGCCCGGGATGCCGCTCGATCTGCTCGATCGGCTGTGCCTGAGCATGAAGTCCGACCGCGACGACAAGCTCGAGCGCCTGATCAACGCGCTGACCAACGAGGGCATCGCCCGGGTCGAGGTCGGCCGCGCCGGCGACAAGGGCGGGGTCGACGTCTACGTCGAGCCGGGGGAGGCCCGGCCGCCGACGCGACCGGGCACCGCGCCGCCCGAGCCGGCCCAGCGCAATTGACCGCGGCGCACGTGACCGCGGTCGACGCCCGCGCGCGCGACGCCGCGATCCTGGCCAGCGACGACGAGCTGGTGCGCGCGTGCGAGGTCGATCGCTACCGCGCCAGCGGCCCGGGCGGGCAGAAGCGCAACAAGACCGAGAGCGCGGTCCGGGTCCGGCACCGCGCCACCGGGGTGATCGCCCACGCCGACGACAGCCGCTCCCAGCACGACAACCGCGTCAAGGCGGTGCGGCGGCTGCGCGGGCACCTGGCGCTCGAGCTGCGCGCGCCGCTCGATCTGGCCAGCTACGCGCCGAGCCCGCGCCTGCGGGCCCTGCTCGACGGCGGGGCCGCGCGCCTGGGCGAGAAGACCCGCGCGACCGCCGAGTTCTGGGCGGCGATCGCCGAGCTGCTCGACGTCGCGTTCGCGTGCGGCGTCGAGGTCGCCGCGACCGGCGCGCGGGTCGGGCTGGGCAGCGGCGCGGTCGCGCGGTTCCTGACGTGCGATCCCCAGGTGCTGCGGACGATCAACCAGGAGCGCGCCCAGCGGGGGCTGCGCCCGCTGCGGTGACGCCCGGGCGCACCGGTTTGACAGGCCCCCGGGCCCGTGGGAAGCAAGCGCCATGAAGCGCCTCGCGTTCGTCGCCCTCGTCGCCGTCGCCGCCTGCGGTGGCAAGTCCAAGACCGGCTCGGTCGAGCACGTCGACACGATGGATCACGCCCAGCCCCACGAGGGTGACCACCCCGCCATGCCGGCCGCGGTGGCCGCGTTCCACGAACAGCTGTCGCCGCTGTGGCACGCGCCGGCCGGGCCCGAGCGCACCGAGCGCACGTGCGGCGACGCCGGCTCGATGGACCAGCTGCTCGAGGAGGTCGAGCAGGCCGGCGCGCCGGCGAACGTCGAGGCGACCGAGTGGGACGGGCGCGTCACCGCGCTGCGGGTCGCGTGGACGTTGCTGGCGGACGACTGCACGGCGACCAACGGCGCGAACTTCGAGGAGAAGTTCACGACCGTCCACGACACCTTCCACGAGCTGATCGGGCTCCTGCCGATGGCCGACAAGTAGCCATGGCCGAACGACTCTGGCACCACGGCGCGCAGTACCAGGGCGACGGCCTCGACCCGGCCGGGTGCCCCGAGGATCCGCTGGCGCTGTTCCGGATCTGGTTCGGCGACGCCGAGCGGATCGCGCCCGACAAGGTCAACGCGATGACGCTGGCCACCGTCGACGCCGACGGCCGTCCGGACGCGCGGATCGTGCTGCTCAAGGAGCTCGACGCGCGCGGCTTCGTCTTCTACACCAACTACGCCAGCCGCAAGGGCGCCGAGCTCGCCGCCCGGCCGCGGGCGGCGCTGGTGTTCTACTGGCCGGCGCTCGATCGCCAGATCCGGATCGAGGGCGCGGTGGAGCAGGTCACCTCGGCCGAGTCCGACGCGTACTTCGCCGTGCGCCCGCGCGGCAGCCGGGTCGCGGCGGCGGCGTCGCCGCAGTCGCAGGAGCTGCCGTCGCGCGCGGCGCTGGTGGCGCGGATCGACGCGATCGAGGCCGAGCTGGCCGGGGCCGATCCGGCGCGGCCGGCGCACTGGGGCGGCTACCGCGTGCTGCCCGACGCGGTCGAGTTCTGGCAGGGCCAGCCGTCGCGGCTGCACGATCGCGTGCAGTACCGCCTCGGCGCCGACGGCTGGACGCGCGCGCGCCTGGCGCCGTAGGGTCGGCGCCGGCTTCGCCCGGGGCGTGTCGTCGACGAGCGGCGACCACGGAACTCGTCGCGGGCGCGCGGCACGACCACTGGACCGTCGCGACGTGACGACGGTCGCGCGCGAGGTTCACCAGTGCTGGTCGGATCTGCGCGGCGCCGCGATGAACCTCTGACGATCGCGCGAGGTGCGCAATCGATTTCGCAGTCGTCGCCGCTGGCGCGCGAGTCGCAGTACCCGCGGTCATGCGCACCGCCCTCGCCACGCTCGCCATCCTGGTCGCCGCCAGCGCGGCTCAGGCCGACCCGCCGGCCGACCCGCCGCCGGCCGATCCGCCGCCGCCGGCCGAGTCGGCGCCGACCGTCACGGCCAGCTACGGCTACCAGATCGTCCTCGGGGAGTTCGCCGGGGTCGCGCTGGTGGGCGTCGCCGCGGTGACCGGGTCGACCACCGTCGTGACGGTCGGCGCCGGGGCCTGGGCCCTGGGCGTGCCCGCGATCCATGCGTTCCACGGCAACCCGGGCAGGGCGGTCGCCAGCCTGGCGCTGCGGCAGGGGTTGTTGTGGAGTGGGCTCCTCATCGGCGGCACCCTCCCGTGCGAAGGCGGCGGCGAGGAACGCAACTGCCACATCGGGGGCGCCCTCGCGGGCGCGGCGATCGGCTACGGCGCGGCCGTCTTGATCGACGCGGTGGTCCTGGCGCGCGAGCGCCGTCCGGGCCCGGCCCGCACGTGGACGCCGACGGTCGCGGCGGCGCCGGGCGGGGTGAGCCTCGGGGTGGTCGGGGCGTTCTGATCCGTCGCCGGGCCGCCTCGCCACCGGAATACCGCCCTGGGGCCTTGCGCCCGGGCCCCAGCGAAATTATCGCAGTGGCCCATGATCCAGACTGCCGAACGCCACGAGTTCCAGGCCGAGGTGAAGCAGCTCCTCGACCTGATGGTCCACTCGCTGTACTCCGACAAGGACATCTTCCTGCGCGAGCTGGTGTCGAACGCGTCCGACGCGCTCGACAAGCGCCGGTTCGAGGCGGTGGCCCAGCCCGAGCTGGCCGACGACGGCGAGCTGCAGATCCGCCTGGCGGTCGACCCGGACGCCCGGACCCTGGCGATCAGCGACAACGGCATCGGCATGACCCGCGACGAGGTGGTCAAGAACATCGGCACGATCGCGCGCTCGGGCACCAAGGAGTTCCTGGCCCAGCTCGCCGCCGCGCAGGCCACCGACGCGCCCGGGCTGATCGGCCAGTTCGGCGTCGGCTTCTACTCGGCGTTCATGGTCGCCGATCAGATCACGCTCGTGACCCGGAAGGCCGGCACCGACGCCGCGACCCGGTGGCAGTCGTCCGGCGACGGCACCTACACGATCGAGGACGCCGAGCGGCCCGAGGCCGGCACGACGATCACCCTGACCCTCAAGCCGGCCGACCCCGAGCACGGCCTGCACGACTACACCGCCGCGTCGATGCTGGGCACGATCATCAAGCGCTACTCGGACTTCGTCGCGTACCCGATCCGCCTGGCCGGCGCCGACGGCGACGGCGAGCCGCTCAACTCGCGCAAGGCCATCTGGGATCGGCCCAAGGCCGAGGTGACCGAGGAGGAGTACAAGGACTTCTACCGGCACGTGTCCCACGACTGGACCGATCCGCTGCGGTCGATCCCGGTGCGCATGGAGGGGACGTTCGAGGCCTACGCGCTCATGTACCTGCCGAGCAAGGCGCCGTTCGATCTCTACAACCCCGAGATGAAGCGGGGCCTGCAGCTCTACGTCAAGCGCGTGTTCGTGATGGACGAGTGCAAGGAGCTCCTGCCCACGCACCTCCGGTTCGTGCGCGGCGTCGTCGACGCCCACGATCTGTCGCTGAACGTGTCGCGCGAGATCCTGCAGAAGGACCGGCAGATCCAGCTGATCCGCAAGCAGCTGGTCAAGAAGGTGCTGGGCGCGCTCGACGAGATGAAGCGCGACAAGCCCGACGACTACCGCACGTTCTGGACCTCGTTCGGGCCGGTGCTCAAGGAGGGCCTGGCCGGGTGGGACACGCCCGACAAGGACAAGCTGCTCGACCTGATCGTGACCGCGTCGACCAAGGAGGCCGACGGGCTGGTCTCGTTCGGCGACTACGTGGCGCGCATGAAGGACGGGCAGGACGCGATCTACTACCTGACCGGTCCGTCGAAGGAGGCGGTCGCGCGCTCGCCGCTGCTCGAGCGGTTTGCCCGCGCCGGCTACGAGGTGCTGCTGTTCAGCGATCCGATCGACGAGCTGTGGCTCGAGCAGGCGCCGAAGTTCGGCGACAAGGCGCTGGTGTCGATCGGCCGCGGCGACATCGCGCTGGGCTCCGAGGACGAGCGCAAGCAGGAGGCGGCCAAGCTCGATGAGCGCAAGGCCGAGCTGGGCGAGCTCTTGACCGCGCTGCGCGCCGGGATCCAGGAGGACGTCAAGGACGTGCGGCTGTCGACCCGGCTGACCTCCTCGGCCTCCTGCCTGGTGGCCGACGCCGACGACATGACCCCACGCATGCAGCGGATGATGGCGCAGCTCGGCCACGCGGTGCCCAAGGTCAAGCCGGTGCTCGAGGTCAACGGCGACCACCCGCTGATCGGCAAGCTGCGGGTCGTGCACCTCGAGCGCGCCGACGATCCGCGGATCGCCTGGTGCGCCCGCGTGCTCCTGGGCCAGGCCCACCTGGCCGACACCGGCGAGCTGCCCGAGCCCGAGGCCTACAACCAGGCCGTCGCCGAGCTGATGCTGCGCGCGGTCTGATTCTGAGCGCGCGGTCCGAGCCGCGCTAGCGATCCGGCCGCAGCCGCGGCCGGGTCTTGGCGGCGCCGGCGGGCAGGGGCGAGCCGTCGACGGCCTGCCACCGCGCGCAGATCGGCGCGGTGCCGTGCGTGCCGCGGTCGTGGCGCTCGAACCGGGCGACGCCATCGGGTCGCGGCGGGGCGCCGGCGGCCGTGGGGTCAGAGCTCGAGATGATCGAGGCTCCCGGTGGCGCCGCGCTCGGCGAACCAGCGGCGGGCGGCCGCCGCGTGGAGCGGGAACGCGAACGCGTCGTCGAGGCCGTCGGGGCCGAAGATCACCCCGCGGCTCATCGACTCGGTGTTGGCGGCGAACGGCGGGAACGTGGCGGCGTCGACCCGCGCGCAGGTCGCGAACAGCAAGATCCGGTTGGGCCGCGGCTCGGTCGAGACCGCGTCGCGCAACGTCACGGAGTCGGCGTCGATCTCGACGTGGACCTCCTCGCGGACCTCGCGCGCGGCGGCGGTCTGCCAGCGCTCGTGATCCTCGACGAAGCCGCCGACCAGCGCCAGCAGGCCGCGCCGGGGCTCGATGCCGCGGCGCACGACCAGCAGGCCCGTGCGGGCGCCGTGGACCACCGGCACCAGCGTGACCGCGACCGGGATCGGGTTGGCCCACACCATCATCCGGCAGGCGGGGTTGGCGCACAGGCGCGGGTAGGCGAGCGGCGGTGCGTACGCGGTGCCGCAGGCGGAGCAGAACTTGTCGCGGATCGGGTTCATGGCACTCCTCCGGGGTCAGTCGCCGCGCGTCGTCGCAGGCGACGCGCTGGCCGACGTACAGATGCGCACGGCTCCTGCGACGCGACGTCGGGCACGCCCCGCGGGCACCGGCGCCCGGGCGCGGAACCGGGCCCGGGCGTGCAGCCCGCCGGCATCGCCCAGCCCGTCGAGCGCGACCCGCAGCGTCATCACTGACGAGCGTACACCCGCGCCGCGCGCCCCGTGCGCGCGCGGGGTTGGCGGTGACCGGCGGCTGATCGTCGCGGCCGGGCTTGACATCGTGTCCATTGGACACCATCTTAGTGTCACATGAACACGATCACGACCGTCCCCGATGAAGCCGTGCCGAGCCGCATCGCCCGAGCCCCCGAGGCCGCCGTGGGTGGCGACCTCGAGATCGCCGCGGGCAGCGTGGCCGGCTGGGTCCACCGGCGGATCGGTCGCCCCAACCAGGACGCGGCCCGGGTGCTGCGCACCGCCGGCGGCGTCGCGATCGCGGTCTGCGACGGCTGCGGCAGCGGCAGCCGCAGCGAGATCGGCGCGACGATCGGCGCGCGGTTGTGGACCCAGATCGTGGCCGAGCGCTTGCGCGACGGCGGTCCGATCGCCGCCGGCGACTTCCAGGCCATGGCGGCGACCGTGCTCGACCGGCTGGCGGTGGTGGCCGCGGCCATGGGCGGCGACCTGGCCGAGGTCACGCGCGAGCACCTCCTGTTCACGTCGCTGGTGGCGGCGATCACCGACGACCAGGTCGCGGTCGCGGCGCTCGGCGACGGCGTGGTCGCGCTCGGCGACGTGGTCCACGTCCTGGGCCCGTTCGAGGACAACGCGCCGCCGTACCTGACCGAGGCCTGGTTCGGGCCGCCGCGCACGCTCGCGACCTGGGTCCGGGGCCGCGCCGAGATCGACCGGCTGGTGCTGGCCACCGACGGCGCGGTGCCGCTGGTCGCGCCCCGGGATGGCCGCGCCGCCGCGCCGACGCTCGATGAGCTGGCCGGGATCGAGGCGATCTACAAGAACCCGTTCGCGCTCGAGCGACGCCTGCGCCTGCTGGCCGACGACGGGCTCGAGATCGACTGGGAGGCGCACCGCACGTCCCGGCGCGCGGCCTACCTCGACGACGACACCACCGCGGTGATCGTGCGCTGGAGCCGGGCGTGACCACGGTCGTCGTCGACGGCGCGCGGGTCGACGTCGCCCGCCTGGCCGTGCTCGGCCAGGGCGGCGAGGCCGACGTCTACGACCTCGGCGACGGCCGCGCGCTCAAGCTCTACAAGCGCGTCGATCACCCCGACGTCGCCGGCGACCCGGCGCGCGAGGCCGCGGTGGCCGCGCGCCTGGCCGAGGTCGAGGCCAAGCTCGGGGCGTTCCCGCGCGGGCTGCCGGCGGCGTTCGTGGCGCCGACCGCGCTGGCCCGCGCCGGCCGCGGGCGCGCGGTGGTCGGCTACGTCATGCCCAAGGTCGCGGGCGCGCCGATGTTCACGCTGGGCGAGCCCAAGCACCGGCGCGGCGCGGCGGTCGACCTGGCGGCGCTGGTGGCGGCGTTCGTCGACCTCCACGCCTCGGTCACGGCCGCTCACGCCGCCGGCGTGGTGATCGGCGACTTCAACGACGGCAACGTGCTGGTCGACGGCCCGCGCTGCCACCTGATCGACGCCGACAGCCTCCAGTACGGGCCGTGGCGGTGCGCGATGTTCACCGATCGCTACGTCGACCCGCGCCTGTGCGATCGATCCGCGTCGGCGCCGGCGCTCACCGCACCCCACGACCGCGCCAGCGACTGGTTCGCGTACGCGGTCATGCTGTTCCGGGCCCTGGCGTGGGTCGGGCCGTTCGGCGGCGTCCACCAGCCGGCCGACGCGGCCGCGCGCGTGGCCCCGGCTGCGCGGCCGCTGCGCGGCCCCAGCGTGTTCGGCCCCGACGTGATCTACCCGCGGTCGGCGGCGCCCCTGGCCGGCCTCCCCGACGGACTGACCCGCTACTTCCGGCAGGTGTTCGACGGCGGCGGCCGCGGCCCGTGCCCCCGCGGCCTGCTCGACGAGCTGACGCTCACGCGGTGCCCGCGCTGCGCCCTCGACCACGGCCGCGGCCGGTGCCCGACCTGTCTGCACGCGGCGCCGCTGGTCGCGATCACGCGCGCGATCAGCGCCCGCGCGATCGATCCGCACACGCTGGCGCGGGCGACCTGGCCGATCACGACCGCGGCCGAGCCGGGCGCACCCGCGGTCTGGCGCGCGGGCGCGGCGCTGATGCGGGCCGGGGCCCACGGCCCCGAGGTCATCGGCCAGATCGTCCCGGGCGTCTCGCACGCGTGGGTCGGCGCCCAGCTCGGCGCCGGCTACTGGCGGGCCGGCGGCTTCGCGGTGGCGTTCACGTTCGCGCCGGGGCGCCGCGGCCTCGACGATCGCGCCCGGCTGCCGGCCCTGCGCGGCCGGGTCGTCGACCACGGCTGCGCGCTGGCCGACGACCGCGCGTGGCTGTGGTGGCGCGAGGCCGACGGCGCCCGCGAGCGCTACCTGATCGCGTGCGTGCGCGCGGGCGCGGTGGTCGGCGTGGCCGAGGCGCCGGTCGCCGACGCCGACTGGATGCCGGGCCTGGCCGGCGCGTGCGCGGCCGGGCCGTACCTGTTCGTGCCGACCGACGCCGGCGTCGTCCGGGTCGAGGCCGAGGCGGGCGAGGTCCGCGTCACCCGGCGCTTCGTCGACACCGCGCCGCTGTGCGCGGTCACCGACGACCTGTTCGTCACCCGCGACGGCCTCGCCATCCGCAAGGCCGGCGCGCCCCTGTCCCTGCCGACCGGCCCGGCGCCGGCCGTCGCGCTCACGTTCACCGCCCGCACCGCGGGCTAGGAGGAGTCATGGCCACTCGCACCGTCCCGACCTTGCCGCTGCCGTCCCACTACCAGCCCGCCGACGCCGGCCGCTGGGGCTACCGCCCCGACGAGACCGCGCTCGCGACCGCCGCCGCCGACTGGCGCCGCGCCCACGGGCTGCGCCCGGCCGCGTCGGACGAGCGCCGCGTGCACCTGCTCTTGATCGACGTGCAGAAGGACTTCTGCTTCCCCGAGGGCTCGCTCTACGTCGCCGGCCAGAGCGGCACCGGCGCCGTCGACGACTCACGCCGGATCGCCGAGTTCGTCTACCGCAACCTGGGCGCGATCACCGACGTGACCACGACCATGGACACCCACTTCGCGTTCCAGATCTTCTCGCCGTCGTTCTGGCTCGACCGCGACGACGCGCCCCTGACCGCGCACCGCGTGGTCACGTCCGACGATCTCGCCAAGGGCGACGTGCGGCCCAACCCGGCGATGGCCAAGTGGCTGTGCGGCGGCAACTACGCCTGGCTGACCAAGCAGGTGCGGTTCTACTGCGAGGAGCTCGAGCGCGCCGGCAAGTACCAGCTGTACCTGTGGCCGCCGCACTGCCTGCTCGGCTCCGACGGGCACGCCCTGGCCGGCGTGGTCCACGCCGCGCGGCTGTTCCACGCGTTCGCCCGCGGCGCGCAGTCGTGGGTCGAGGTCAAGGGCGGCAACCCGCTGACCGAGAACTACTCGGTGCTCCGGCCCGAGGTGCTGGCGCGGTTCGACGGCGCGCCGCTGGCGCAGCGCAACACCAGCTTCGTCAAGACCCTGCTCGGCGCCGACGCCGTGGTCATCGGCGGCCAGGCCGCCAGCCACTGCGTCAAGAGCACGATCGACGACCTGCTGACGGAGATCGTGACGATCGATCCGGCCCTCGCGCGCAAGGTCTACCTGCTCACCGACTGCATGTCGGCGGTGACCGTGCCCGACGGCAAGGGCGGCTGCGCCGTCGACTTCACCAGCGCCGCGACCGACGCGCTGCAGCGCTTCGCCGACGCCGGCATGCACCTGGTGCGCTCGACCGACCCGCTGGCCGCGTGGCCGGGCCTGGCCTGACCGGCGCGCCGCCCGTTCACCCCGCTCACCTCTGAAGGAGCTCCTCATGTCCAACCGCAACGACGACGACAACACCAACCGGCCCAAGGGCACCGCCCAGCGCCTCCTCGACGACGCCCGCAAGCAGGGCGCGCTGTCCGCGGCCTCGGCCGCCGCGCTCGACGTGGTCGACCTGGGCGCGCAGATCCAGGCCGGGCTCGGCATCGCGGTCGACGACGTCGCCGCCAGCGAGGTCGTGCTGGTGACGATGATGCCCGACGACTCGCAGTCGATCTCGGCCGCCGGCAACACCGCGGCGGTGCGCGACGGCCACAACCTGGTGATCGAGGCGCTCAAGCGCTCGCGCCAGGCCGGCGACGTGTTCGTCCACACGCGCTACCTCAACGGCACGATCCTGTACCCGTACGTCGGCCTCGACGACGCGGTCGCGATGGACGCCGCCAACTACGATCCGCACCTGGGGACGCCGCTCTACGACCAGACGATCGTGCTGCTCGGCACGGTGATCGCCAAGAGCGCCGAGCTGGCCGCCGCTGGCGTCCCGGTGCGCACCGTGACCTTGCTCATCACCGACGGCGGCGACTACGGCTCGACGCGCGCCACCGCCAAGGAGGTGCGCGCGCTGGTCGCCGACATGGTCGCGCAGGAGAACCACGTCGTCGCGGCGATGGGCATCAGCGACGGCACCACCGACTTCAAGAAGGTGTTCCGCGACATGGGCATCGTCGATCGGTGGATCCTGACGCCGGGCAACACCACCGGTGAGATCCGCAAGGCGTTCCAGGTGTTCTCGCAGTCGGCGGCGGCGGTCTCGGCCGGCGCCTGGGCCGGCGGCTTCGGGAATTGACGTGCCCGGGCGGCGCCGCCGCCGCGGAGCTCACGCGGGCGCGGCGGGCAGCTCGAGCCAGCGCACGTCGGCGCCGTCGGGCAGGTCGCGCAGCGCCCGCAGCACCGGGGTGTCGGTGACCTCGCTGCGGTGCAGGTAGATCAGGTGGACGTGGTGGCCCGGACCGAGCAGCGCGTCGAGGATCTGGAAGCCGCGCCCGATCGTCGCGTGGGCGTCGTCGACCCAGCCGATCACCGGCCGGTGGGCCGCCAGGCGCCCGCTCAGGCGCGCCAGCGCGGTGAACGCGCGCTGCTCGAGCTGGTCGGGATCGAGCTCGGTCGCGGTCAGCGGCGTCAGGCGCTCGAGCAGCGGCAAGCGCGCCAGCGCCGGGAACATCGGCAGCATCTCCAGCACGTCGCCGACGACCGCCGCCAGTTCGAGCGGGGGCAAGGTGAGCACGAAGTTGCCGATCTGATCGACGGCGGCGTCGAGCACCGGGAACGGCGTGCGGTCGCCGGGCGTGACCCGACCGCCCACCACCAGCGGCGCGTGGCTCGCGCGGACCTCGGCCAGGAACGACTCGAGCAGCCTGGTCTTGCCGGAGCCGGCCGGGCCGAGCACGACCGACACGACCGCGTGGTCGCGGCTGTCGACGAACGCCTGGCGGAGCAGGTCGCAGAAGCGGGCGAGATCGCGACACAGACCCACGCGGGGCGTCGCGGGACTTGCATACTTCCGGGTCGCCGCCGAGGGCGCCCGTCCGAGCGCGGCCAGCACCTCCTCACCGCCCGGGCGCTGGTCGGGATCGCGATCGATCAGCCGGACGCACAGCCGATCGAGATCAGCAGGCACGGTCGGGACGAGGTGGCGCGGCGGCAGCGCCGGCTCGGTGACCTTGCGCAGCAGCACCTCGTCGGCCCGGCCGTGGAACGGGCGCTGGGCGGTGAGCGCCTCGTACAGCATGACCCCGACGGCGTACCAGTCGCTGGCCGGCGTCAACGGCATCCGGGCGCCCTGCTCCGGCGACATGTACGCCGCGGTGCCCACCGGTCGCGTCGCGGGCGGCTCGGGCGTGTCGGGATCGGACACCAGCCCGAAGTCGAGCAGCACGACCCGGCCGGCGACGTCGACGAGGACGTTCGACGGCTTGAGGTCGCGGTGGAGCTTGCCGAGGTGGTGCAGCGCCAGCACCGCGTCGGCGAGCTGCCCGAACGCGTCGAGTGCGCGGGCGCGGTCGAGCGGCGCCTCGGGATCGGGCCGCACCCACTGGTCGAAGCGCACGCCGTCGATCAGCTCCATCGTGAACAGCCACTCGTCGTCGACGCAGTCCAGCTCGTAGAGGTCGACGAGGTTGGGGTGCGCCAGGCCGACCAGCGAGCGGAACTCGCGCTTGAACCGGTAGATCGCGGCGCCGTCGGTGCCGTGCAGGCGCTTGAGCGCCACCTCGCGACCGCGGCTGCGGTCGTAGACGCGGTCGACGGTGCCGAAGCTGCCGCTGCCGAGGTGTCCGCGGTGCTCGTAGCGACTGCGGGCCGGACGCTCTTCGTCTGCCATCATCCCCGCCCCGACGGTAGCCCAACTCCGGGCCGGCGGGGATCGCGATGTCGTGGCGGGGCGACGACCGGCGGCCTGGCGACCGGCCGGCCCGGACACGCAGCGCTTCAACTTTTCGGTCGAGCGCCGGTCCACGCGGCGAGCGTCTCGCGTCGTGGGTGGTCGTCGGTGGGCTGGCCCGGTCGAGCGCGCCGACCGTGGCGTGCCCCGGCCTGGTCCACGCGCCGGGCGTCTCGCGTCGTGGGTGTTCGGCCACGAACTCTCGGGAGCTCAGAATCAGAGCTTGTAGTTTTTCGGTCGAGCACCGGTCCGCGCGCCGGGAGTCTCGCGCCTCGGGTGGGGGCCCTGTCGGGGCTTGCCCCCGACGGGGGAGGGTTCGGCGACGAACCCTCTGGAACTCAGTTGATCGTGGGCTCGTCGCGCAGCCGGATCGGGCCGAAGTCGGCGGGGACGTGGCCGGTCGGGGCCTTGGCGGCGTAGAACGCGCGGATCCGATCCATGTCGAGGCCGATGTCGCCGGTCAGCTCGATGGGCGCGCCGATGCCCATGCGCTTGCGCTTGTAGTCCATGTAGCCCGGCAGGATCGGGACGCCGGCGCCCAGCGCGATGTGATAGAAGCCCGACTTCCAGTAGTCGGTGTGGCCGCGCGTGCCCTCGGGCGGGATCACCAGCCACAGCCGGTCACGGCGGCGCAGCTCGTCGATCATCCCCTGGACCACGTTGTTGGCCTTGGTGCGATCGATGCCGATCGCGCCGAGCCTGCGCATGAGCGGACCCAGCGGGCCGCGCAGCCAGTCGTCCTTGATCATGAACGACATGTCGATGTCACCGGCGACGGCCATCGCGATCATCAGCACGCCGTCCCAGTTGCTGGTGTGCGGCACGCCCAGCGCCACGCACTTCGCGACCCGCGGCACCTCGCCCTCGATCTCCCAGCCCGCCAGCCGGAGCAGGCGCGTCGCGATGTCTTTCGCCTTCATCGGCGGCAGTGTGCCATCGCCTCGCCGCGGGCGACAGACCCGCGGCGCACCGAGCATCCCGCCCATGCCGAGCGTCCCGCCCAGCCCGCCCATCCGCGCGTCCCGCCCAGCCCGCGCGTCCCGCCCAGCCGCGTCGGACGGCGCCGCTGTGATCAGTTGATCGGCGGATCCTGGGGCTCGGGCGGCACCAGGAAGTAGACGTCGCGCGTGTCGAGCACCGTGACGCCGTCGCCGGTCACGGTGACCGTGGCCTTGAACAGCTGCGGCTGGTCGGTGGCCGGGACCGCGTTGTTCACCTTCGAGAACAGCTTCCAGCACACCGGGGTGCCGGCGCGGACGTTGTCGTAGGCGTCGCGGAAGCCGTCGCCGTTGCTGTCGCGATCGGTCAGCATGTTGGCGCAGGCCGCGGTGCCGAGCTGCAGGGTCTCCAGGTGATCGACGAACGCGGCGACCGCGTCGACGGCGTCGGACGGGTCGTCGCTGGTGCCGGCGGCGAGGTCGAGGGGCACGCCGTTCGCGAGCGTGCGGATGCCGTTCTCGATCGCGGTCGCGGCGTTGGCGCCGGCGCCGTCGAAGACCAGCGGCGCGTTGCCGGCGGCGGCGTCGACCGCGCCGGTGGCGGTGGCCATGGCGCGCAGGTCGACGTCGGTGTTGGCGGCGAAGCCGCTGCCGAGGATGCCCACCAGGCGCGCGCTGCGGCTGGTCATCTGGGGCAGCACGACGGTGTTCCAGTTCGGGCACTTGTTGGTGTCGCCGGCGCTGAGCGGCTGCTCGTCGGTGGCGAGCAGGATCACCGGCAGCGCGCCCTCGCGGAAGCACGGGTAGCCGAAGGTCGGGTAGCCAGCGTTGGCGGCCGGCGAGCCGGCGCAGGTCGCGCGGGGGTTCACGCCCGACAGGCCGCAGCCGGTGGCGGCGGCGGTGCCGTTGCCGGTGATCGCGGCGAACACCGAGAAGTTCAGCGGCTCGGCGCAGCAGCCGGCGGGCTCGGTGGTCGGGATCGCCGCGAAGCTGGGCAGGGGCTGCAGATCGACGTGGTTGCTGTAGGTGTTCGCGCCGCTGCCGGAGTAGCCGACGGTGCCGGCGCCGGCCCACAGATCCGGGATGCAGGTCGCGGGGTCGCCGGTGCCCAGCGGCGGGCAGGTCAGGTTGCGCACCGCGGTCGCCAGGTTGTTGCGGACCGCGGCGATCTCGGTCGACATCGAGCCCGAGCGATCGATGATGACGTACATGTCGAGCGCCTGGAGGCGGCTGGAGAAGTCGAGGTCGTCGTCGGTGGGGAACTGCGGCGCCTGGTACGGCTCGATGAACACGAAGTCGCCGTTGGCCTGGGGGTTGTCCAGCGGATCGTTGGCGTCGGTGCCGGCCGCGGCCTCGATCAGGTCGCTGACGCCGTCGCCGTCCGTGTCGGCGTTGCCGGCGTCGGTCTCGGTGCCGTCGCGGACGCCGTTGCAGTTGAGATCCTCGGCGCTGTCGAGCAGGCCGTCGTCGTCGCTGTCGAGGTCGTTGAAGTCGGGGCGGCTGTCGCCGTCGGTGTCGCGCGGCGGGCTGACGCCGCCCGACTCGACCTGATCGCTGCGGCAGTCGCCGTCGGAGTCGGTGTCGCGCCAGTTGCCGATGGTGTCGCCGTCGTAGTCGATGACGCCGTCGTCGCGATCGAGGATGGTGTCGTTGTCGGAGTCGGTGTCCTGGAAGTCGGGCGCGTCGGTCCCGTCGGTGTTGACCGGGTTGAGCGGGTCGGAGCCGAGCTCGACGCCGTCGGGGATGCCGTCGCCGTCGTCGTCGGGGTCCTGGAAGTCGGCCTGGCCGTCGCCGTCGAGGTCGCCGGCGCCGTCGACGCCGTCGGGGCGGCCGTTGTTGTCGGAGTCGGTGTCGCGGAAGTCGGGGGTGCCGTCGCCGTCGGAGTCGACCGGCGCCGTCGCCGGGTCGGCGTCGCCGCCCTCGCGGTAGTCCTCGATGCCGTCGCCGTCCGAGTCGGCGTCCTGGTAGTCGGGTGTGCCGTCGCCGTCGGTGTCGATGTTGGTCGCGGCGCCCTCGTCGGCGTCGGAGATGCCGTCGCCGTCAGTGTCAGTGGCGGGCGGGTTGGTGGTGTCGTCGCCGGTGCCGCCACAGGCGGCGAGGGCGACGAACAGGACGGCGGTCAGGACGCGGCGAAACTTCATGTTGGGTCCCCCGAAAAAGAGTCGACAGTCTTATTGAATCACGATCCGTGCCACGAACGAAAGGGCCGCCTCGGGTCGCGACCATCGCTGACTGGCATCTCGGCGCGCGATTCCACGTGTACGACATGGCCCACCACCCGCGGTGGGGTCACCTGTCCGGGGTCAACTGTCGTCGGTGTGCCAGGTCGGCGCGGCCAGCGTGGCAGCGAGCGCTCGACGCTGCGCGTCGCGTCCGTCGGTCGAGCGAACGTTGGTTCAAGGCCCGGCCATGCGCACCCTGTCCTACCTCGTCACCTGCACACGATCGTCCGCGCCGATCGCCGACGATCGCAGACAGTGCACATCAGGCCTACATCGGCTCCGACGGGGTTCCGAGCGCTTACCGCTGGCACTCGGGTTGCGATAGGGCCCGGGATGCGTCTCGCTCGTCGCGCTCTCGCCCTCCTGCTGGTGTCCCTCACCGCCTGCGCCACCGACGTCACGGTCGACGGCTACGTCGACGACGACAACGAGGAGGACATCTTCCTCAGCGATCCGGACGTGCCGGATCGCAACGTGTTCGCGGTCGGCGCCACCGTCGGCGATGTGGCCCGCACCGCGTGCAGCACCGCCGGCGTGAAGCCGCTGGCGCAGCAGCTCCTGGCCGAGGTGAACTGCCTGCGGCCCGACACGTTGACGTCGATCGCCGACATCCCGGGCGTCAGCCTCGGCGCAGGCGCGCTGCCGCAGCTCAACGTCGGCGCTGCGCGCGGGCTCCGGGCCGCGACCGGCGGCAGCCCGATCACGATCTCCTCGAGCACCCGCGCCACGGCGCAGCAGTACGTCCTCTACTACTGGTACACGCACGGGCGCTGCACCAGCGTCGTCAGCCTGGCGGCCCGGCCCGGCCGCTCGAACCACGAGTCGGGCGTCGCGATCGACGTGCCGGCGTACTCGACGTGGAAGGCCCGGCTGCAGGGCCAGGGCTTCCGCTGGCTCGGCTCGAGCGACGTGGTCCACTTCGACTACCAGGGCGTCGGCGCCGTCGACATCCGGCCGCTGGCGGTGAAGGCGTTCCAGCGGCTGTGGAACCGCAACAACCCCGGCGACCGGATCGCCGAGGACGGCGTCTGGGGCAACGCCACCGCGAGCCGCATGGACCGGGCGCCGGCGGGCGGGTTCGCGGCCGGCCCGTCGTGCAGCAGCGCGCCGACGCCGACCCCGACGCCGACGCCGACCCCGACCCCGACGCCCGCCCCGGCGACCGCCAACCTGACCGGCGTGATCTACCAGGGCAGCGACACCTCGGCGCGCATCGCCGGGGCGACGATCACCGTCGGGTCGCTCACCGCGACCTCGTCCGCGACCGGCGTCTACACGCTGACCGGCGTGCCGGTCGGCGCGGTCACGATCACCGCGCGCAAGACCGGCTACACGACCGCCTCGGTCCAGCGGGTGATCGCGACCGGCGTCGACAACTGGGGCTCGGTCAGCCTGACCCGGACGTCGAGCGCGACCGCGCGGCAGGGCCTCGGCGCGACCGCGCCGGCGGCGACCGCCGAGCTCGTCGACGACTGCGGCGGTGTCGACGACGTCGGCACCTGCGACGGCGCGACCGTGCGCCACTGCGCGGCGGGCCGGCTGGTGCAGGTCGACTGCGCCGCCTCGGGCCAGGCGTGCGGCCTGGATCCTGAGGAGGGCTACGCCGACTGCCAGTAGCGCTCCCGGGGCACGCGCGCGCGCCGACTGCCAGTAGCGCTCCCGGGCACGCGCGCGCGCCGACTGCGCGGAGCGATCACGGGCACGCGAGCGGCGCGCACTGCAGCGTCACGCCGTCGATGCCGCAGCCGGAGTTCGGGCGCAGCTCGACCACCGCGGTCCCGGCCGGACACGCCGCGGTCTGGGGCTGGTTGGCGTCGGTGCCGGTGCCGGTCACCGCGACCAGCGTGACGTCGGTGCCGACGACCGCCGCGGCCGACAGCGGCGCGCATCGCAGGCTGACGTTGTTGAACAGCACGTCGTCGGGGCGGTTGCCGTCGAGGCCGACCAGCACCGTACCGGTGGGGCACGCCGCCTCAGCGCTGGTGGTGAACGCGAGGTAGTTCGAGCAGTTGCCGCCGGTGTCGCCGCGCAGCACGACCTCGCCGGTCGGCGCGACCAGGGCGACGCCGTCGACGAGATCGATCGCCCCGCAGCGCAGGTGGATGCCCGAGACCAGGCGCTGGTTGCCGTGGTTCGTGATCCGGTTGTCGGTGAGGTCGAACGCTGCGCCGATCGGCAGCTCGCCGGGCGGGCACCCCAGCGGGTCGCGCGCGCTGCCGCCACCGGTCGAGCCCAGCGTCGTGCCGGTCGCGGTCGGTGTGGTGGCCGCGACGCGACACACCTGCGGGGCGGCGTCGACCGCGGCGTCGACCGCGGCGCGCGCGTCGAGCTCGCCGGGTGGCGCGCCGTCACGGGTGCCGGTCGGCTCGAACGAGCACGCGGTCGCGAGCACCAGCGGCACCAGCCTGCGCATCGGGCGGGAGCGTAACGGCAGCGCCCCGCGATCTCCAACGTGAACCCGCGTCGGGCGTCAGGCGTCAGACGTCGGGCGTCAGGCGTCAGGCGTCAGGCGAGGTCGAACACCAGCACCTCGGCGCCGTCGCCGGTGATGGTCACGTCGCCGGCGTCGCTGGTCGCGAGGGCGTCGCCGGCGCCCAGCACGTGGTCGCCGACCGTGGCCTGGCCACGCGCGACGTGGATCCAGGCGTGGCGGCCCGGCGCGACGGTGTGGATCGCGCGCTCGCCGGCGTCGAACAGCCCGGCCCACATCCGCGCGTCCTGGTGGATGCTGACCGAGCCATCGGCGCCGTCGGGCGACGCCACCAGCCGGAGCTGCCCGCGGCGCGCCTCGGGCGGCACGTGGATCTGCTCGTAGCTGGGCGGGTGGTCGCGCTGGTCGGGAACGATCCAGATTTGCAGGAAGTGGACTGGCGCGGTGCGCGACGGGTTCTCCTCGCTGTGGCGGACGCCGGTGCCGGCGCTCATGCGCTGGACGTCGCCGGGTCGGATCACCGAGCCGTTGCCCATCGAGTCGCGGTGGGCCAGCTCGCCCGACAGCACGTACGACACGATCTCCATGTCGCGGTGGGGGTGGGTGCCGAAACCGCGCCCGGGCGCGACGGTGTCGTCGTTGATCACGCGCAGCGCGCGGAAGCCCATGTGGGCGGGGTCGTGGTAGTCGGCGAACGAGAAGGTGTGGAAGCTCGACAGCCAGCCGTGGTCGGCGTGGCCGCGCTCGTGGGCTCGGCGGATGGTCGCGGGCATGGCCACTACGCTAACGCCGCCTCGCGCCCGCGGAAGGGGCGTGGGCGCAACAGTCCATCCCGGCGGTTGACCACGCCGGCCCGGGCGCCGACGATCGGCCGATGGACGCGCGCCGTCGTCGATGGGCTCGGATCGGTGTAGGCGCGGGCGCCGTGGTGCTGGCCCTGGCCGCGGCGTCGGCGATCCTGGCGCGGCCGCGAGCGTGCGGCGGGCTGGCCGAGCGCTATCCGCCGATCATCGCGTTCGAGCTGGCGCGCGACGGCGGTGATCTGGCGGCGCTGTTCGGCCCGCCGGGGCCGTGCCGCGAGCGCCTGGTCACGGCGATGGACACCGCGAACCTCGTCGACCTGGCGCTGTTCATGCCCGCGTACGGACTGTTGCTGGTGGCGTTCTTCGCGTCGTCGGCGCGGGCGTCGCGCCGGCAGGTGCAGGTCGGGGTCGCGCTGGTCGCGCTGGCGCTCCTGGCGGATCTGCTCGAGGACGTGTGCCTGCTCGCGCTCACGCCCGGGCTCGATCCAGGCTCGCCGTGGCTGGCGCGGCTGCCGTGGGTGACGGCGGTCAAGTGGCTGGCGCTGGGGGCGACCGCGGCGACCGCCGCGACGATCCTGGCCCGCGCCGGCACCTGGGGCCGGCTCGGCGCGGGCGCGAGCGTGGTCGCGCTGGTGCTGACGATCGGCGCGGTCGCGCTGCCGGCGCAGTTCGGGCCGGTGGTCACCGCGGGCGTCGCGGCGGCGTGGCTCGCGTGCCTGGCGGCGATGGCGGCGCGCGCGCGCCGGGGCTGACGCCGCGCGCACGAGACCGGGGATATGCTCGGGCCTCCACCACGGAGGTTCGCATGGGCGGAGGACGCTACAGCTACGAGCAGCACGAGGCCGCCACGCGCGCGCGCGCGGGGCTCACCAAGGCGCAGGTGTTCGCGCAGGGCAGCTGCCACCCGGACCTGAACCCGCGCGGGGTGACGGTGCGCGAGGCGCGCGACAGCGCCGCGCACCCGGCCTCGCGCGGCATCGTCTTCGCGTTCGATGTCAGCGGCTCGATGGGCGAGATCCCGCTCGAGCTGGCCCAGAAGACCCTGCCGGCGTTCATGAAGAGCGTGCTGACGGTGCTGCCGGACCCGCAGGTGATGTTCATGGCGGTCGGCAACGCCTTCGAGAGCCGGTCGCCGCTCCAGGTCGGTCAGTTCGAGAGCGAGGACGCGCTCATCGATCGCTGGCTGCGCGACATCCATCTCGAGGGTGGTGGTGAGTGGCGCGGCGAGTCCTACGACCTCCCGATGTACTTCGCGGCCCACCACACCGCGCTCGACTGCTTCGAGCGGCGCGGCGACAAGGGCTACTTCTTCATGACCGGCGACGAGGTCTGGTACCTCTACGCCGATCGCGCCAAGCTGGCCGAGGTGATCGGCGACGAGGTCCCCGCCCACGTCCCGATCGACGACATCGTCGACGCGCTGGCGCGGCGGTACCACCCGTTCTTCCTGATCCCGGATCCGGCGCGCGCGGCGAACGACCGCGTCGAGGCCAACTGGCGCCGCCTGCTGGGCGACGCGGTGATCGTGCTCGAGACCGCCGAGGACACGGCGCTGGCGGCGGCGATGCTGATCGGCATCCGCGAGGGCCAGCTCGTCGACGCGGCCGCGATCACGGCCAAGCTCGCCGGCGAGCTCAACCTGCCACCGGCGACCGTCGCCCGGGTCGTGCGCGCCGTCGAGCCGTACGCGCGGGCGGTGGCCGGCGGCGGCGGCGATCCGCCCACCGCGCGCCCGCCGGTGACCGGCGTCGCGGGCGTCCGCATGCCGGGCTGAGCGCGCCGTCAGTCGATCCACGCGAGCGTGGCCAGGTGCGCGGCGTCGGACGCGAACGCGCCGCGCAGCGCGCGGACCGGGCCGGGCACCGCGATGGTCGCGGTGAAGGTCGCGGCCGCGACGTCGACCTCGACCTCGGCGTCCTCGAAGCCGAGCCAGCGCTGGGCCAGCGGGTGCCAGGCCTTGAACACGCTCTCCTTGGCCGAGAACAGCAGCCGATCCCAGGCGAGGTCGCCGCGCGGCGCGGTCTCGAGCCAGGCCCGCTCGGTCGACGACGCGACCGTGGCCAGGATCCCGTCGGGCAGCGGGCGGTTCGGCTCGGCGTCGAGGCCGAGTCCGCGCAGGCGCGCTCGGTCGGCGACCGCGGCCGCCGCCAGGCCGGCGCAGTGGGTGATGCTGCCGACCACGCCCGGCGGCCACACCGGCGCCCGCGACGGCGCCCGGGCGATCACCTCGGTCGGGCGGCCGAGCGCGCGCAGCGCGGCGTGGGCGCAGGCGCGGCCGCGGGCGAACTCGGCCCGCCGGATGGGCGCGGCGTCGGCGATCGCCGCGGCCTCGCGCGGGTGCAGCGGCGGCGCGGCGTCGTCGCGGGCCTCGACCACGATCACCCCGGCGACCGCGCCGACCAGGAGCGCGGTCACGCCTCGGCCAGCAGGGCGAGCAGCTCGGTCGCGTCGGCCAGGGCAAGGTCGAGCGCGGTCGTGGCGGTGCCGGGCGCCAGGTGGGCGCGCTGCCACGCGAGCTGATCGCGCGCGCTGCGCGCGTGCGGGCGCGCGTGGTCGTCGTGGCCCTGGGCCGTGAGCACGTGGGCCAGCTCGAGCTCGGCGCGCCAGCGGGTGTTGAGATCGATGCGGCGCAAGAGCTCGACCGCGGCGGTGAGCTCGGCCGCCGCGGCCGCCAGATCGCCGCGGCCACGCTGGGCCTCGCCCAGCAGCGTGCGCGCGATGCCCTCGTACTCGGTCCGCGACGCGCGCGCGCACATCTCGGCGCCGGCCGCGAGCATCGCGATCGCGTCGTCGGTGCGGCCCAGGGCCAGGAGCGCGCGCCCCAGGTTGACCCGGCAGTCGCCCTCGCACGCGCGGTCGCCGATCGCGACGAAGATGCGGAGCGCGTCGTCGAGCAGGCCCTGGCCGCGGGCGGGGTCGCCGTCCTGGGCGTAGCCCTCGCCGAGGTTCGCCAGCGCGATGCCCTCGCGGCGGCGATCGCCGAGCCGGCGCGCCATCGTCAGGGCCTGCTCGGCGAACTGGTGCGACCCGGCCAGGTCGCCGGCCTCGCTGCGGATCGCGGCCTGGCTGCCGACGACGCGCAGCTCGATCTCGAGCAGGCCGCGGGCCCGGGCCAGGTCGCGGGCGCGGGCGCTGTCGCGGTCGGCGTCGCCGAAGCGCCCCGCCTTCATGTGCCGCCACGCGCGCACCAGCAGCGCGCGCGCCAGCAGCTCGGGCCCGCGGCGATCGCGCTGGCCCTCGCACTCGGCGACCAGCGCGTCGAGCACCTCGATCGTGACCAGGCCGGCGCGGCCGCCGATGTCGGCGGCCATCGTCCGGGCGGTGAGCGCGCGCACGGGATCGCTGGCGCCGGCGGTGGCCGCGGCGCGCTCGGCCACCGCCACCCCGGCGACCAGCTCGCCGCGGGCGGCCAGGTTGCGGGCCAGCTCGATGTGGGCGTCGATCGCCAGGTCCGCCGTCGGCGCCAGGGCCGCGGCGCGCTCGAGGCGGGCGGCGCCGGTGGTCGGCTCGCCCAGGGCCGTGGCGACGGTGCCGGCCACGAGCTCGAGGCGCGCGGCCAGCGTCGCGTCGCGCGCGCCGCCGATCGCGACGAGCTCCTGGGCGGCGCCGTCGGCGCGGACCACGGCGGCGTGGGCCAGGTCGAGATCGCCGCGGCTCAGCGCCGCGGTCGCGGCGGCCACCGCGAACCCGAACGCCTCGGGCCACGCGCCGATCGCGTGGTGGTGGTAGGCGAAGACGTGCGCGAACCGGGGATCGCCGGTGCCGTAGATCGCCGTGAGCGCGTCGACGACGGCGCGGTGGGCCCGCCGCCGCGCGCGCGCCGGCATGCGGTCGTAGACGCACTGGCGCACGATCGGGCTGGCGAACCGCAGGTCGTTGCCCACGGTGAGCTCGCGATCCGACAGCAGCCGCAGCGCCAGCGCGGCGTCGAGCGCGTCGTCGACCGCGGCCTCGGTCGCGGCCGCCGCCGCGGTGACCGTGGCCGCCCGGAACTCGTCGCCGAGCACCGCCGCGTACTCGAGGATCGCGCGGTCGGCGGCGGCCAGCTCGTCGAGCCGGGCCGACACCATCGCGGCGACGCTCGCCGGCAGCGCGGTGTCGCCGTCGAGGCGCAGCCGCCAGCCGTCGCCGGCCCGCGCCAGGTCGCCGCGCGCGAGCAGCTGGCGCGTGATCTCGACCAGCGCGAACGGGTTGCCGCCGCTCGCGCGCAGCAGCTGCCGGGTCTCGATCGGCGTCACCCGCAGGCCGTGGAACGCGCCGTCGATCCACGCGCGGACCTCGTCCTCGCCGAACCGGCCCAGCGGCACCTCGAGCAGATCGGCGCCGCGGCCGGCCCGCCAGCCGGCGAAGTCGGGGCTGGCGTCGGCGGTCCGGGCCGTGGTCAGGAGCATCGTGCCGCGCGGCCCCAGCGTGCGGTGCAGGTGATCGAGGAGCTCGAGATCGAGCCGGGTCGCGCAGTGCAGGTCGTCGAGCACCAGCACCATCGGGCGACCGGCGGCCTGGCCGGCGAGCTCGTCGGCGATGGCCGCGAACGCTGACCAGCGCTGACCGGAGCCGACCTCGGCCAGGCCGCCGCGCGGGTCGTTGGTGCTGGCCGGGCGGGTGCAGTCGTCGATCATCGCCAGGAACGTCTCGAGCGGCGGCGGCCGGCTGCCGACGTAGTCGTAGAACCGGCCCGACAGCACCAGCGCGCCCTGGCGCCGTGCGGTCGTGGCGATCCGCTCGGCCAGGCGCGACTTGCCGACGCCGGCGTCGCCGGTGATCACCGCGAGCGGCGGCCGACCGCTGCGGGTCTCGGCCAGCGTCCGCTCGAGCTGAGCGACCTCGCGCGCGCGCCCGACGAAGTGCCCGAACGACGGCCCGTCCGAGCGCGTGACCGCCGTGACCGCGCTGGGGCGGCGCGCGCGCGTCGGCGCGACCAGCGGCGGCGGCGCGCCGGCGGCGTCGCCGGTGGCGAGCTGGGCCAGGCGCTCGGGGCTGCTCGGCCGGGCCGCGGGGTCGCGCGCGAGCGCGGCGTCGATCGCCGCCACGACGCGCTCGGGCAGGTCGGGCACCAGCGCCCGCGGGCTCGGGTAGCGGCCGCCGCTGATCGCTAGCAGGGTCTCGACCGCGGTCGCGCCGCCGAACGGCAGCGCGTTGGTCACGAGCTGGTACAGGAGCACGCCGAGCGCGAACACGTCGGTCGCCGGCGACGCGGCCCGGCCGTCGGTCTGCTCGGGCGCCATGTACGCGACGGTGCCGATGATCGTGCCGGGCGTCGTGATGGCGCGCTCGACCAGGCGCAGGTCGACCGCGAGGCCGAAGTCGAGGACCTTGACCAGCTCGCGGCCGTCGTCGGCCGCGCCCACGATCACGTTGGCGGGCTTGATGTCGCGGTGGACGATGCCGCGCCGGTGCCCGGCCTCGATCGCGGCGCACACGCCCGCGAACACGCTCAGCGCGCGCGCGAGCGGCAGGCGCTGGCCGTCGCACAGCGCCGCCAGGGTCGGGCCCTCGAGCAGCTCCATCACCAGGTACGGTCCGACCGCGGGATCGACGCCGTAGTCGAACAGGCGCACGACGTTGGGGTGGCGGATGTGCGCGGCGGCCTGGGCCTCGATCGCGAACCGCTGGCGGTTGGCGGGCGTGTCCTGGGCCGGCAGCAGCCGCTTGAGCGCGACCAGGTCGTCGAGGCTGCGCCGGCGCGCGGCGTAGACCTCGCCCATGCCGCCGCGCCCGAGCAGGCGCTCGATGACGTAGCGGCCATCGATGACGTGATCGGCGGCGAGCGAGGATGCGGACGGCGCCGCCATCCGGCGATCGAACCACGAGGGCGCGGATGCCGCCAGGGCCAGCGGCGACGGCCTCGCCGGGCCCAGCCGCGGCCAGGCACACGCGCTGGCACGTGCCGGCACGTGCCGGCCCGCGGCGGCCGGTCGCGGCGGCAAGTGCGCGGGATGTCGTGGCGCGGGGGCGGCACGCCGCTGGCAATGGGTCGTCACCTCATCGCCCTGGAGGACCCCTTGACTCGTTCGAGCTTGCCCTACTTCGTGATCTCCACCGCGCTCGCGGCCGCTGCTTGCAGCGACGACGGCGCCACCCCCTCGACCGACGCCCCGCCCGGCGTCGACGCCGCGGTCGACGTCGACGCGCCGGTCGCGACCGTGACCGCGTCGCGGCCGTCGAAGTCCGGCACGATCGCGATCACCGAGGACGACACCCGCGTGCTGATGGTCAACCCGGAGGCGGGCACCGTCAGCATCTTCGACACCGCGACCAACGCGCGGATCGCCGAGGTGCCGACCGGGCGCGAGCCCAGCGCGGTCGTGATCCACCCCGACGGCAAGACCGCGTTCGTCGCCAACCGCGGCGACGCGACCGTCGTGAAGATCTCGAACGTCGACGGCGCCGCGCCGTCCGTCTCGGGCCCGCTCGCGGTCGGCTCCGAGCCCACCGGCCTGGCGCTGTCGCCGACCGGCGCGACCCTGTACGTCGCCGAGTGGGCCGAGGGCCGGATCGCGGTGGTCGCGACCGCGACCATGATCGAGACCGGCGCGATCACCGCGCCGCGCAACCCGCGCGGGCTCGCCGTCACCAACGACGGCGACGCCGACGACAGCGACGAGCTGATCGTCGTGCCCGAGTTCTTCGGCGAGCCGACCGGCGAGGAGGGCGCCGACGGCAGCCGCGCCGGCCGGGTCCGCCTGTACCGCACCAGCGATCTCGCGCCCGAGGCGCCGATCACGTTCGCGCCGATCGACACCGGGTTCGCGCCGGCCGGCGCCGCCGCCGGCACGCCGACCGCGATCACCGCGCCCAACCAGCTCTGGGGCGCCGTCGTCGTCGGCGCGAAGATCTACGTGCCGAGCATCTCCGCCGCCCCCGCGGCGCCGGTCAACTTCCAGACCAACGTCCACGCCGTGCTCTACGTCGGCGACCTGACCGCCCACGCCGAGGACCGCGGGCTCAACGGTACGATGGTGCTGCCGCGGCTGGTGCGCGATCAGATCCCCGATCCGACGGGCCGGCAGTTCCTGGCCGACATCGTCGACCTCGACTTCGTCGGCACCGGCGTCGCCTACGTGCTGGCGCGCGGCACCGACACGGTCCAGCGGGTCGTCCTCGATCCGGCCAGCGGCCCGCAGCTCGGCTCGGCCCAGAACAAGCAGATCGAGCTCAACACCACCCCGGCCAGCTCGCCGGGGCCGTGCCAGGCGCCGACCGGCATCGTCACCGCGCACGTCGGCGCGCGCGCGTTCGTCAACTGCTGGGTGACCCGCTCGCTGGGCGTGATCGACCTGTCGCAGCAGCGGCTGATCGCGACGGTCGGCTCGGCCACGATCATCGCCGGTGAGCGCGACGCTCAGGACGGCCGGCGGTTCTTCTTCACCGGCCGCGGGCGCTGGTCCAACAGCGGCTGGAGCGACTGCGCGTCGTGCCACCCCGACGGGCTCACCGACAACATCACCTGGAGCTTCGCCGCCGGGCCGCGCCAGTCGACCTCGGTCGACGGCGCCTACAGCCACGGCCCCGGCGTGCAGAAGCAGCGGGTCTTCAACTGGACCGGCATCTTCGACGAGATGCACGACTTCGAGCGCAACACCCGCGGCGTGTCGGGCGGCAAGGGCGCGGTGACCCGGCCCGACCCGGCGATCGCCGGCGCGGTCTGCGGCAACCTCGCGCAGGAGGTCCAGGTCGCGATCTCGGGCGACGGCCTCGGGCGCGCGGTCAAGGTCGACCAGGACGGCGCCGGCACCTGCACCCACGACTGGGACAAGATCGACGCGTTCGCCCGCACGATCCGCCCGCCGCTGGCGCTGCGCAAGGTCGATCCGGCGGCGGCGATGCGCGGGGCCGCGCTGTTCGGCCTCGCGACGGCGACCGCGAACAACGCCGGCTGCGTCCAGTGCCACGGCGGCCCCGGCTGGACCGCGTCGCGCGTCGCGTTCACGCCGGCGGCGGCGGAGCCGTCGCCGCTCGCGAGCGCGGCGTTCACCCCGCCGGCGCTGTGGGCGCCGGCGACGAGCGCGGCCGGCTGGAACTTCCACACCACCCAGATCGCGACCCAGCCGTCGTCGACGTTCTTCGACGGGTTCGAGAACGCCAACCGGTCGGCCCCCAACCAGGTCGCGTGCGTGCTGCGCAACGTCGGCACGTTCGGCAACGACGCGCTCGAGCGCCGGCTGGTCAACGGCAACCTCGTGCGCGCGCAGGGGCGCCTCGGCTACAACGTGCCGTCGCTGTACGGCCTCGCGGTCGGCGCGCCGTACCTCCACCACGGCGGCGGCAGCGATCTGGCCGACCTGTTCGACGACCCGGCCTGGCAGGCCCACGCCACCGCCGGCAACCCGATCTGGCTGGCGTCGGGGACCCCGGCCGAGCTCGCGCAGAAGAAGGCGGACCTGGCGGCGTTCCTGCTGTCGATCGACGCCACCACGGGCGAGCAGCCGCTGCCGGCGGGCTTCGACGGCTGTCCGTAGCCGACGTGGTCACGCGTCGGCGTCGTCGCTGCCGGCGCCGCCGCCGCCCTCGGGCGCGGCCAGCGCGGCGGCGTCGGGGTGCTTGCTGAGGTAGCGGCGCAGCTGGTTGCGGTGGACGCCGAGGCGGCGGGCGGCGCGGCTGACGTTGCCGGCCTCGGCGCGCAGCGCCGCGAGGATCGCGTCGTCGTCAGGCAGCCCGATCGAGCGTGGGCGCGCGGCCTCGGCCTCGGCGGCGGGCGCGGCGGGGACGTGCGCCCGACCGGCCTGCTCGTCGAGCTCCTCGGCCCGCACCGCCGGGCGGTCGGCCTCGAGCGCCGCGTGGGCGGCGCGGTCGACCTCGGCCATCAGCTCGCGGACGTTGCCGGGCCACGGCCGCAGCAGGCACGCCTCGATCAGCGACGGGTGGGCGGGCAGGCCGCGGGCCTTGATGGCCTCGGCGATCAGCCACGGGATCTCCTCGAGCCGATCGCGCAGGGCCGGCAGCCGGACCTCGGGTCGGCCGATGCGGTAGTACAGGTCGTCGCGGAAGCTGCCGGCCGCGACCGCCGCGCGCAGGTCGCGCAAGGTCGCGGCGACCATCCGCAGCTGCACCGCCCGCGGGCGCGCCGCGCCCAGCGCCAGCAGCTCGCCGGTCTCGAGCACGCGCAGGAGCTTGGCCTGCACGTCGAGGTCGAGCTCGGCGACCTCGTCGAGGAACAGCGTGCCGCCGTCGGCGGCGGCCAGGTAGCCGTCGGCGTCGCGATCGGCGCCGGAGTAGGCGCCCTTGCGCGTGCCGAACAGCAGGCGCTCGGCCAGGCCGGCGGGGATCGCCGCGCAGTTGACCGCGACCAGCTCGCCGCTGACGTTCGACGCGCGGTGGAACGCGCGCGCGGCCAGCTCCTTGCCGACGCCGCTCTCGCCGGTGACCAGCAGCGAGCGACCGCCGCGCGCGGCCCGCTCGACCGCGGTCCACGCGGCGCGCAGGGTGGGACCGATCACGCCGGCCTCGACGGAGACCGTGGCGCCCTCGAACGCGCGCACGTCGGCGACCGCGATCACGACGGTGCGTCCGACCCGCACCACCGTCGGCACCGGCGCCGCGACCTCGATCGACGCGATCTGGCGCCCGCCCACGAACGTGCCGTTGCGGCTGCCGAGATCGGCGACCCGGACCTGGTCGCCGGCCCCGGTGATGCGCGCGTGCTGCCGGCTCATGCGGTCATCGCTGGCGGCGGCCAGGGGCTCGCGCCCGAGGATCAGCCCGGCCGCCGGGATGCGGAGCGCGATCAGCCGCGGCGTGCGGTCGCTCCAGACGACCACGACGCCGGGGACGGGCGCGCTGTCGCCGCTCGACTCGACCTCGCTGTCGCGCGCGGTGTCCCACATCCGCGCGTTCATACCAGCGCCGCGGCCGTCGAGGCCAGGGCCGTTGCCACGTGCCCGGCTCGCCTCAGGAGGCGGCGGGCCTCGAACTCGAAACTCTCGACGAGCGACGAGCGACGTTCGCCGTCGCCCCTCGCGCCGTCGCCCCTCGCGCCGCCGCCCGTCGCGCCAGCGCGTCGCACCCGCCGCCCGCCTCACACCGCCGCCCGTCGCGCCAGCGCGTCGCACCCGCCGCCCTCACCCCCGCCGCGCGCGTCAGCTCATCAGTACGGGCACCACGCGCCCATCGTCGCCGTGTACTCCGCGACCGCGTGGCTGAACTCGTCGCCGCAGTTGGCGTTGCCGCCGAGCGAGCTGCCGCCGAAGTGGTCGACGCAGGTGTCGTGCTCGAAGCAGTCGAGCATGAGGTCGGTGTCGAGGAAGTTGCAGCCCGCGCCGCACCGGCCGAGGCAGCTGCCCGAGTTGGCGGTGCGGGTCCACTGCCACTGCTGGCCGCCGTTGCCGGCGTCGTAGTAGGCGGTGTAGTTGTAGCCGGGCCGCAGGCAGGTGTTGTAGATGCTGTCGTCGTTGGTGGTGTTGGCGACCGCGAGCTTGTCGCGGACGTCGACCTCGCGGGTCTCGACGGTGTACCCGGCCGGGGCGTCGGCCAGCCAGTCGGCGTGGCGCGACAGGAACATGCCCTGCAGCGAGTTCTCGACGACGTCGGTGTACTGGGTGTTCATCGCGTCGCGCAGATCGAGCAGCGCGGTCAGGTCGCGCGGCGCGAGCTCGGCGAGGTGACCGTCCTCGGTCAGCACGCCCTGCACGTCGTACGTGAAGTCCATGGGCGCGCCGTTGACCTCGAGGTGGAGCGCGACCGTGCGCTGATCGAGCGACGTGCTCTCGAACAGCACGACCGACTCGCCGTTGTCGAGCGCGCCGGCGACCGTGGTGCCGTCGAGCCGCGACAGCTCGAAGCTGCGAGCCGTGGGCTCGTCCGACATGCACCCGACGCTCAGACCCGCCGCCGCGACGAAGATCGCAAGTCCACAGGGAAGCTTCATAGCGCGCTCCTTCGGTAGCCCGGCTGGCTCGGTGAGCCCCGTGGCTTTGCGTCCGCCGATTGCCCGGCGTTTGCCTTTTTCGAGGAGAGAAGACCCCTCCTGCTCCGATCCATCTACTGCTTCGCCAGACGAAAAAACAATAAGATTCGTTGCACATTTTTCAGGTTCAGATGTCCGCCTTCAGCCCACGCCAACGCAGGTCGGGGCGCGATGCCGTACGCCGGATCCCTCGTCCCCACATGCGCCCGCGGCGCGTGCCGCCGGGCGGCGGAGCGCGAAAACCGCTGCCGGCGACCGACTATTCCTGGAGGCGATGCCAGCACTTCCGCATGGATCGCGGGTCGCACAACAGCGCCGGTCGAGCTAGCTTCAAGCCCATGCGTCGTGCCCTCGCGCTCTCCCTGTTCGTGTCGGTCGTCGCGTGCTCGGGCAAGAAGGGCGCGCCGGCCAGCGATCCCCCAGCGCCGCCGGCGCGGTCGGGGGCGGGCGACGGCGAGCCCGCGGTCTCGCCCGAGTTCACGGCCGATCAGCTGCGCGAGGCCGCGCTGGCCGGGGCGTTCGTGCGCCGGTTCGAGCGCGATCACCTGCGCCACCACGTGCTCGACGACACCATCTCGGCCGAGGCCTTCGACGCGTACCTGAAGCAGCTCGACTTCGGGAAGCTGTTCCTGTTGACCGCGGATCGCGAGGCGCTGGCCGTCCACGCCCAGCGGATCGACGACGAGCTCCACGCCGGCGATCTGGCGCTGGCCCACGAGGGCGCGGCCCGGTTCGTCGCGCGGGTCGCGGTGGTCGAGAAGATCGTCGCCGAGCTGCTGGCGGCGCCGCTCGATCACGACGACGAGGAGGTGGTCGAGCTCGATCCCGACAAGCTGCGGCCCGCGGCCACCGACGCCGAGCTGCGCGAGCGCTGGCGCCAGCGCCTCGAGCTGGAGCTGCTCGAGCGCACCGCGCTGCCGCTCAAGCCGGCCAAGGGCGATCCGGCGCCGGCGCCGCTGGCCGAGCGCGAGGCCAAGGCCCGGGCGGCGCTGGCGACCTCGTACGCCGGGCGGTTCGCGCGGCTGCGCAACGTCCGTCCCATCGACGCCAGCGCCGACCTGCTCAACGCGGTCGCGAGCGTGTTCGATCCCCACACCGAGTACCTGCCGCCGTCGGACAAGGCCAACTTCGACATCAACATGTCGGGCTCGCTCGAGGGCATCGGCGCGGTGCTGCGCGAGCGCGATCACTACGTGGAGGTCGCCGAGCTGGTGGCCGGCGGCGCCGCCTGGCGCCAGGGCCAGCTCGCCGCCGGCGATCTGATCCTCGCGGTCACCCCGCCCGGCGGCGACGTCGTCGACATCGCCGACATGCACATCGACGACGTCGTCAAGATGATCCGCGGGCCCAAGGGCACCGACGTCCGGCTCAAGGTCAAGAAGGACAGCGGCGCCGAGCAGGTGATCGACATCACCCGCGACGTGGTCGTGCTCGAGGCCACCTACGCCCGCGGCGCGATCATGACCGGCAAGGGCCTGCCCAAGCTCGGTTACGTGTACCTGCCCAGCTTCTACGGCGGCCAGGCCCACGACTCGGCCACCGACGTGCGCGCGCTGCTCACCCGGCTGCGCCAGCGCGACGTGGCCGGGGTCGTGCTCGATCTCCGCGGCAACGGCGGCGGCTACCTCGAGGACGCGGTCACGATGTCGGGCCTGTTCATCGATCGCGGCCCGGTGGTGCAGGTCGCCGACGGCGCCGGCGAGCGCGAGGTCCTCGACGACGACGAGCCCGGGACCGCGTTCGATCGCCCGGTCGTCGTGCTGGTCGATCGCTTCAGCGCGTCGGCGTCCGAGATCGTGGCCGCGGCGCTGCAGGACTACCGGCGCGCGGTCGTCGTCGGCACCAGCGCGACCCACGGCAAGGGCACGGTCCAGTCGCTGGTCAGCCTCGATCGGGACGCCGGCGGCCGCCTGCAGCTCGGCTCGCTCAAGCTGACGTTCCAGCAGTTCTACCGCGTCAACGGCGCGTCGACGCAGCTCGACGGTGTCAGCCCCGACATCGGGCTGCCCGATCCGACGGCGTACGTCGACAGCCGCGAGGGCTCGCTGCCGCACGCGATCGCGGCGTCGCGCATCGACGCGGCCGATCACGCCGACTGGGCCGCCAGCGCCGACGTCCCGGCGCTGCGGACCAAGAGCGCCGCCCGGGTGGCCAAGCAGCCGCTGTTCGCCAAGGTCGACGCGTCGGTAGTGCTGCTCAAGGCCCGGCGCGAGGACACCCTGGTGCCGCTGGCGCGGCCGGCGTGGGAGGCGCGGCGGGCCGCGCAGCAGGCCGCGATCGACGCGGTCACGATCGATCTGACCAAGGTGCCGCCCGGCCTCAAGGTCGAGCTGCTCGATCCGCCGCCGCCGCCGGTGGCGGGCGAGCGCGTCGACGATCGCATGACCAAGTGGGGCGACTCGCTGGCGCGCGACCCGTGGCTCGACGAGGCCGTCCGCGTCCTCGCCGACATGAGCCGCTGATCGCGGTCGCGCGCGTCGCTGGCCCCGGGGCGCGGCGGTCGCGCGCTCGACCGGGGCGCTACCCGATCGCGGCCACGCGCGCGCGGGCCTCGCCGACCCGCGGCAAGGTCGCGCCGCCGCGGCCCTCGACGACGATCGACGCGGCGGCCGCGCCCAGCTTGGCCGCGGCCACGGGATCGCGGCCCTCGGCCAGGCCCAGGAAGAACCCGGCTGCGAAGGTGTCGCCGGCGCCGGTGGGATCGACCTCGGTCGCGTGCGGGTAGATCCCGACCCGCGTGGTCGTGCCGCGCACGATCACGTCGCAGCCGCGCGCGCCGTGGGTGAACGCGACGATCGGCACGTGCCGACACAGGCGGTCGAGCAGATCGCCCTGCTCGACCAGATCCTCCTCGCCGCAGGCCGCGAACGCGACCCGCGCGAGGAGCGCGCCGTCGACGTCCCACGGGGTCTGCACGACCGCCTCGCCCGGCCCGCGATCCTTGATCCAGCCCTGGATCGCGATCGCCACCTGGTGCCCGGCGCAGGCGTCGAGCCACGCGGCCAGGTCGAGCTCCTGCAGCACCGGCGCCAGGTGGACCAGCGCGCCGTCGGGCAGGCGCGGCGGCGGCGCCACCGCCGGCGCGGTCGCCTCGATCCGCTGCACCCGCAGGGCGCCCTCGGGGTAGAGGTTGGTGAACAGCGTCGTCACGCCGCCGCGCGCGACGGTCGCGGTCAGCCCGGCGAACGCGTCCTCGCACGCGAAGTCGGCGCCGACCGCGGTGACCAGGTGGACGTCGGCGCCGAGCGCGGCCTGGGTGCGGGCGCCGTAGAACGCGCAGCCGCCCGGCACGATCTCGGCGCCGTAGCGGTCGTGGGTGACGTGGCCGGCGATGACGATCTGGGTCGCGCTCACGCGAAGAACTCACCGCCCGAGATGTTGTAGGCCTCGCCGGTGACCGCGGCGGCCTCGGGCGAGGCCAGCCAGGTGATCAGCGCGGCGCACTCGTCGGCGCTCACCATCCGGCCGATCGGGATGCCGGCGTGGATCCCGTCGAGCACGGCGGCGCGCGGCTGCCCGCGCTCGGCGGCGGTCTTGGTCACGTCGGCCTGGGCCATGGGCGTGTCGACCCAGCCCGGGCAGACCGCGTTGACCGTGATCGCGCGCGGCGCCAGCTCCTTGCTGACGCACTTCACGACCCCGAGCAGCGCGTGCTTCGACGCGCAGTACGCGGCGTAGCCGGGGCGGCCCAGCTTGCCCAGCCCCGAGGCCACCGCGACGATGCGGCCGCCCGCGGGCATGGTCGGCGCCACCGCCTTCATCGCGAAGTAGCTGCCGTGCAGGTTGACCGCGAGCGTCTCCCACCAGGTCGCGTCGTCGGCCTCCTCGTCGAGGCGAGCCTGCTTGCAGACGCCGGCCGAGAGCACGAGCGTGTGGACCGGCGGCAGGGCCGCGAGGGCCGCGTGGAGCGCGCCGTGGTCGCCGACGTCGAGCGCGAGCGGCCGCACCCGGTCGCCGTGGCGCGCCACCAGCGCCGCCAGGCCGTCGGCGTGGCGCGCGATCGCCACCACCTGATCGCCGCGCGCGATCAGCCGCTCGACCACCGCCAGGCCGATGCCGCTCGACGCGCCCGTGACCGCCGCCAGTCGGGTCACGCCGGCTCCATCGTCGCTTCCAGCGCCGGGATCAGCACGTCGTCGGGCACCGGGATCGCGTAGTCGCCGCCGACCTGCCACAGCGCGCCGGGCTCGGCCACGAGCGCCATGCGCACGCCCTCGGTCAGGAACTTCTTGTCGTAGCGCATGGCGTCGATGATGTCGGGGATGCGCATCGACGCCGGGATCGTCGTCGGCAGGTTGTACTTGGCGATCAGCCGGCGGTGGGTCTCGACCAGCTCGTCGTCGCAGCCGCCCAGGAGCCGCGCGATCCGCGCCGCGACCATCATGCCGATCGCGACGGCCTCGCCGTGCGACAGCTCGTAGGCCGACAGGTACTCGACCGCGTGGCCGACGTTGTGGCCGTACTGCAGGACCATGCCGGCGGCGTGCTCCTTGGGATCGACCGCCATCAGCTCGCACTTGAGCTCGATGTTGCGCTTGACCACCCGCTCGAGGAACTCGGGGTCGCGGTGGTCGCCCTCGTAGGCCAGCAGGTCGGTCAGGTACTGCGGGTCCTGGCCGAGCGCGTGCTTGACGACCTCGGCCAGGCCGTCGGGGATGAGCCAGTCCTCGAGGGTCGCGAGGAAGTTGACGTCGACGACGACGCGGATCGGCGGGTAGTAGGCGCCGATCAGGTTCTTGCCGCGGGTGCCGTTGAGCGCCTGCTTGTGGCTGATCGCCGCGTCGCACTGGGCCATCAGCGTGGTCGGCACGTGGATCAGGCCGATGCCGCGGTACAGGGTCGACGCGACGAACCCGCAGACGTTGCAGACCGCGCCGCCGCCGAGCGACACCAGCACGCTGCGCTCGTCGATGCCCTGCTCGAGCACGTGATCGACCAGGCGCGCGTAGTTGGTGATGGTCTTGCTGACCTCGCCGTCCTCCATGACGATCCGGTGGACCAGGTAGCCGCGGGCCTCGAGCGCGCCGACGAAGGCGTCGCCGTACAGGCCGTTGACCGTGGTGTCGGTGAACACGAAGATGGGCGACGACGCGCTCCTGGCGGGGATGCCGAGATCGAGCCGGGCCGGGTCGGTGGCGATGCCGCGCCCGACCACGACCTCGGTGGTCGCCGGCGCGCCGGTCTGGAACGCGTAGACCTGCCCGGGCGCCGCGCCCGGCGGCGGCGTGATCGTGCGGACGTGCTGCTCGCGCCGCTGCTTGCGGTAGCGCATCTCGGTGTGGATCAGCGCGGCCGGGGTGTCGACGTCGTCCCACGGCAGGCCGTCGGCGCCGACCGCGCGGGCCAGGCCGCGCGGCGCCAGCAGGTTGATCGCGTCGAACAGGTTGGCCTTGGGCGAGGCCGCGTAGACCTCGGCGAAGGTCGCCCAGACCTCGGGGCCGACCGCGAACAGGCCGCAGTCGACGCCGTCGAAGCCCGGGACCTGCCAGCCCATCTCGAGGATCGCGCCGCGGTGCTGCTTGACCTTGACCGCGGCCTCGGCGTCGAACACCTCGGCCAGGTCGGAGTCGACCATCGCGACGACCTCGCCGTCGCCGGGGCGCTGGGCGCAGATGCGCTCGATCAGCCCGGCGTCGAACACGTGATCGCCCATCGCGATCACGAACCGGTCGGGCAGCAGCGATCGCGCCGCCAGCAGCGACGCGACCAGGCCGTCCTCCTGCCAGTTCGGCGCCTCGGCGAACCGCACCTTGATCTTGGTCAGGCGCGGGTGGTGGGTGAGCGCCTTGACGATCGTCGGGGCCTCGTAGCCGACGACGACCACCGCCTCCTCGACGCCGGCCGCCTCGCACTGCACCAGCGTCCGTACGATCATCGGCAGGCCGGCGACCCAGACCAGCGGCTTGGGCATGCCGGGGCGGTCGAGACGGGCGCCGCGGCCAGCGGCAGGGATGAGCACGCGCTTGATGGACATGGGTGACTCCTGACGGACCGAGGCCTCGTAACACCCACCCTCGGGTGGGTCAAGCCTGCCCCGGGAAGGCCAGCAACGCGCGTGCCGTCGACGACGGCGATGGATCGCGCGTGTGCGCGGCGGGGGTGGTGAATCTTCGACAGGTGCGGACGTTCGCGCGGTGACGGCGGCCGGGCTACGCGCGCGCGGCCATCGCGGCCAGGCCGGCCGCCACCGAGGTGAGCTCGTCGCCGCCGACCAGGCGATCGGCGCCGAACCGCGCGATCAGCGCGCCGCGCACCGCCGGCACCAGCGACGAGCCGCCGGTCGCGAACACTCGATCGATCGAGGTGGCGGCGACGCCGGCGGCGGCCAGGGCCTCGTCGATCGCCAGGTCGATGGCCGCGAGCTCGGGCGCGATCCACGCGTCGAACGCGGCGCGCTCGACTGGGGCGCGGATCGCGATGCCGGGCCGGCCGAAGTCGAAGGCGGTGGCGGGCGCGGCGGTCAGCGCCAGCTTGGCGGCCTCGATCGAGCCGTGCAGCGGCAGGCCGAGATCCTCGTCGACCACGCGCACCAGCCGGGCGATGCCGTCCTGATCGCGCGCGCCGTCGGCGATGCGCTCGAGCAGCGTCACGGTGTCGGCGCTCTTGAGCATCGACAGGTGGTGCCAGCGGCGCAGCCGGTTGTAGATCCACGACGGCACCGGCGCCTCGTGGCCGAACTCGACCTGGTACTTCGTGCCCTTGCCCAGCGCCGGCGCGACGACCGCGTCGATCATCCGGGCGTCGAAGGCGTCGCCGGCCAGCGCGACGCCACTCTGCGCCAGCACCCGGGCGCCGACCGTCGGGCCCGGCCTCGACCACCGAGAAGTCGCTGGTGCCGCCGCCGAAGTCGGCGATCAGCACGCGCTCGTCGCGATCGAGGCGCGCGGCGTAGGCGTGGGCGGCGGCGATCGGCTCGGCCGCGAACGTGACCTCGTCGAAGCCGGCCAGCTCGAGCGCGGTGCGCATGCGCGCGATCGCCCGGTCGTCGTCGGCGGCGGTCTCGGCGCCCCAGTAGCGGACCGGCCGCCCGCACACGACCCGGCGGCCCAGATCGACCGGCGCCGCCGCGCGCAGCGCGCGCACGTAGGTGGCGACCAGGTCCTCGACCCGGAACCGCTTGCCGAAGATGGTCGTGTCGGTGAACGACGCCGCGGCCAGGTGGCTCTTGATCGACTGCAGCAGCCGCGCGACGCCCTCGCTGGCGGCGTAGCGCGCGATCGCCGGCGCGCCGGCGCTGGTGCGCAGCGGCTCGCGGTCGGCGGCCGGCTCGAAGCACAGGACCGTGCGCCAGTAGCTGGCGACGGCGCCGTCCTTGCCGGGCAGCGGCAGCACCCGCGCCGCGCCGTCACCGTCGACGATCGCCAGCGCGCTGTTGGTGGTGCCGAAGTCGAGGCCGAGGGCGATGGGGCTCCGCATGCGAGCCGCCGATTGTGAGCATCTGATCGCGCTTTACAAGCTGGCGGAGGATCCCTAATCTCGGGGAGCCGCTCGGGAGGTGTGGATGGCGCGGATGGCGCGGGTGGCGCGGGCGATCGATCTAGGTCCAGCCGAGCAGGCCGAGGCCGACGACGTCGAGCGCGATCGCGACGCCGTAGATCGCCGCGATCGCCACGAGCTTGGACTGGCCGCGGGCGATCAGTAGGTCCAGCCGAGCAGGCCGAGGCCGACGACGTCGAGCGCGATCGCGACGCCGTAGATCGCCGCGATCGCCACCAGCTTGGTCCGGAGCCGGGCGGCGCCGACGACCAGGATCGTCGCCGCGTAGAAGTGGAAGTAGCCGAGCGCGAAGATCAGCCACACGCCGCCGAGCGTGCCGTTCCAGAACGGGTACTCCCAGACCAGCAGGCCGCCGGCGTTGAGCACCAGCTCGACCACCACGCAGAAGGCGGCGTAGAGGGCGGCGATCAGCCAGCGCTCGGGCAGGCCCAGCAGGCGCGCGCGCGGGTCGGGCGACACCGAGTGGTAGAAGATGATGCCGGCGATCGCGAACATGAACATGATCTCGACGTTCCAGCCGACCATCGTGCGCAGCGCGGTCGGGCCCGGCGCGGTCCACAGCGCCGAGCGATCGGTCAGGACCAGGATCCAGCCGTTGATCGACTCGTTGACGAAGTCCATCCCGAACAAGGTCAGGCCGGCCAGCACCGCGTTCCAGTCGCCGGTCGCGCGCGCCTTCTTGATCTCGATCGCGTAGATGTAGAAGAGCAGCGCCAGCAGCGGGATCACGTACCACTGCAGCGTGTGCGGATCGCGCAGCCCCTCGAGCGCTCGCCGGGACGACTCGGTCATGGCTCGATCGTACCGAGGTTGGTGGCGGCCGCGGCGCGCGGCGTTGTCGCACCCCGCGCGGTCAGGGCGCCGGGGCCGAGGCCGGCGCCGAGGTGGTGGCGCCAGCGGGCGCGGGCGTGGGTGCGGGGGCCGGCGCGGGCGTGGCGTGGGCCAGGCGGCTGCGCGGCGGCGGCGCCTCGTCGTCGGGCATGTGCGCCAGCTGCCACAGCGCCGCCCCGAGCAGCGCCGCGCCGGCGGTCGTGATGATCGCCCCGTTCCGGAGCTCGGCCGCGTCGTGGGTGCAGGTCGAGCGGGCGTTGTAGCGGGTGTCGCACGACACGCCGTCGGCGAGGGTGGTCACCCCGAACAGCGTCGCGACCGCGCCGACCGCGGCGAACCCGCGCTGGTGGTTGCGGGTGACGTGCGCACACGCGCACAGCGACGTGGCGACGGTGACGATCGCGGCGAGGCGCAGCATGGGCGCCCGGTGTGCAACCGCCGCGCCACCGCCCGCGCGGCCCGCGCGTGGGCGATCTGGTTGATCCCCCGTCGCTGGCTGCCCGCGGTCGACGCCACCTGGGGGCCGGCTCCCCGCGACGCTCCCCACCGAAACCGACGTTCGGCCGCTGCGACCGCGGGTGAACCCTGGTGCGTCGGGTGTCCGGAAATCGGACGATCGCGCGCGCGCGGTGAGCGGCCTCACGCGCGCTACGAGGTGACGCGCTTCATGATGCGGCCCGCGGTCCGGGCCGCGACGCCGCGGGGCACGACCCGCAGCGCGGTCACGCCGACGCGGTTGACCGCGCCCGGGATCACCAGCGTGCGGCGCCCGAGCCCGGCCAGGGCCGCGCGCACGACCGGTCCCACCGGCATCAGCTTCACCGGCGACTTCGCGGGATCGACGCCGGTGTTCATCGGGCCCTCGGTGTCGGTGCCGCCCGGGCACAGGGTCACGACGTCGACGCCGGCCGGGCGGAGCTCGACCGCGAGCGCCTCGCCCAGCAGCAGGTCGAACGCCTTGGTCGCGCCGTAGACCGCGCTCCACGGCAGGCCCTGGAACGCGCCGGTCGACGACACGATGATCAGCCCGCCTCGCCCGCGCGCGGTCAGGCCCGGCCCGAGCGCGCGCGCGACCGCGACCGGCGCCTGGCAGTTGACCTCGATCATGCGGCGCTGATCGGCCGGGTCGTGATCGAGGAACCCGCCCTTCCAGCTGGTGCCGGCGTTGCAGATCACGAGGCCGACGTCGAGGTCGGCGACCCCGTCGGCGAGCGCGGCCGCGGCGCCGGGGTCGGCCAGATCGAGCGGCAGCACCCGGCTGTCGACGCGGTGGGCGTGGGCGAGCTCGGCGGCCAGCGTCGTGAGCCGGTCGCGCCGCCGCGCCACCAGCACCACCGCCACGCCGGCGGCGGCGAGCTGGCGCGCGAACTCGGCGCCGATGCCGCTCGACGCGCCGGTGACGACGGCCCAGGTCCCGTAGCGAGTCGCGAAGTCCTTGCGCAGGCGCGGCATCGCCGCAGTGTAGCGACGGCGGCGCTGCTAGTCCCTCGCCACAGGGAATCTGATCGGTTGAGGACGCCGATCCATCGCCGATCGCTGCGTCGCAACTCCTCGAGTTCCAACGAGGAGCCCGTCGTCGTTGCGCCTTGCGCTCGGCGCGCCTCGGCGCCCGCGCCCAATCATCTCCCCTGTGGCGAGGTACTAGCGCGAGCCCGGCGGGTAGATCGTGAAGATGGCGTGGATCTCGGTCGAGCTGGTCGCGCGCTGGGCCCAGCCGCGCGCGGTGATGCCCTCGCGCCCGAGCACCGCCGACAGCTCGCCGGTGAAGCGCGCGAGCTGGGCGGCCGGGCCCTCGACGCGCACGTCGACGTCGACGCCGCGCAGGCGCGCGAGCGGCAGCACCCGCGGATCGATCCGGACCTGGATCGCGCCGCCGAGGAACACCGCGCCGAGGCTGACGTCGAGCTCGAACGGCTGGGGCGGCGGCGGCGGCGTGACGACCACGTCGACCTGCGCGCCGCCGCTCACCACGGTGGTGCCGCCGCCGCCGCCGACCACCGCGCCGCTGCCGTCGAGCGTGCCGCCGCCGGTCAGGGACGTCGGCTCGGGCGGCGGCGGCGCGATCGGCGTCGGCTCCGGCGGCGGCATCGGCATGTACGCGACCGGCCCGAGGTCGTCGATCGCCGGGCCGCCGCAGCCGCGGTGGCCGTCGCCCGCGCCGGCGCCCCACGCCACCGACAGCACGAACGCGCCGGTCAGCACCCGCACGCCGTCGTCGAGCTGGCCGCGCAGGCGCACGCCCGGCGACACCCGGCCGCCGCAGCTGCGGAACCCGACCCCGAACTCGGCGTCGGCGAACAGGTGCTGCTCGAGCCCACGATCGGTGGCCACCAGGCCGGGGCCGGCCTGCACCTGCAGGTACAGCGGCGCCGGCGCCGGCCACGCCGGGCCCAGGCGGACACCGCCGAGCGCGGCCACGGTGCCGTGCAGGCCCTCGATCTCGACGGTGTCGGGGGCGCGGCCGAACACGTAGTTGCCGCTGGCCACGAGGTGCAGGTTGTCGGCGAGCCGCAGGCCCAGGGACGCGCCCATCCCGAACATCACCGGCGACGCGAACACGTCGGCGCCGGTCCACACCCGCCGCGACCACACCTGATCGGGCTGGTCGACGTTGCCGGGCTCCTTGATGTTGAACTCGAAGCCGATCCGCAGCGACGCCGCGACCGTGTCGACGCTGTCGCGGCCCAGGCGGCGGGTGTAGGCCACCTCGAGCGCGGCGACGGCGGCGTTCTCGTCGTCGAGGTACATGCCCACCTCGCGCGCCAGCGCCACCCGCGCCAGCGGCGCGTCGTCGCCGAGCGCCGCGGCGTTGAGGGCGTAGCCGCCGCCCACCGCCAGCGCCCACGCGTCGCGATCGACCTCGTCGGTGAACGCCCGCCACCGCGCCTGCGCGAAGAAGCGCTGGGCGCGCGCGATCGTCACGTCGTCGGGCGTCGTCCGCAGCCCGACGCCCATCAGCTCGTAGCGCGCGCCCAGCGCGAGGTGGTGGCCGAAGGTGAAGTCGAGCTCGACCCCGAGCGCCTGCGCCGCGCCGGTGGTGACGTCGCTGTCGAGCGCCACGCCGTTGGTCCAGTCGATGCCCCACCGCCACTGCACCGGATCCGGGGTGGCGGCCGGCCGGCACGGGATGCGCGCGCCGGGGCCGGGCATCACCTCGCCGAAGCGACACGGCCGCAGGCCGCGCAGCGACTCGAGCGACACGCCCCGCGGCCAGCCGTCGTCATCGACGGGCGACCACGGCGTCGGCGCGGCGGCGGGCGGCACGGGCATCGACGGCGCGGGCGCGATCGGCTGGGCGTGGGCGGGCGCGGCGGCGACGAGCGCGGCCAGCGTGGACAGCGTGGACAGCGCGGCGAGGCGAGGCGAGGTCAGCATAGGCAAGACGCCTGCCATGTCAGCAAGGGGCGTGCCGCCGGCGCAAGGGCCCAAGCGCGCAGAGTCGCTGGCGCAGGTGCGCGGGCATCGTCGCGTTCACGCCACAGCCGCGCGCCGTCGCCGTCAACCGCTGGTGACGGACCACCGCCCGTGCGATCGTGCGCACGTGACGTTCTCCGCCTGGTTCCAGTGCATCGCCGGCTGCGCCGGCCGGTGGTCGCTCACCGAGGTCCGCTACCGCTGCCCGACCTGCGGCGAGCTGCTCGAGGTCGCCCACGATCTCGCCGCGCTGCGGGCGGCCCACGACGGCGCCGGCTGGCGCGCGCTGTTCGATCAGCGCTGGCGCGGCCCGGCCTGGCCCGACGCGTCGGGGGTGTGGGGCAAGCGCGAGGTGGTGGCGCCGCACGTGCGGCCCGAGCACGTCGTGTCGGCGGCCGAGGGCGGCTCGGCGCTGTTGCCGGTGCCGGGCTACGCGCGGGCGCTGGGCCTCGGCGACGTGCGCGTCAAGCAGTGCGGCGTCTCGCACACCGGGTCGTTCAAGGACCTCGGCATGACCGTGCTGGTGTCGACGGTCAAGCAGATGATCGCCGACGGCGCGCCGATCCGCGCGATCGCCTGCGCGTCGACCGGCGACACCTCGGCGGCGCTGGCCGCGTACGGCGCCGCCGCCGGCGTCCCCACGGTCGTGATCCTGCCGGCCGGCAAGATCTCGACGGCGCAGCTGGTGCAGCCGCTGGCCAACGGCGCGCTGGTGCTGGCGCTCGACACCGACTTCGACGGCTGCATGGCGATCGTCCAGGAGCTGGCCGACAAGGAGGGCGTCTACCTCGCGAACTCGATGAACTCGCTGCGGCTCGAGGGCCAGAAGACCGTGGCGATGGAGATCGCGCAGCAGCTCGGCTGGGAGGTGCCCGACTGGGTGGTCATCCCCGGCGGCAACCTCGGCAACGTCAGCGCGCTCGAGGCCGGCTTCCGGACGATGATCGAGCTGGGCATGATCACGCGCGCGCCGCGGGTGTGCGTGGCCCAGGCGGCCAACGCCAGCCCGCTGCACCAGGCGTTCGTGCGCGGCTTCGATCAGTTCGTCGCGGTGCCGGCGCAGCCGACGCTGGCGTCGGCGATCCAGATCGGCAACCCGGTCAGCTGGAAGAAGGCGGTGCGCGCGCTCGAGCGCACCGACGGCGTGGTCGCCGCGGCCACCGAGGCCGAGCTGGCCGACGCGGCCGGGCGGGCCGATCGCTACGGCCTGTTCACGTGCCCGCACACCGGCGTCGCGCTGGCCGCCCTCGAGCAGCTGGTCGCCGCCAGGACGATCGCGCCCGGCGCGCGCGTCGTGGTCGTGTCGACGGCGAGCGGGCTGAAGTTCGCCGACTTCAAGATCGGCTACCACGAGGCCCGCCTGGCCGCGGTGCCGGCGCCGCGGTGGCGCAACCAGCCGGTGACGGTCGCGGCGCGCTACGACGACGTGCGCGCGGCGCTGTGGCGCGGGCTCGACGCGCAGCGGTGAGCGCAGGTCGCGGCGCGGGTGCGTGGCCGTGCACGCGCCGACGGTCGCTGACGCGGGTCAGCGCGCGAGGATCGCGTCGATGAGGCCGTACGCGATGGCCTCGTCGGCCGACATGAAGTTGTCGCGGTCGGTGTCGCGCGCGATGGTCTCGGGGGTCTGGCCGGTGTGCTTGGCGTACAGCCGGTTGACGAGGTCGCGGGCGCGCAGGATCTCGCGGGCGTGGATCTCGACGTCGGTGGCCTGACCCTGATAGCCGGCGAGGGGCTGGTGGATCATGATGCGGGCGTGCGGTAGCGCGAAGCGCTTGCCCTTGGCGCCGGCGGCGAGCAGGAAGCTGCCCATCGAGGCGGCCTGGCCCATGCAGTAGGTCGCGACGTCGCAGCGCAGGTGCTGGATCGTGTCGTAGACCGCGAGCCCAGCGGTGACCACGCCGCCCGGCGAGTTGATGTACATCATCACGTCGCGATCGGGCTCCTCGGACTCGAGGAACAGCAACTGCGCGATGAGCACGTTGGCGACGTCGTCGTCGATCTCGGAGCCGAGGAAGACGATGCGGTCCTTGAGCAGGCGCGAGTAGATGTCCCAGCCGCGCTCGCCGCGGGCGGTCTGCTCGACGACGGTGGGGACGAGGCCGAGCCCCGGGCGGCGGATCATCGGGGCTCCGGGGTGGCGAGCCACGCCACCAGCGCGGCGCGGGAGAAGCGCCAGGCGGCGCCGAGCTTACGCCCGGGCAGGGTGCCGGCCTCGGCCAGCTCGACCACGAGCGCCTCGTCGATCTGGAGGAGCTGCGCGGCCTGGTCGGCGCTCATCACCTCCGGCAGGTCGTAGGGCTGGAACGAGTACGCGCCGAGGGTCGCGCCGGCCCCGACCCGGTCGCTGTTGCGGCGCGGCTGCGCCAGCGCGCCGAGCTCCGTCAGCCCCTGCGGGCTGTCCGGGTCGACATAGCGGGCGACCAGGCCGGCGACCAGATCCTTCTTGTGGATCCGCAGCGCCTCGGCGGCGCGGTCGAGCTTGGCGCCCGCCGTCGCGGGCAGCCGCACGTACAGCGCGGTCTCGGGCGGGGGTCTCTTCGACATATTCTAAAATATGCACCAGATATCATCGGCGTCAACCCCCGTGACGCGACGGCGCACCGCGTCGCCCACATCGTGCGTCGCCGCCCGACAGCGGCGCCGACGAAGAAAATCGACCCAGGGGCGCGATCACCCCGGACCGGCGCAGTGGAGTTCGGATCCGCGCTTGGACTATCGTGAACTTGATCACGCGCAAACCGAAGTCGAGAAGGGGCCCTCGATGCAAGTCGTCACGTCGCTGCGGCGTCGGATCACGTTCTCGCTCACACTGGCGGTCGCCATCGGCGCGGTCGCGTCGACGGCCTGGGGCGGTGAGCGAGAGCAGGTCAACCCGTTCTTCGGCACCTTCCAGACCGAGATCCAGATCGAGGCCCCACCGTTCCACGGCCTCGAGCCGCGGCTGTCGCTCAGCTACGCGTCGTCGAGCGGCAACGGCCTCGTCGGCGTCGGCTGGTCGCTCGAGGGCTTCGGCGCGATCGAGCGCGCCGGCGCGAAGCGCGGCGCGCCCAGCTACGACGCCAGCGACGTCTTCTTGCTCGGGGGCGGCGAGCTGGTTCCCTGCGCGGCCGGGAGCACCAGCCCGAGCTGCACGACCGGCGGGACCCACTCGACGCGGATCGAGAGCTACCAGCGGATCGCGTTCGACGCCGGGGCCAACACCTGGACCGTCACCGAGAAGGACGGCACGACCCGCACCTACCGCGCGGTCTACACGACCGCGCGCGGCACCTTCCGCTGGGGCCTCGGCACCGTCGCCGACCGCAGCGGCAACACCGTGACCTACGGGTGGTGGTGCGATCCCGGCGAGGACTGTTACCCGGATCAGATCAGCTACAACGGCGCGCTGATCCGGTTGTTCCGCGAGGCGCGGCCCGATCCGATCACGTTCGCGACCGGCGGCGCGCTCGGCACGACCCGCTACCGGCTGCGGTCGATCGACGTGACCGTCAGCGGCGCGCGCAGCCGCGCCTACCGGCTGGACTACGGCACCAGCGGCGGCGTGACCGGCGTCAGCCAGGCCCCGCCCACGACCAACCGCTTCGCCCCCGAGCAGAACTGGGCCGCGTACGACGGCATCAACAGCTGGTCGGGGTTCTTCACGGCCGACGTGACCGGCGACGGCAAGGACGATCTGGTCTACCTGGACGACGCGTACACGGTGAACGGGTGGCGGGTGATGCCGTCGACCGGGACCGGGTTCGGGGCGCCGCAGAACTGGGCGGCGTACGACGGGATCCTGGCGTGGGCGCAGTTCTGGGTGCGGGACATGAACGGCGACGGCAAGGCCGATCTGCTGTACCTCGACGACGCGTACCCGACCAACGGCTACCGGGTGATGCTGTCGACCGGCACCAGCTTCCTGCCGCCGCAGAACTGGGGCGCGTACGACGCGCTCAACAGCTGGTCGGGGTTCTGGGCCGTCGACGTCAACGGCGACGCCAAGACCGACCTGCTCTACCTCGACGACGCGTACACGGTGAACGGCTGGCGGGTGATGCTGTCGACCGGCACCAGCTTCCTGCCGCCGCAGAACTGGGCCGCGTACGACGGCATCCTCGGCTGGGCCCAGACCCGCATCGCCGACGTCACCGGCGACGGCCGGCCCGACATCGTCTACCTCGACGACGCGTACCCGGTGAACGGCTATCGGGTGATGGTGAACCGGGGCACGTCGTTCGCGCCGCCGGTCAACTGGGGCGCGTACGACGCGCTCCACAGCTGGTCGGCGTGGTGGATGGCCGACATGGACGGCGACGGCAAGGTCGACATGCTCTACCTGGATGACGCCTACGACGCCAACGGCTACCACGTGATGCTGAGCACCGGCGCGTCGTTCGCCGCCCCGGTCCGGTGGGGCGACTACGACTCGGTCGCGGGCTGGGCCCAGACCTGGGTGGTCGACACCAACGGCGACCACAAGGCCGATCTGCTGTACCTCGACAACGCCTACGGCAGCACCGGCTTCCGGGTGCTGGCCTCGACCGGCGCCGGCTTCGCGTCGCCCGCGACCTGGGGCACCTACGATCCGATCCACGACTGGGCCACGTTCAAGGTCAGCGACGTCACCGGCGACGGCCTCGTCGACTTGGTCTACCTCGACGACGCCTACACCGTGAACGGCTACCGCGTGAAGCGCAACCTGGCCGAGCTCGCGACCTTCGCCGCGAGCGGGTCGTCGGGGCGGTCGGTCCTGGTCTCGGTCACGCCGTTCGGCCGCGACGCCGCGGTCGACGGCGCCGGCGCGGTCACCGGCGGCACCAGCCTGCCGCCGTCGCGGTTCAGCACGCCCGCCGCGACCAACGGCTTCGCGCCGGAGCAGAACTGGGCCGCGTACGACGGCATCAACAGCTGGTCGGGGTTCTTCACGGCCGACGTGACCGGCGACGGCAAGGACGATCTGGTCTACCTGGACGACGCGTACACGGTGAACGGGTGGCGGGTGATGCCGTCGACCGGGACCGGGTTCGGGGCGCCGCAGAACTGGGCGGCGTACGACGGGATCCTGGCGTGGGCGCAGTTCTGGGTGCGGGACATGAACGGCGACGGCAAGGCCGATCTGCTGTACCTCGACGACGCGTACCCGACCAACGGCTACCGGGTGATGCTGTCGACCGGCACCAGCTTCCTGCCGCCGCAGAACTGGGGCGCGTACGACGCGCTCAACAGCTGGTCGGCGTTCTGGGCCATCGACGTCAACGGCGACGACAAGACCGACCTGCTCTACCTCGACGACGCGTACACGGTGAACGGCTGGCGGGTGATGCTGTCGACCGGGACCGGGTTCAGCGCGCCGCAGAACTGGGCCGCGTACGACGGCGTCAACGGCTGGGCGCAGACCCGCATCGCCGACGTCACCGGCGACGGCCGGCCCGACATCGTCTACCTCGACGACGCGTACCCGGTGAACGGCTGGCGGGTGATGGTGAACCGGGGCACGTCGTTCGCGCCGCCGGTCAACTGGGGCGCGTACGACGCGCTCAACAGCTGGTCGGCGTGGTGGATGGCCGACATGAACGGCGACGGCAAGGTCGACATGCTCTACCTCGACGACGCCTACGACGCCAACGGCTACCGCGTCATGCTCAGCACCGGCGCCTCGTTCGCCGCGCCGGTGAGCTGGGGCCCGTACGACTCGGTCAACGGCTGGGCCCAGACCTGGGTCGTCGACGCCAACGGCGACGGTCGCCAGGACCTGCTCTACCTGGACAACAACTACACGATCAACGGCTTCCGCGTGATGCTCGGCAGCGCCGAGGGCTTCGCGCCGCCCCAGAACTGGGGCAGCTACGATCCCATCCACGACTGGCAGACCTTCCGCATCGCCGACGCGACCGGCGACGGCCTCGTCGATCTGGTCTACCTCGACGACGCCTACACCGTGAACGGGTACCGGGTGAAGGCCAACCAGACCAGCCGCGATCTGGTGACGCTGGTCGACAACGGCCTCGGCGGCACGACCGCGATCGGCTACCAGCCCTCGACCCGGTGGAGCAACACGTTCATGCCGACCGGCCTGGTGGCCCAGACCGTCGCTACCCTCACCGCCACCGACGGCCGCGGCACCAGCGCCACGACCTCCTACACCTACCAGGGCGGGCTGTGGTCGAGCACCGAGCGCAGCTTCCTGGGCTTCCGGAAGGTCACGACCGTCGTCGACGCCGCCGGCAGCTACACCGAGACCTACTACCACCAGCACGTCGGCTGCATCGCCAAGCCCGAGGTGACCTACTTCCGCGCCGGCGCCGGCCAGATCTACAGCTACACGAGCTACGTCTACGCCGAGAACGCGGCGCCGCCGTACACGTCGCTCATGACCGAGCGCTGGGAGTACGAGTGCAACCTCGACGCGTCGTGTCGACGGGTCGTGGCGCAGATCGGCTACGACCAGTACGGCAACGCCCTCACGACCAAGGAGTGGGGCGACTACGACGTCGCCGGCGACGAGGTGACGACCGTGCGCGGGTACTACCCCAACCCGACCACGTTCGTCGTGACCAAGCCGGCCTACGAGAACGTCTACGCCGGCATCGGCACCGGCGGCGCGCTGCTCAAGCAGACGCTGCACTACTACGACGGCGCCACCAGCTACACGACCGCGCCGGCCGCGGCCGGCAACGTCACCCGCCAGGACCGCTGGGACAGCCGCACCGGCGGCTACGCGACCCGGCGCTACGGCTACGACGCGTGGGGCAACCTGACGGCGGACACCGACGAGCTCGGGCGGACCCAGACCTTCGCCTACGACGGGACCTACCACGTCTTCCGGACCCGGCGCTGCGACGCGCTCGGCCGGTGCACGTCGGCCACGTACGACTCGACCCTGGCCGCGCCGCTGACCGAGGTCGACGCCAGCGGCGGCGTCCGCGTGGTCACCTACGACGCGCTCGGCCGGGTCGCGACCGAGACCAACCCCGGCAGCGGCACGATGACCTGGCAGTACCTGGCGTGGGGCGATCCGCAGCAGCAGCGGATCCGGCAGATCCTGCCGGATGGGAGCGGCGACGGGCTCTGGACCGAGGCGTACCTCGACGGCGCGATGCGCAAGTACAAGTGGGCGCGCGAGGGCGGGGCCCAGCGCGAGGTCGTCTACTCGGCGATGACGACGCGCGTGTGGAAGGCCTCGGCCTGGTACGCGCCGGCGACCGAGCCCGCGCGCTGGCAGATCCACGCCTACGACGGCGCCGGCCGGATGGTGCGGACGACCAACCCCGACGGCACCTTCGCCGAGGTCAGCTACGGCGACGGCTACGCGCGCAAGACCAACGAGGTCGGGGACGTGACGTTCGAGTACGTCGACGGCGCCGGCCGGCTGATCAAGGTCGTCGAGCAGGACGGCGCGGTGGCCCGCACCACGCTGACCCAGCGCGACGCGGTCGGGCGGGTGATCGGGCGGACCGACGCGGTCGGGCGCACGTCGTCGAACCAGTGGGACTCGCTCGACCGCCAGACCCGCGCCTGCGATCCCGACACGGGGTGCTGGAGCTACACCCACGACGCCGCCGGCCTGGTCGCGACGGTCACCGACGCCAAGGGCCAGACCTTCGCGATCGCGCGCGACGCGGTCGGCCGGCCGATCCGCAAGAACCTGCCCGACGGCACGTTCGTCGCCTGGACCTACGACGAGGCCGGCCACGGCAAGTCGCTGGGCGGCGATCAGCCGACGTCGGTGACCTGGCCCAGCGGCACCGATCACCTGACCTACGACGCCGCGGGGCGCGTGGTCGTCAGCACGCGGTGCGTGACCGGCGCGTGCCAGACCCAGCGCTGGTCGTACGACGCGCTCGGCCGCCAGATCGACACGACCTATCCCACCGGCGAGGTCGTGCGCTGGACCTACGACAGCGCCGGGCGCCTGGCGTCGGTGCCGGGCTACGTCACCTCGATGACGTGGAACGCGCGCGACCAGCTGACGTCGATGACCTACGCCAACGGCGTGGTCCAGACCTACGGCTACACCGCCGAGCGCGCGGCGCTGGCGTCGTCGGTGGTGACCAAGGGCGCGACCCGGCTCTACGACGCCAGCTACGCCTACGACGGCGCCGGTCGGGTCGCGTCGTCGAGCTCGACCACCGACGCGCTGTTCAACAACAGCTACACGTACGACCGCCTGGGCCGGCTGACCGGCGTGGCCGGGGCCCAGCCCGAGAGCTTCACCTACGACCCGACCGGGAACATCACGTCGAGCGCGGCGGTGGGCGCGTACCAGTACACCGACGCGGCCCACGCCCACGCGGTGACCCGCGCCGGGACCGACACGTTCACCTACGACGGCAACGGCAACCAGCTCACCGGTGGTGGGCGCACCCTGACGTGGGACAGCGAGAACCGGCTGGTCGCGGTGTCGACCGGGACCGCCACGGCCTCGTACGCCTACGACGCCGAGGGCCAGCGGGTCGCGCGCGACGGCACCGCCGGGCTCACGCGCTTCTACGGCAAGCAGTTCGAGGTCCAGCCCGGCGGCCACACGGTCGCGCACATCTACGCCGGCCCGATGCCGGTGGCCCGGGTCTCCAACCTGACCGGCACGACGTTCCTGCACCAGGATCGGCTGGGCTCGATCCAGCTGATCACGACCGCCGCCGGCGTGCCGTCCCGGCAGCTCGACTACTCGGTGTTCGGGCGCACGACCGCGACCAGCGGCAGCGGCGCGAGCGAGCGCGGCTTCCAGGGCCACGAGACCGAGGCGGACGTCGGGCTCATCTACATGAACGCGCGCTACTACGACGCGCGCCTGGGGCGGTTCCTGTCGCCCGACTCGGTGATTCCGGACCCGCGCAACCCGGCCGCGTTGAACCGCTACGCGTTCGGGTACAACAACCCGATCTGCAACACCGACCCCACCGGGCACGTACCGGTGGTGGCGGCGCTGATCACCGCGGTCACGGTGAACTCGACGGTGGCGTGGATCGGCCTGGCGTTCACCGCCGTCGGATACATCACCAAGGATCCGCTGCTGATGACGATCGGCGGGGTCATGACCGGGTTCGCGGCCGGGGCGGCCGGGACGCTGCTCGGCGGCGGGATGGCCGGCGGCATCCTCGGCGCGTCGGTCGCGGCGCTGACGTCGCCGCTGTCACCGCTCGATCCCAAGGTCAAGTCGGCGCTGGGGTGGGCCTACGGGATCGCCAGCTTCGCGAGCGCGCAGATGAAGGCCTCGGTCGAGATCGAGAACAAGATCGCGGCCGGGCGCAAGCTCGTGAGCGACGGCGGCGCGGAGGACCTGCTCGCGAAGTTCGAGAACCCCGACTCGGCGGCCGCGACCCTGTACGAGATCAGCAGCAAGGGCGTGGTCGACGCGTCGGGCAGCCCGATGTCGGTCCGCTCGATCCTCGACAAGATCATCGCCAACAACGACCTCAAGGCCGGCATGCTCGGACCGTCGCAGGCTGGCTCGGTGATGGGCGCGATCCTCGACAAGACCGTCGGCTGGATCCCGTCGGTGCGCCTGCACGGCATCGTCCACGACGGCTACGGCTTCGCGTTCATCGACTTCGGGACCGGCCCGGGCTTCGGCGGCGCCGGCGGCTCGGCCGGGGCCTGGCTCACCGGCTTCCTCGGCGGCGGCAACATGCTCAAGGGCCAGGTCGAGGGCCTGTACCGCTGGGGCTCGCTCGACATGTTCGGCGGCGCCAAGACCGACGGGACCAACCGGCGGTTCGGGCGGTAGCGCGAGCGATCCGTGGCGGGTGGCGCCGCGGCGCCCGCTACCGCTGCCTGGGCGCGGGCTTCTTGGCGGGCGTGGCGGGCTTCTTGGCGGGCGCGGCGGGCTTCTTGGCGGGCGCGGCCTTCTTCGTGGGCGCCGCCTTCTTCGTGAGCGCCGCCTTCTTCGTGAGCGCGGCGGGCTTCGCGGGCGCGGCGGGCTTCGCGGGCGCGGCGGGCTTCGCGGGCGCGGCGGGCTTCGCGGGCGCGGCGGGCTTCGCGGGCGCGGCGGGCTTCGCGGGCGCGGCGGGCTTCGCGGGCGCGGCGGGCTTCGCGGGCGCGGCGGGCTTCGCGGGCGCGGCGGGCTTCGCGGGCGCGGCGGGCTTCGCGGGCGCGGCGGGCTTCGCGGCGGGCGCGGCCTTCGTGGCGGGCGCGGCCTGCGTCGTCTTGCCTGCCGCCCGCGCGCGCATCTTGGCGATGTACCCGACCGCCTCGGCCGTCGCGCACGCGGTGTCGCCGTGGTCGACGGTCACCGGCCCGATCCGCCGGGCCGCGGCGGTCGCCGGGGCGGCCAGCTCGTCGGAGCGGCCGCCGATCGCGATCAGCGCGTTGTTCATGCCCTCGCGCGCGCGGTTGGGCGCGTCGTGGATCTTGCGCTCGATCACCGCCAGGTACGGCGTGAACGCGGCGTCGGCGATGTCGGGGTGGTGCAGCGCGAGGTTGGCCATCACGCTCCAGCCGCACCGCGCGACGTACTCGTCGGGCGACGCCACCCACTGCGCCATGCGGTCGATCGCGATCGGCGCGCGCGCGACCGCCGCGGCGACCAGATCGGCCACGACGTGGTAGCGGCACGACCCGGCCCACGCGTCGGCGGTGGTGGCGTCGAGCCGCGCCGGGTCGACGATCAGCGCCGCCAGCGTCCGCGCGTCGCTGTTACCGGTCGCCCACAGCCCGACCGCGAGGTCGAGGTCGGCGCCGATGCGCTTCGCCAGCGCGCGCAGCGTCGCGAACGACACGCCGAACAGCGGCGCGGGCGCCCCGTGCCGCAGGTAGGTCTTGCGCGTCTGCTCGCTGCCGGCGGCGGCGAGCTCCGCGAGCGCGGTGGCCACGTCCATGGTGTGACCGTGCCACGGGGGTGCGGGCCGTGTCACGCCCGGGCGCCACCGACGCACGAACCGCTGTCACCCGGGGCCGGCTGCGGTATCGTCCGCGCCTATGTCGGCACCCTGGGGACTCCGTCGCGCGTACCCGCGCGCGCTCGCACCGCTCGTCGTCGTCGGAGCGCTGGCCGCGTGCGGCGACGACGGCGGCACCAACCCGCCGCCGATCGACGCCGGCCCGTCGGTGACGACCGCCCACTGCAGCTTCGAGCCGGTGGCCGCGAACGCGTCGGTCGGCACCTCGGCCGCGGCCGCGCCGCTCTCGGCTGGCGCTGGCGAGGTCCCGCTCGACGTGCCGGTCGGCACCGCGCTCGGCGGCTACACCGCCCGCGGCGCGTTCCTCGGCATGGCCGACAAGGTCGACAACCGCGAGGTGCCCCTGGCCGGCGGCTTCTTCCCGTCGGTCGGCATCGAGAGCCGGCCGATGGCCAAGGCCCTGGCGCTGCGCGCCGGCGGCGAGACCGTGGTGTGGATCAAGATCGACGCGATCTTCGCGTACGAGGGCTTCGTGTTCGATCTCGAGCAGCGGCTCGGGGCCGAGTACCGCGGCAAGATCATCCTGTCGACCTCGCACAGCCACGCCGCCTGGGCCCAGTACACCTCGCACTCGCCGCTCAAGGTCGGCGCCAGCGAGCGCCGCAAGATCGTCGGCGATCGCATCCTGGCCGGCTGCGAGGCCGCGGCCCGGGCCGCGCTGGCCGATCTGCGCCCGGCCCGGATCGGCTTCGCCACCGACACCAACTTCGATCCGACCGACGCGATCTCGCGCGAGCGCCGCGGCGAGAACGACGCGCTGCCGGGCGGCAACCGCAAGGACGACCGCCTGCACCTGATCCGCGTCGACGCCGCCAACGGCGATCCGATCGCGATCGTCCCGATCTTCGGCATGCACGGCACGATCGGCGACGCCGACAACCCGATGGCGTCGACCGACGCCCCGGGCGCGATCGAGCGCATGCTCGAGGAGCAGTTCGATCGCGAGGTCGTCGTCATGCACGTGCAGAGCGCCGGCGCCGACGTGTCGCCGTCGGGCCACGGCTCGGTCGACTGCAACGTCCACCCCGGCAACCCCAGCGACCCCTGCTTCAACTTCCTCGCGACCGAGGGCAACGGCCGGGCCGCGGTGCCGATCCTGATGGCGGCGTGGACCGAGGCCGGCGCCGCCATGCAAGATCAGCTGGCGCTGTCGATGGTCACCCGCTCGATCGAGCTGGGCCCCAAGCCCGACACCTTCAAGATCCGCGGCGGCGCGCTCGCCTACGCGCCGTTCGATCTCGAGCGCGAGGCCGATCGCACGGTCTACGACGGCGACGGCGCGCTGGTGTCGCCGATCGACGAGTACAACGCCCCGGTCGGCGCGGCGCTGTGCGAGGGCGAGTCCGCGATGTTCCCGGCCGCGGCGATGCCCAACACCGACGGGCTCAAGACCTACGGCTCGTGCGTGCGGCTCGACATCGCCGGCGACGTCATCGGCCAGCTGCTGCGCCTCGACCTGTCCGACATCGGCGTCGACCGCCCGGCCTGCCAGACCACGCGCACGACGATCTCGGCGCTGCGCCTGGGCGACTACCTGGTCGCGACCATGCCGGGCGAGCTGTCGGTGCTCCTGTCCGACAAGCTGCGCGCGGCGTCGCCGGTCGACAGCGCGCACACCATCACCGTCGGCTACAGCCAGGGCCACGTCGGCTACATGCTGACGCCCGAGGACTGGCTGCTCGGCGGCTACGAGCCGAGCGTGACCTTCTGGGGCCCGCTCGAGAGCGAGTACATCGTCGAGCGCTCGGCCGAGCTCCTGCCGCTGGCGATGATGCCGATGCGCCTCGACGGCGCCGCCGCCGGCACCGATCGGATCGTGCCGCCGCCGGTCACCGACGGCTTCCCGATCGACAACCCCGCGACCCGGCGCGGCACGGTCCCGGCGACGGTGCCGGCGGACCTGTGGATGCGGGCCGGCCGCCCGGCCACGAGCCAGCCGCCGGCGACGGTCGCGCGGGTCAGCGGCCTGGCGACGTTCGTGTGGTACGGCGACGACCCGCAGGTCAAGACGCCGATCGTCACGCTCGAGCGCGAGGTCGGGCCGGCCTGGCAGCCGGTCCGGCGGCGCAGCGGCCGCCCGGTCGCGGACGCCGACGTGCTGGTCTACTACGCGCCGGTGCCGCTGATCCGCGAGAGCGCGCCGCAGGATCACGTCTGGGCGGTCGAGTGGCAGCCGGTGCCGTGGATCGGCTCGGGCGCGGTCGCGGACGGCCTCGAGCGCCGCGGCGCCACGCCGCTGGTCAACTACCGGTTCCACGTCGTCGGCGACGGCTGGGAGCTGTCGAGCGATCCGTTCCAGGTCGTGCCGGCGCCGCTGACCGTGACCGCGACCCGCACCAACACGCAGATCGCGGTCGAGGTGTCGCTGCACGCACCCCAGGGCTACCGCCTGCTCGACCTGACCAACGCCTCGAACCGGCCGGTGCGGCTCAAGAACAACGCGGTCACGGTCGTCGGCCGCGACGGCGGCGGCGCCACGGTCGGCGCGCCGCTGACCGCGACCACCAGCGCCGCGGGCCTGGCCACGGTGGACTTCGGCGCGGCGGCCGGCCAGGTGGTGTCGGTCACGGTCACCGACAGCGACGGCAACCACGGCGACGACGCCCTGTGACCGCGCGCGCCGCGCCGCGCTTCGAGTAGGATGCCCGCGGTGCCGCGCCCGCCCGACTCGACGATCGATCAGGTGCCCGAGGACCTCGAGCTGGCCTCGCCGCTGCGCGAGATCTCGCGCTACGTCGTCCTCGAGGAGCTCGGCGCCGGCGCGATGGGCGTGGTCTACAAGGCCCACGATCCCGACCTCGGGCGCATGGTCGCGATCAAGCTGGTCCACGCCGGCTCGTCGCCAGCGCGCTCGACCCGGCTCTTGCGCGAGGCCCAGGCGATCGCCCGGGTCGCGCACCCCAACATCGTCGCGATCTACGACGTCGGCCTCGTCGACGATCAGGTCTTCATCGCGATGGAGTACGTCGAGGGCATGCGCCTGCGCGACTGGATGGTCCAGGGCCCGCGGTCGTTGCGCGAGATCCTGCTGGTGTTCGAGCAGTGCGCGCGCGGGCTGGCGGCCGCCCACGACGCCGGCCTGGTCCACCGCGACTTCAAGCCCGAGAACGTGCTGTTCGGCGCCGACGGCCGGGTCCGGGTGCTCGATTTCGGCCTGGTGCGCTGGGCCGAGGACGAGGACGCGTCGCCGCCGATCACCGAGGCCGGCATCCTCGCGCTCGACCAGAGCATCACGCCGGCCGGCGCCGCGGTCGGCACGCCCCGGTACATGTCGCCCGAGCAGATCCGCGCGCGCCCGGTCGGACCCGCCGCCGACCAGTTCTCGTACTTCGTGTGCCTGTACGAGGCGGTCACCGGGCAGCGGCCGTTCCTCGGCGACAACATGGCGGTGCTGATGCGCGCGGTCACCGCCGGCGACGTGCGGCCGTTCCCGCCCTCGTGCGTGGCGCCCCGGTGGCTGCGCGCGGCGATCGAGCGCGGGCTCGCGGTCGACGCGGGTGCGCGCTGGCCGTCGATGCACGCGGTCGTGGCCGAGCTCGGGCGCGATCGCGAGGCCGCGCGCCGGGCCGCGCTCGACGGCTCGGGCTCGACCGAGCCGATGATCGCCGCGTTCCCGCCGCCCGACGATCTGTTCGTGGCGCGCCGGGTCGAGGAGATGCGCACGCAGCTCGAGCGCGCGTGGCAGCACAAGAGCCGCGGCAACCTCGGCGGCGCGCTGAAGATCGTCGTCGAGCTGGGGCCGCAGGTCGACGCGATCGGCTACCGGCCGCTGCGCGCCGCGACCTGCTACCTGCGCGGCAACCTGCAGTACCGCACCGGCGACGCCGCCAGCGCCCGGTCGACGCTGCTCGAGGCCGCGCGCGAGGCGGCCCGGGCCCGCGACGACTGGCAGGTCGCGAACGTGTGGACGTTCCTGGTGCTCGTGGTCGGGCTGGGCCTGGGCCGGTTCGAGGAGGCCGAGGGCCTGGTCGCGGCCGCCGAGGTCGCGCTCGAGCGCGTCGGCGAGAACGCGTCCTTGCGCTCGCGCCTGCTCAACAACTGGGGCACGTGCGAGCTGGCGCGGGGCCGCTACGGCGACGCCGCCGGCTGCTTCGCGCGCGCGGTCGAGCTCGACACGATCACTCACGGCGCCAACCACGGCTTCGTCGCGATGTCGCTCCTGCACCTGGCCGAGGCCCAGATCGCCGCCCGCCAGCTGCGCGACGCCGCGCTCACCCTCGAGCGCGCGGTCGTCGTGTGCCAGCCCGATCGCCACACGCCGACGCCGACCCGGCTGCGCTGCGTCGGGCTGCTCGGCCGCCTGCGCCTGGTCGAGGGCCGCCCGGTCGACGCGGTCGGCCCGCTCGAGCGCGCGGTCGCGGGCTGGGAGCGCATGGTCGGCCGCGAGCGCGCCCTGGGCGAGACCCTGCGCGACCTGGCCAACGCGCTCGGCGCCCTCGACGACGCCCGGGCCGACGCGGTCGCCGAGCGCGCCGATCGCCTGCTGGCGATCGCGCCGCCGCGCACGGCGTGAGCAACCGTCAGTCCAGGAACTCGAGGGCCTCGCCCGCGACCCCGGCCACGACGGCGATCGCGGCGACGGCGAGGAGCACGTGGACCGCGCCGGGCAGCGCCGTCCACTCGTCGTGCCAGCCCCCGGGCAGGACGGCGGTGGTGGCGGTGAAGTACAGGTCGGCGACGGGCCCCATCAGGCCGGTCGCCTGGATCAGCGCGATCGCGAGCAGGCCCAGGACGAGCGCGCCGCCGGCCATGAGCGCCCACGCGAACACGTGCGGGTGGGCGCGGCGGTAGCTCCGGTCGCGGCCGTAGTCGTCCCGGCGGTGGCGACGGTCGTCGTCGCGGCGCGAGCGGCCGCGGTCGTCGTCGTCCTCGCCGCGACCCGACCGGCCGGCGTCCCTGGCGGCGCCGGCGCGGCGCCGGTGGTGGTCGTCGTCGTCGTCGTCGTCGTCGCGACGCCACCGGCCGGAGTCGTCGGCGTCGCGGGGGCGGCGGCCGTCGCGGGCGCGGCGATCACGGTCGGGGCGGAGATCGTCGAAGAGGTCGAGGTCCATGGCGACCATTGTGGGTCGGCGATAACTGTGAACAATTAAAAATAATACAACTGAACATTCGTAAATAACGAATCGAGGCGACGCGGTCGGCGGCCTGGGTGTAAGCGCCGGCGGGCGGGCGCGTTGGGTAGCCGTGTCCACGGGTTCGTCCAGGCTCACTCCCGCGCTGCTCGCCGCGTTGCTCGCCCTGGCCACCGTGGCCAGCGCGTCTACGGCGCGGGCCCAGGCGGTCGCGGTCGATCCGGCCGCGGCCACCGCTGCGTCGCCGCCGCGGCCCCACGGGCACCCGCACGCCGGCTTCGGCGGCGGCGTGGCGTTCGGGTTCGAGCGTCAGCGCGGTCGCGACGACGGCTGGCTCGCGCGCATCGACTACGAGATGCTCCCGGTGCTGACCCCGCGCGGCCGGTTCGGCGGCTTCTTCGGGTTCCTGCCGGCGCTGCAGCTGTGGCGAGCCGGCGACGACTGGGGCGTCGGCGTCCCGTTCGCGTTCACGCTCGGCGTGCGCGCGCCCGGCCTGCGCGCCGGCGTGCTGTTCGGCGTCGAGGCGATGCTGGTCGACCAGGTCGCCGACGACACCGGCTTCGGCCTGTACGCGCCGCTGGCCGGCGCCCGGGTCAACCTCGACCTCGGCGGCTGGTACGCCGGCGCCGACGCCCGGGTCACGCGCCGCTGGCAGTTCGGCGCTCCCGACTACACCCAGTGGCAGGCCTCGGCCGTCCTCGGCTACACGTGGGAGACGCCGCTGCGCGCGCCGGTGCGGTGATCGCCGGGGACGGTGTCGACGCGGCGTCATGCGCCTGCGCGCGCCCGTCTCAGACGAGCGTCACCACGATGCTCGCGGCCATGGCGATCCATGGCGGGTTCCGACCGGCGAGGACCCGCGCGCGTTCCGAGCGGCTCCGATCGGGCCGCGACCTGGACGCTCCCCCAAAGTTGTCAAAGTTGACACCGTCCCCTCCAGAGTCAGGCGATCCGGCCGGCGCCGAGCTGCGCGCACAGCCTGGCGAGTTCGGCCAGCTCGCGCAGCCGCGCGCCGACCGCGCCCGGCGACATGTCGACGCCTCGCGGCATCGGCGACGGCGCGCGGGCGCTGAGATCGCGCATGGCGCGGAGCCGCGCGCTGACCTGCTCAGGCGTCGGGCTCGCCACGGGCGACCTCCTCGAGCCGCTGGACGTCGACCAGATCCTGGGGCCGCGCCGCCGCCAGCTTGAGCGTGATAAGGCCAGCCCGCGATACCACCCACAGCGACCGCGCCACCGCGTCGTCACTCGTGAACGCGACCTGCGTGCGGGTCCGCCACACCTCATCGAGGGCGCCGTCGGCCAGCAGCACGTCGAGCATGAGCGCGCTGTGGTCGGCGGCCAGCTTGGTGAACCGACGGATCGAGACGCCGGTGGCCTGGAAGGTCATCGGCAGCGCCTCGACCGTGAAGCCGCACCCGCGCACCGTCGTGCGCAACCGGGCGAGGTCCGCGCCCCGCGCCATCAGGTCGATGTCGCGCGTGGCCCGCGGCGCACCGTGGATCGCCAGGGCCACGCCGCCGCAGATGGCGTATTCGATCGCCGCCGCGTCGAGCGCGGCGGTCACGGCGACGACCTCGGCCAGCAGATCCACGTCCCGATGGTAGCGCAGCCCGGCGCCTCGATGGTCGCGACGGCCGATCGCGCGGCCGCGGCCGAGCCTTTGCTGCAGCGTTCGGCGATCGGCCTGCGCCAACGCCCTTGTTTCCCGCCACCCGGCACCGACGCGCACGCCGGGCGACGTCAGCTCACGCCTTGGGCCGCGCCCGCTTGGCCGGAGGCTTCTTGGGGGCGGCGCGCCGGGTCTGCGCCAGCGCGCTCCCGGCGGCGGTGCGCCCGGCGCGGCTGGTGTTCGGCTTGGCCAGGGCCCGTCCCGCCGAGCTCGCGACCCGCGGGCTGGTGGTCGCGGTCCGGCCCGACTGCGCCAGCGCGCTGCCAGCGGCCGACTTCGCCGAGGGGATGGTCTTCGTGCTGCGCAACGCGCGCGATGCCGCGGTCGCCGCGGCCGCGCCGGTCCGGCGGTTCTTGCGCAGCGTGCGGGACGGCGCGGCCGGGGTCGCCGTCGCGGCCTTGGCCCTCGTGGTGGTTCTGCGCGTGGTCGCCATGGCCGACAGCATAGCGGGCGTCGCCCGTCGGGGCGATCGACCCCGCGACCCGCGCGCTCGACCGGCGTCGACGACGGCCGCGTCGACCCCGGAGCGTCACGCGCATCGCGCGCACCTCGATCGGCGATCTTCGTGAACCGAACGCGCCCTCGCGACACATGACCGATGAACGCAACGTCCAAGGAGTCATCAATGTCACGGATCGCTCGTCGCTTCGCCGTCCTCGCCCGCCAGCTCTGCACCGGCGCCGCCCTCATGGGCGGCACGCTGGTCGCGGCCGCCGACACCACGCCGGCGCCGGCGCCCGCGCTGTGCGAGATCAACCAGTGCGTCGGCGTGCCGTCGCTCCTGCGCGCGGCGCTCGTCGATCGCGGCGCGGCCACGGCCCAGGCGGCGCGGATCCAGGTGGGCGCCGACGGCCGCGCGTCGCTCCGCGCGATCGTCACCAGCGCCGACGACGTCACCCGGCTGCGGGCCAGCGCGGCGGCGTCGCGGTCGACGATCGCGGTCGCGCCGATCCAGCTGCGGACCCAGCTGATCTATCAGGTCGTCGTGCCGATCGCGGTCGCGTCTCCCGCGCTGGTGAGCGTCCCGCCCACGACCACCGGGGGCGGCTTCGACTACTTTCTCGAGATCGATAGCATCGACGGCGGGGGCGACGACGGCGGCGGGAGCGGCACGCCACCGCCCGACGACACCGACGGTGGCAGCTCGGAGGGCGGCGAGGCCGAGCCGGTGTGCGTGACCGTGCTGGGCATCGAGATGTGCGTCTCCTAGAGCGCGCGGAGCGCCGCGTGCTCCGCGACCTGCTCGAGGAAGCTGCGCCGCACCTCGAGCTCGGCGATGCGCGCGGCGCGCTCGTCGAGCCGCGCCCGCGCCACCGCCGTCACGGCGCGGGCCTCGTCCGCGGCGCCGGTCGCGATCAGCGCCTCGGCCAGCGCCAGCCGGATCAGCGCCTCGCCCTGCTCGATGTTACCGAGCTCGGCGAGGATCGCGGCGGCGGCGCGCGCCTGCGCCAGCGCGTCGTCGGCGTGGCCCCCGGCGAGCAGCGCGCGGGCGTAGGCGGCGAGGGCGCACGCGCGCGTGGTCGGCACGTCGCGCGCGAGGTCGATCGCGATCCGCGCCTCCTCGCCGGCGCGCGCGAGGTCGCCGGCGCGGGTGTGCAGGAGCGTCAGGTAGAACCGGCTGCCGCCGGCGAGCCGGCCATCGCGCATGTCCTCGAACGCGCGCACCGTCTCCTCGAGCAGCGCCCGGGCCTCGGCGTGGCGGCCCTGGTGCATGAGCGCCACGCCCAGGTTCTGCTTGGCCGACCACACCAGGCGGGTCACGCCGACGCGCTCGGCCAGCGCCAGGCCCTTGCGCAGCGCCTGCTCGGCCTCGACGTGCATGCCGAGCTCGGTCGCCTGCAGCCAGCCGACGCTGATCGTCATCGTGCACGCCGAGCGCAGATCGCCGACCGCCTCGAAGCGCTGCGCCGCGAGCGCGTAGGAGCGCAGCGCGGCGTCCTGCGAGCCGTCGAACGCCAGCGCCCAGCCGCGGGCGCGCGCGGTCCACGCGTGGAGGACGTCGCCGGCGGGCAGCGTGGCCGCGGCGGCCTCGGCCCGCTCGACCACGCGCCAGGCCGCGGGGTGCTGGCCGGCGAAGGACAGGTGCTTGCCGGTGATCGCCGCGGCGCGCACGAAGCTGGCGCGCGCCGCGGGGTCGTCGGGCGGGGTCTCGAGCCAGGCGACCAGCCGCGTGAGCAGCGCGGGCGGCGCCGGCGTGCGCGCGTTCATCGTGTGGCGGAGGGCGTCGTACCAGCGCGCGCCCGCCACCGGCAGCTGCTCGAGCGCGGCGAGCCCGCTCTGCTCGGCGGCCTCGGTCGCGCCTTGCCAGACGTGGGCCTCGGCCTCGACCACCCGCAGCCGGCCGAGCAGGTCGCCGGTGGCGCCCAGCGCCCGGCCGCGGGCGGCGCGGTCGAGCGCGCCGACGTAGTCGTTGCCGTGGAGCGCGTCCTCGGCGGCGCGCGCGAACCACTCGCTGGCGCGCGGATCCGCGGCCTGCGCGAGGTGCTCGGCCAGCAAGAGCGGCTGGCGCTCGCCGGCGGCGATCAGCCACTCGGCCGCCAGGCGGTGGCCGAGGGCGCGGTCGTCGTCGGTGAGCATCGCCGCCGCCGCCTCGCGGAACAGCGCGTGGCGGAAGCCGTACTCGACCTCACCCGCGAACCGCGCCGGGCGGCGCCGGTTGATCAGCTCGCCGGACGCCAGCTCGTCGAGGATCTCGGCGACGACCCGCTCGTCGAGCCCGACCAGCGCGCGCACGCCGCCGCGCCAGAACACGTCGCCGAACACGCTGGCCGCGCGCACCACCCGGCGGGCGTCCGCCGTCAGCGCCGCGAGCCGGGCCTGGACCATCGCGACCACCGACGCCGGCACGCTGGCCCGCTGGCCGGCGGCGACCGCGCGGATGACCTCCTCGAGGTACAGCGCGTGCCCGCCGGCGCGCGCGCTGATCCACGCCAGCGTCGGCGCGTCGGCGGCGTCGCGCAACACCGCCCGGGCCAGCTCCTCGGACGCCTCGCGCGACAGCTCGCCGAGCGTGATCGTCTGGACGCTCCGCGCCGCCCACAGCCCCGGGAACAGGTCGCTGATCTCGGGGCGCCCGACGGCCACCACCACCAGCGGTTGATCGCGCAGGGCGCGCAGCGCGGCGTCGAGGAGCTTCACGCTGGGCGCGTCGCCCCAGTGCAGGTCCTCGATCACCAGCACCACCGGGTGGCTCGCGCACTCGGCGTGCAGCCAGTCCTCCCACGCCAGCGCCAGCTGGTCGCCCATGAGCAGCGGGCTGGCGCGCGCGGCGCGCAGCTCGTCGCTGTCGTCGGGCTGGGTCAGGCCGAGCAGCTCGGCCAGGAACGTCGTCACGCGCCCCAGCTCGGCGTCCGCGATGCGCGACGCGAGCGCCGCGGTGAGCAGCGCGCGCTGGACCTTGGCCGGCGCGCCCTCGGGCAGGTCGGCGGCGTGGCGGATGAGCTGCGCGGCCAGCACGTAGGGCGCGCCCCCGCTCATCGGCTCGCCGCGGCACCACAGGATCCGCGCCGGCGCGTCTCCCGCCGTCAGCCGGCGGCGCCACTCGTGGATCAGCCGCGACTTGCCGACGCCCGACGGCGCGGTGATCAGCAGCGCGCGCGCCCGCCCGCGGGCGGTGGCGTCGGCGAGCGCGGCGTCGAGCAGCGCCAGCTCGGCCGCGCGGCCGACGCACGGCGTGGCCTGGCCGACCAGCGTGCGCGGCCCGAGCTCGGACGGGCGCGCGCCGATCAGCCGGGTGCCGCGCGGATCGACCGCCAGCTCGAACCGGCCCTCGAGCAGCGCCGCGGTCACGTCGTCGAGCCAGACGCCGGCGCCGTGCGCGCCGAGCAGGCGCGCGCCGCGGTCGATGACCTCGCCGACCGGCAGCGTCGCGCCGACCACGCCCGGGCCCGTCGCCACGACCATCGGCGCGCCCGGCACGAGCGTGTGCAGCGCGAGGGCGAGGCGGGCGGCGTTGCCGGCCAGATCGATCGCGGGGCCGTGCGCCACCAGCGCGGCCACCAGCGTCTCGCCAGCGACCCGCTCGAGCGTCGTGCCGAACCGCCGCGCCAGCGCGCGCACGCGCTGATCGTCGCCCGCGCGCGCGTGGGCCGCGAGCACGAGCGTCACCACCCGCTGCTCGCTGGTCGACAGCGCCGGGGCCTCGCCCGGGGGCGCGGCCGCGCCGGTCGCCGAGTCGAGCCCGCGCAGCGCGTGGGCCACCGCCGCCGCCGACGCTGGTCGATCGTCGGGCGCCTTGGCCAGGAGGTGTCCGACCAGCGCGTCGAGCGCCGGCGGCGCCTCGGCGCGGGCGTCGCGCACCCGCGGCGGATCGAGGTACAGCACCCGGGCCAGCACCGCCAGCACCTGTTCGGCGACGAACGCCGGGCGCCCGACCAGGCACTCGTAGAGCACGCAGCCCAGCGCGAACAGATCGGCGCGGCCGTCGAGCGCGGCGCCGAGCACCTGCTCGGGCGCCATGTACGACGGCGTGCCCACGACCGCGCCGGTCCGGGTGAGCCGACCCAGGCTCACGGCGTCGCGCCGGGCGACCCCGAAGTCGAGCAGCGTGGCCCGCGCGACCTCGCCGTCGGGCAGGAAGACGTTGGCCGGCTTGAGATCGCGGTGGACGACGCCGTGGGCGTGGACCTCGGCCAGCGCCTCGGCCAGCCGGGTCGCGACCACGACGGCCTCGGCGACGGTCAGGCCCTGGCGCCGCAGCCGCGCGCCCAGATCCTCGCCGTCGAGCCACGCCATCGCGAGGTAGGGCTGGCCGCTGGCGGTGCGCCCGTGGGCGACGTAGCGCACGATCGCCGGGTGGCGCAGCTCGCCCAGGATCCGGGCCTCGCGCGCGAACCGTGCGTCGTCGGCGTCGTTGCCCTGGGCCAGCAGCTTCAGCGCGACCGCGTCGCCGCTGGCGCGATCGCGGGCCCGGTAGACCACGCCCATGCCGCCCTCGCCGATCTTGCGCTCGACGATGAACCGGTCGATCTCCGGCGGCGCGGCCTCGGTGCCGAGCACCGCGGCGAGCACGCCGTGGAGCCGCAGCCGCCGGGTCAGCACCTCGTCGGGCTCGGGCCGCGCCGCCCGCAGCGCCGCGTCGAGCGTCCGCGCGGACTCGGGAGGATCGGGATCCGCCATCACCGCGAGTATGGCGGAACCGTCGGGTCGGTGGCGACCCCGCGAGGTCGACGGCCGCGCGCGCGGTCCACCGGGGCGAGGTGCCCCCGTCCCCCTCCGCCGGCCCGGCCGTCACCAGACGGTCGTCGCGCCGCGCTTGACCTTGAACAGGTGGCGGCCGGTGGCGGTGAAGGTCCGCACGGTCACCTGCTTGGCCGGCGAGTTCTTGGTGACCTTCTTGGCGTCGCCGTCGACGTCGGCGGCGAAGCTGATGACGTCGCCCGCGGTCGGCGTCACGCCCGGCGGCAGCTCGGCGAACGTCGCGGCCACGGTCAGCTTGAACTCGCGCTCGCCGGACTTGCAGTTCTGCTGGTAGATCAGCCGGCCATTGTCGTCGATGCGGTCGATGCGGTTGGTCGTGCGGCAGGCGTACGAGTAGCGCTCGGCGTCGGTGCGGGTCGCGGTGATCACGTCGCCCTTGACCGCGGTGACCTTGAACTCGCGGAAGCCGGCCAGCTTGGGCTCCTCGGCCGGCGGCCCGAAGCCGAAGGTCTTCTCGACGTTCTCGATCCGCAGCTGCGCGCGCGGCTCGAGCTGCGCGGACGTGCGCTTGGTCAGCTCGGCCAGCTTGGCGCGGGTGGCGCCCTCGTCGCCGGTCACGGTCGGCCAGGCCACGCGGCTGGCCGACATGTGGCCCTCGCTCCAGATGCTGGTGAACGGCGTCGTCGCGACGCCGCCGCGGCTGGCGACGCGCGCGCAGTAGCTGCTGCGCTCGAGCGCGACGTCGTCGCTGAGCTCGCGGGTGCCGTCGCGCATCTGCCCCAGCGCGGGGAACTGATCGCGCGGGAACGCGGTCCAGCCGTGGGGCGAGCCGTTGTGGAACGCGACCGCGTGGGCGATCACGGTGGCGCGGAAGCCGACCGGGCCGAACGGATCCTTGTCGATCGGCAGGCCGGCCGCGGTCATCGCGTCCTCGAACTGCGCCGCGACAGCGACGTAGCCCGCCATGCGCTCATAGTAGTTGGTGAGCCCGTCGACCCGGGCCAGCTCGGGGGCGAGCCGGGCCGCGGCGTCGGCGTGGGCCTTCCGGCTCGCCGCGAACTCGGCCACGCAGCTCTGCTCCCACGAGCGGTTGAACGCCGCCTGGGTCATGGCCTCGGCGTTCTCGCTGGCGTTGGTCCAGTCCTTGGTGCGCCAGAACAGGATCCAGGTCGGATCGGGGTTGGGGCTCTGCCACAGGAGGTCGCGGCCGACCGCGGCCTTGGCGCGCTCGTAGATCTGATCCTGGCGCTCGTTGGCGATGAGCTGGTACAGCGCGGCGAGCTCCAGGCTCGAGTAGTACGGCGCGAGGTCGCCGACCGGCTTCGACGGCGGCGCGTCGGGGCTGGGCGCGGCCGCGGTGCTCGGGGCGCCGGAGCTGCGCGCGCCGCCTGAGGACGTGCCGCCGGGCAGGGTGACATCGCCGGGCAGCTTCATGTCACAAGCCGCGAGCGTGAGCGTCGAGAGCGAGAGTGCGATGGTCGACTTCATGCCCGCACCCACAGCAACCTTCACGCCAGCGCAACCGCTCGATCTCAGGCCGGCCGGGCCGCGGTGTCGGGCCGCGGCGGACCCAGGTGGGCGAGCCGCTGGGTCGCGCTCGGCCCACCCGCGCCGGCGGGTCACTCGGGCAGCTTGCAGTGCTTCCACCAGCCGTCGACCGAGACCACCGCGCCCGCCAGCGGGTGGCCCGGCGGCACCAGGCAGTTCGCCACCATCGTGCCGTCGAGGATCGCGCTGCCGTCGTCGCGCTTGCCGGCGGCGCGCAGCTCGACCCGCATCGCCGGGCAGGTCGCTGGCACCAGCACCACCAGCGGCTGACCGGGCGGCGCCAGCTCGAGCCGCGGGCCGTCGATCGGATCGACCGCGGCCCGGACCAGCACGTCGCCGCCGTTGGTCAGCGTGATCGCCCGGCCGTCGGCCTCGGCCGCGCAGCTGCCCAGGCGCTGGCGCCAGTCGATCGCCTGGCCCTTGATCGACACCGCGCCGCGCACGGTCGTGCCCAGGCACGAGCGGTACGCCATCGTGATCGCGACCGCCGGCAAGACGAAGCCGACCAGCGTGACGCCGACCATCGTCAGCGACAGGCGGCGGCCGCTGACCGGCGGGTCGCGTCGCTCGGGCGGGTCGGGTCGCGCGGGCGGGTCGGGTTGCGCGGGCGGGTCGGGTCGCGCGGGCGGGTCGGGCTGGTCGGTCATGTCAGGCCTTGGCCACGGCCGCGTTCCATCGCGCCAGGTGGGCGTCGACGGTGGCGCGGTCGCCGGTCGGGTGGAACCGGCGCTGCTCGCGCCAGGTGGCGCGGATCGCGTCCTTGTCGGGCCACACCCCGGCGCCGAGGCCGGCGAGGAACGCGGCGCCGAGCGCGGTGGTCTCGACCAGCTCGGGCCGGCTGATCTCGACGCCGAGCACGTCGGCCTGGAACTGCATCAGCAGATCGTTGGCCGCGGCGCCGCCGTCGACCCGCAGCGTGGTCAGCGTGCGCCCGGAGTCGGCCTCCATCGCGCGCAGGATGTCGACGTTCTGCAGCGCGACGCCCTCGAGCGTGGCCCGGGCCAGGTGGGCGCGGGTGGTGCCGCGGGTCAGCCCGGTGATCAGGCCGCGGGCGTCGGGCCGCCAGTGCGGCGCGCCGAGCCCCGTGAACGCCGGCACGACGACGACGCCGCCGGAGTCGGGCACCGACGCCGCGAGCGCCTCGACCTCCTTGGCCGACTCGAAGAACCCGAGGCCGTCGCGCAGCCACTGCACCGCGGCGCCGGCGATGAACGCCGAGCCCTCGAGGGCGTAGGCCAGCTCGCCCGGGATCTGCCAGGCGATCGTCGTCAGCAGCCCGGCCTTCGACGCCACCGGGGTCGCGCCGGTGTTCATCAGGATGAACGCGCCGGTGCCGTAGGTGCACTTGGCCTGGCCGGGCTCGAAGCAGATCTGGCCGAACAGCGCCGAGTGCTGGTCGCCGGCGAGGCCGGCGATCGCGACGCCGTCGGGCAGGCCCGGCACGCCGCGGGTGGTGCCGCACACGCCGGCCGACGGCACGACCGTCGGCAGCAGGCTGGGCTCGACGCCGAGCAGCGCGCACTGCTCCTCGGACCAGGCCCGGGTGTGCAGATCGAACAGCAGCGTGCGCGACGCGTTGGTGACGTCGGTGGCGTGGACCGCGCCGCCGGTCAGGCGCCACAGCAGGTAGCTGTCGACGGTGCCGAACGCCAGCTCGCCGCGCTTGGCCGCCGCGGCGACCGCCGGATCGTTGCGGAGGATCCAGCCGACCTTGGTGCCCGAGAAGTACGGATCGAGCGTGAGCCCGGTGCGCGCGCGGACCACGGCCTCGTGGCCCGCGGCCTTGAGCGCGGCGCAGGTGTCGGCGGTGCGCCGATCCTGCCAGACGATCGCGCGGTGGACCGCCCGGCCGCTGGCCCGGTCCCAGACGATCGTGGTCTCGCGCTGGTTGGTGATGCCGATCGCGGCGATCGCCGCCGGCGCGATCGCGGCTGCGGCCAGGGCCTGGCCGAGCGCGTCGACCACCGACGCCCAGATCTCGTCGGGCTCGTGCTCGACCCAGCCGGGCTGCGGGTAGTGCTGCGCGAACTCGCGGTAGCCGCGCCCGACCACGCGCAGGGTCTCGTCGAGGACGAGCACGGTGCTGCCGGTGGTGCCCTGGTCGATCGCGATGACGTGCCGCATGACGTCGTGTATCACGAGCCGCGCAGGTAGCGCGCGCACCAGGTCCCGACCTCGGCCGCGACGATCGTGCGCTCGACGTCGACGCTGATCAGGTGGAAGCTGTCGGGGAGGATCCGCAGCCGCGGCACCGTGCCGACCCGCGCCGCGATCCGGTGGGCCGACGCCACCGGCGCGGTGTGGTCGTGGGTCGCGTGCAGGATCAGCAGCGGCGCCCGCACCTCGGGCAGCGCGGCGTCGACGACCTCCATGAACGTGAGCAGCTCGCCCAGCGCCGACACCGGGAAGCCGCGGTAGCACGGGTTCTCGGCCCGGACCTTGGGGTCGCGCACGTCGGAGCCGCCGAGCTTGGGGAGGGTCCGGACGCGCCCAGCCAGCGGCCCGCGGGTGAGCGCGCGCGCGACCACTCCGCCCAGACCCTCGAGCCACAGCGGCGCCGCCAGCGACGCGACCGCCGCCGGGCGCCGGCGCGTCGCCAGGTGTAGCGCCAGCAGCCCGCCGAGCGACTGCCCGACCACCGCGACCCGGTCGCAGCGCCCGGCGAGGTCGTCGTAGGCCGCGACCACGGCGTCGCTCCATCCCCGCCAGGTCGCACCGTATAGATCGTCGATCCGGGTCGCGTGGCCGGGCAGGGCCAGGCCGCGGACCGTCATGCCCCGGGCGGCCAGGCTGTCGCCCAGGTATCGCATCTCGTACGGCGTCCCGGTAAACCCATGGATACAAAGGACGCCGCGTCGATCGCCGGGGAGGAAGAAGGGGGCGCCGAGCACGGGGGCATGCTAGCCGTTCGGTCCGCGCGCGGTAGTTTGCTTGCGCACATTGACACGGGCGATCGGCGTTGCTTTGATCCCCTGGAGAATCGCGCGCTTCCGATGAGCGAGTGGAAGACCCGCATCACCAAGGTCCAGGTCGTCAAGCCCAAAGCAGAGGCTGGCGAGGCGTGTCTCGTGCTCGTGTATCCACCGGGCGCGGACATGGGCAAGAAGTTCCCGCTGTCGCGCTCGGAGATCGTGCTCGGCCGCGGCAGCGACTGTGACATCCAGGTCGATCGCGACTCGGTGTCGCGCCGCCACGCGCGGGTGTTCCGCCAGGCCGACCAGTGGATGGTCGAGGATCTGCAGTCGACCAACGGCAGCTACGTCAACGACGTGCCGGTGCAGCGGTCGATCCTCAAGGACAACGACTTCCTGAAGATCGGCGCCGCGATCTTCAAGTTCCTGTCGGGCGCCGGCGTCGAGTCGTCGTACTACGAGGAGATCTACCGGATGACCATCATCGATGGTCTCACCGGGTGCCACAACAAGCGGGCGTTCCTCGAGTTCCTCGAGCGCGAGATCGCGCGGTGCGCGCGCCACCGGCGGCCGCTGTCGCTCTTGATGTTCGACATCGACCACTTCAAGAACATCAACGACACCCACGGCCACCTGACCGGCGACGCGGTGCTCAAGGAGCTGTCGAAGCGGCTGCTCGCGCGGGTCCGGCGCGAGGAGCTGCTGGCCCGCTACGGCGGCGAGGAGTTCGCCGCGGTCCTGCCCGAGACCGACCACGCCGGCGCGATGATCTTCGGCGAGCAGATCCGCCGGCTGATCGCCGACGAGCCGTTCGAGTACGAGGGCGATCGGTTCCCGGTCACGATCTCGGTCGGGGTCGCCACCGTCGAGGGCGAGGACATCGATCCGCCCGGCTTCATCAAGATGTCCGACGAGAACCTGTACCGGGCCAAGCGCGAGGGGCGCAACCGCGTGATCGGCTGAGCCGCGGGGGCACGCGGCCTGGGCCGCGACCGCGCGATCGAGCTCGACCGGATCGTGGGCGCAACCGCGTGATCGGCTGAGCCGCGGGGGCACGCGGCCTGGGCCGCGACCGCGCGATCGAGCTCGACCGGATCGTGGGCGCAACCGCGTGATCGGCTGAGCCGCGGGGGCACGCGGCCTGGGCCGCGACCGCGCGATCGACCTCGACCTGAGCGTGGGCGCAGCGGTTCGCCCCGGCGGCCCGTGGTCGGGCCGCGCGCCGCGCCGCGTGAGGCGGCGCGCCGGCTCAGGTCGCCAGCGGGATCGTCAGCACGAACCGGGCGCCGCCGGTCGGGGCGCGGTCAGCGGCCACGTCGAGGGTGCCGCCGTGCTCGAGCGCGATCTTCTTGGCGATCGCCAGGCCCAGGCCGGTGCCGGTGGCCTTGGTCGTCACGTAGGGCTCGAAGATCTTGGCGCGGGCCTCGGCGCTGACGCCCTTGCCCTCGTCGTCGATCGTGACCTCGACGTGGTCGCGCAGCGCGCGCCAGGCCACGGTCACCGCGCCGGCGCGGCCGGCCTCCTGGCCGGCGTGCATGCCGTTCTCGACCAGGTTGGCGAGCACGCGCTTGAGCAGCAGCTTGTCGGCGCGCACCAGGACCGGCGCCTCGGGCGCGACGATCTCGAGCCGGGTCGCCACGGTCGGATCGAGGCGGAGCTCCTCGACCAGCTCGACCAGCGGCATCGGCGCGGCCTCGACCCGGGGCAGCTGGCCGAGCGTGCGGAAGGTGTCGACCAGCCGGCGTAGGCTGGCGATCTCCTCCTCGACGATCTCGCCGGTGTCGGCGAGCAGGCGCTTCATCCGCGGGTCGTCGCCCTGGTAGGCCGCGACGCACTGCTGGACCGCGAGCTGGATCGGCGTGAGCGGGTTCTTGATCTCGTGGGCCAGCCGGCGCGCGACGTCCTGCCAGGCGCCGATGCGCTGCAGGTACTCGATCTCGGTCCGCTGGCGGCTGAGGTCGTCGAGCATCGTGTCGAACGCGGTGCCCAGCTCGGACATCTCGTCGGCGCCGTGCAGGCGCACGCGGGCCTCGGGCTGGCCGCGCGAGACCGCGCGCGCGACCTCGACCAGCGCCGCGATCCGCCCGGTCACGCGCCGGGCCGCGAACAGGCCCACCCCGATCGCGGCCAGCGCCGAGATGCCGACGATCGCCAGGAACGCGAGCACGTACCCGTCGGACAGCGCGCTGCGGTTCTTGGCCACGGTCCGGGCCGCCGCCAGCGAGTCGGCCAGCTGCCGCAGCTCCTGCTGCAGCCCGGCCGGCACCAGCACGCCGACCTCGAGCGAGCCGCCGGCGGCGAGCGGGAACTTGATCGTCTTGATCTCGCTGCCGGCCGGGGGCGCGCGCTGGGCCCGCGTGACCTCGTGGCCGGCGCGATCGATGTACGCCAGGAGCGCGACGTCGGGCTCGGCCGCGAGCGTCCGCTCGAGGGCGCCGGGATCGAGCGCCGCGATGCCGTCGTCGTCGACCAGCCGCCGCGCGATCTCGTTGAGGTGCAGCTTCTTGGTCTCGATCAGCTCGCGGTAGGTGCGCAGCGCCCGCTCGAGCGAGCGGTTGCGCGACGCGGCCTCGACCGCGGCGAAGTTGGCGGCCAGGCGCGACACGCGCGTGATCAGGTAGGCCGACGCCGCCGCCGGGATCAAGACGACCACGAGCAACAGCGCGACCAGCTTGATCTGCAGGCTCAGCCCGCGCCCGAACCGCGGCTTGGCGCTCACGGCGTCGGCCTGCGCCGGAAGAACGGCTGCGACTGCAGGCGCAGGACCCGATCGGCGTCGGGCACCTTGAGGTTGACGAACACCGACACGAACGAGCCGAAGAACGAGCCGCCGCGATCGAGGCCGCCGCCGGCGCCGTCCGACAGCCAGCGCCGGACCTCGGCCATGGTCTCGGCGCTGACCGGGTTGAGCTCGGCCACGACCGCCAGCTCGTACTGGCGCTCGAACGGGATGCTGGCGACGTCGGCGATCGCCACCTGGTCGAGGTTGGTCACGAGCTTGAGCGCCTCGGCCTTGTACTTGACCCGGTACAGGCGCCGGCCGCCGGGGCCGCTCAGCGCGATCTCGTAGATCTCGCCCCACAGGTCGTAGACGACCTCGCGGTGCAGGAGCTGGAACGAGATCGGCCGCTTGCTGCCCTTCGGGAACACCCACAGCCGGATGACCACCGTCGACAGGAGCCCGTCGTCGAGCCGATCGTACGCGCGCTTGTCGAACAGGCTGGTGATGTCGGTCGTGACCGACAGCGTCGTGCCGCGCTCGCCGAACCGCATCGTGCGCACGACCGGGCCGTCGTCGGCGACCGCCGCCGTCGCCAGCGCCGCCGCGAGCGCGGCCGCCACCAGCGCGGCGCCGCGCCCGGCCCGCGCCGCGGTCACCATCGCGGCACGCGCCCGAGGCCGTTGGCGATCGAGAACTCGAACACGCCGATCTCGGTGTCGATGCGCAGGCCGACGTCGACCACGGCGTCGACCGGCAACGCCGACCACCAGCCGCGATCGCGCACCCGCAGCTCGTCGGTCGTGGCCAGGCCCCACAGCCCGACCGCGACGAACACGTCGCCGCCGTAGATCCGGTTGGGCCGGCGCCACCACCGGTACGCGTACTCGGCCACGACCGAGCCGCCGAGCTCGCCGTAGACCGCGTCGGCGTTGTCGGTGCCCAGCAGATCGAGCGGCGCGGTCAGCGCGGTCGTCATGCCCAGCACCCGCGGCGACAGCATCCGATCGACGTCGCCGATGTGGAGGCGATCGAACCGGGGCGCGTCGCCGATGACCGTGCCGCCGGCGAGGCGCAGGCCGATCGCGTGGCGCCGGGTCAGCGGCCAGAACCGATCGTAGCGGCCCAGCAGCACCGCGAAGTCGTAGCTGCCGCCGAGCAGCGACGTGCCCAGCTCGCCGACCACCTCGACCCGGGTGCCCCGGTGCGGCAGCGCCGGATCGGGGCGGTTGTCGCGCACCAGCCCGAACCCGAACGACACCACCCGGCTGTCGCCGCGGCGCAGGCCCAGATCGATCGCCGCGACCCGGCCGTCGGGCAGCGTCCGCGTCGGCGCGATCGGCACCGCGGCGTCGATGGCCTCGACCCGGACGTCGGCGGACAGCGAGGTCAGCGCCGACAGCGCCAGGCTCGGCCCGGCCCGCCCGCCCAGGCGCCGGTACGCGAACGCGCGCAGGTCGTCGGGCTCGCCGGTGCCGGCCGGGCCGGTGACGCGGAACGGCTCGCTGCCGTGCTGCCCGGTCATCGCGACGTGGGCGCCCCAGCGGCTGCCGCGCAGCGCCGGCGCCGCCAGCCGCAGCTCGCCGGCCCACTGCGCGCGCGCCCCGGTGATCGAGCCCGGGCTGGCGTAGACCGCGCCGCCGCCGACGACGAGGCCGGTGCCGGCGAAGTTGCGATCGCTGACGTCGGCGCCGAGCCACCACGGCGCCACCGCGCTCGAGCCGAACCACATCCGGTTGAGCGCGACGGTGCCGCGCTCGGCCACGGTGATCGAGACGATGACCCGGCCGTGGGCGCTGCCCTTGCGCAGCGCGACGTCGACCTCGCGGAAGTAGCCGAGCGCCAGCAGCTTCCAGTGGGCGCGGGCCAGGCGCGGGTCGCTCGGGCGCAGCATGTCGCCGCGCGAGAACGGCAGCGCGCGCTCGATCACCCGCCGGGCGGTCGACCGGTTGCCGACCACGACGATGTCCTCGATCTGGACGACGGGCCCGATCGACGCGCCGAGCGTGGTGCCGATGTCGCCCGAGGAGCCCTCGGGATCGAGCACGTCGTCGGGCAGCGGCGCGCCCGGCGACGGCGCGCCCAGCGGCGGGGCGGGCTGGGCGCGGGCGTCCCGGTCGCCGCCGACGACCAGGGCGATCGCGGCCGCGCACGCGAAGACCGAGGAGCGGCGCCGCACCCGCGTACGGTAACGCGCGCGCGCCGCCGCCGCCAACGCGCAGCCCGGAATCGCCGTGCGCGGGCGCGCCGCCGGCGCGGTACCCTGGCGCCATGACGACCCTCGCGCGCCTCGCTGTCGTGGCCCTGATCACGCTGACCGCCTGCACCGACGTCCGCGACTTCGACGGCGCCTGGGCCGGGCCCCGGGTCGGCGACACGCCGGTCGTGCGGGTCGGCGTCGCCGGCGACGCCACGGCGCGGCTGACGATCGCGACGGTCGATCGGTTCGGGCTGACCGGCACGCTCGAGGTCACCGGGTTGTGCGCCGCGGCCGCGGTCACGCCGCTGCCCGGGGCCGAGGCCGATCGCCTGGCCAGCCTGACCTTCGACGGCGCGCCGCTGCGCGTGTACCTGAGCCTGGTCGCGACCGTCGACGGCGGCGGCGACGCGCTGGCCGTCATCGCGCTGTTCGACGACGGGCGGATCGAGGTGCGGCTGATCCGGGGCGGCGGCCAGCCGGTCTACGCGATCTTCGATCTCCGCCGATGACGCGGCGGTCGCGCCGATCTCGTATACTCGGCGCGTGCTGTGTCCGCACTGCGGGGCCGAGACCGTCGCCGACGCGCGCTTCTGCGGGGCGTGCGGGCGCGCCACCGCCGCGACCGAGCCGTCCTACAAGGACCTGAACCCGCCGGGGCCGCCGGGCGCGGGCGACCTCACCGGGCGCGACATCGCCGGGCGCTACCGCGTGCTGTCCAAGCTCGGCGAGGGCGGCATGGGCGCGGTCTACCGCGGCGAGCAGATCTCGCTCAAGCGCACGGTCGCGATCAAGGTGTTGCGACCCGAGCTGTCGGCCAACCCCGGGCTGGTCCGGCGGTTCAACGCCGAGGCCGAGCTCGCGGCCAAGCTCAGCCACCCCAACACCGTCAACATCTACGACTTCGGCCAGGACGGCACCGGCGCGCTGTTCATCGCGATGGAGTACCTCGAGGGCCGATCGCTGCGGCAGGTCGTGACCACCGAGGGGCCGCTGCCGCCGGCGCGGGCGCTGGCGATCGGCCGGCAGATCGCGGCGTCGCTGTCCGACGCGCACGGCCACGGCATCGTCCACCGCGATCTCAAGCCCGACAACGTCATGTTGACCGAGCGCGGCCGGGAGCACGACGTGGTCCGCGTGCTCGACTTCGGCATCGCCAAGCTGCGCGACGACAACCGCCAGACCGTCAACGCGATGACCCAGGCCGGCGACCTCGTCGGCACGCCGCAGTACATGGCGCCCGAGCAGATCCGCGGCGACGAGGTCGACGGCCGCACCGACGTCTACGCGCTCGGCGCGATGCTCTACGAGATGGTCACCGGGCGCTTGCCGTTCGAGGGGCCGACCGTGATGGCGGTGCTGTCGAAGCACCTGACCGAGACCCCGCCGCCGCCGACCGCGCGCCGGCCTGACCTGGGGCTGGCGCCGGCGCTCGACTCGTTGATCATGGCGGCGCTGGCCAAGGAGCCGAGCCAGCGGCCACCATCGATGGATCACTACGCCGAGCAGATGGCGGCGCTGGCGCCGCACGTCGGCGGCACCGCGGCCGGCTTCGGCGGACCGATGGGGCACGCGTCGACGGCGATGGCGGTGCCGTCGCCGGTGCCCGGGTTCGCGTCGACGGCCGCGCCGCCCGGGCCGCCGCCAGCGGGGCCGGCGCCGAGCCGCCCGGGGATGATGGGGCCGCCGGTCGGTCCGCCGCCCGGCGTGCCGCGGTCGTACCCGCCGGGCGTGCTGACGCCGCGGCCGATGCCCCAGCCGTATCCGCCGATGGCGCCGGCGCCGTATCCGTCGATGGCGCCCGCGCGCCGGGGCTCGCTCCTGTGGCTGTGGATCTTGCTCGGGCTGCTGGCCGCGGGCGGTATCGCCGCGGCGGTGGTGATCAGCCAGCAGCGGTCGACCAAGCCGTCGACGACGGCCGACGACGGCGACGACGACGACGTCAACGACTGGAACGTCGGGCCGGGGCCGACGCCGCCGCCACCGCCGCCGGCGGCGGCCTGGGGCACGTTCCGCGATCCCGACGCCGGCTGGCAGATCGAGGTCCCGCCGGGCCTGCCGACGTCGCCGAACGTGCTGGCCGACGGCACGCGCCTGTTCGCCGGCTTCCACAAGGGCTCGGCCACCGGCGTCGCGATGTACGCCCTGCCGGGCGACGCCCGCGGCGCGGACGACGACGCGCTGGCGACGGTCGCCGAGTCGGTCGCGACCTCGCTCGGGGCCACGCTGCTCGATCACGGCCCGGTCACCGACGGCGCCGGCCGCTACGTCAGCATCCTGGTCAAGGACAGCGAGCGGGTCGAGATGCGGTTCTTCGTCGGCTCGACCCAGCTGCTCGCCGCGCTCTACAGCGTCACCGGCGACTTCGACGGCCAGCGCGCGATCCGGGCGCGGTTCTTCGCCAGCGTCGTGTTGCCGTGAGATCGGTCGCGGCCGCCATGGCCGCGCTCGTGCTCGCGGCCGCGCCGGCGGCGGCCCAGGTGGCGCCGCCGGCGGAGGCGGCCGCGCCGGCGGCGGCCCAGGTGGCGCCGCCAGCGGAGGCGGCCGCGCCGGCGGCGGCCCAGGTGGCGCCGCCAGCGGGCGTGGGCTGTGAGCCCGACCTCGTCGAGCGCGAGCGCCGCATCCTCGACGACGAGGCCACGAGCGCGGCCCACTGGAACCTGGGCTGGACGATCGCCTTCGGCGTGTTCACCGTCGGCCAGGTCGGACTGGCGCTGCTCGAGTTCTCGCCCGGACGCGAGTTCGGTCCCCCGGTGGCGGCGGCGCTCTACACCGGCGCCGGCAAGGCGGCGATCGGCATGGCGTCGCGCCTGATCCTGCCGGTGCGGATCCCGCGGGTGCGCGCGTCGGGCGACGCCTGCGTCGACGCCGCCGCGATCGATCGCGCGCGCGCGGTGGCCGGGCGCAAGGAGCGCAACGCCTTCTGGCTGCAGCTCGGCGGCGGCGCCGCGCTGCACCTCGTGACCGGGACCTACCTGGTCGTGGTCGAGGACTCGTGGCGCGACGCGCTCATGTCGCTGGCGCTCGGCGCGGTGGTGTCGGGCGTGACGTTGTACACGCTGCCCAAGCAGAGCTGGCGGCACCGACGGCCGGTGCTGGTGACCCCGACGGCCACCGCCGACTCGGTCGGGCTGGCGGTGGTCGGCGCGTTCTGATCGGCGTACCGTCACGCGCATGACCGCCGAAGCCAAGGCCGCCATCCGCCTGACCCAGTTCGCGCGCGGCGGTGGTTGAGCCGCCAAGCTCCGCTTGCCGGACCTCGTGCAGGTCCTCGATCACGACGCGCCCGCGGGCGCGGACGGCGGAGCCCTGTCCGGGATCGTCGTCGATCACCGCGCCAAGGATGACGCCGCGGTGGTGGCGGGGCCGCGCCCGGGCTACGGGCTGGTGCTGACCGCCGACGTGATCGCGCCGCTGGTCGACGACCCCGAGGCGTTCGGCGCGATCGCCGCGTGCAACTCGCTGTCCGACGTCTACGCGATGGGCGGCGAGCCGAAATACGCGCTCAACCTGGCGTTCTTCCCCGATGACAAGCTCGCGCTCGACGTGCTCGTGGCGATCCAGCGCGGCGCCGCCGCGGTCTGCCGCGCCGCCGGCGTGGCCGTGGTCGGCGGCCACACCGTGCGCGATCCCGAGCTCAAGTTCGGCCTGTCGGTCACCGGCGAGGTCGCGCTCGACGCGATCTGGGCCAACACCGCGGCCCAGGCCGGCCAGGTGCTGGTGCTGACGAAGGCGCTCGGCACCGGCGTGCTCGGCCAGGCGATCAAGCAGGGCGCCGCGTCGGCGGCCGAGACCGCGGCGGCGATCGCGTCGATGACGACGCTCAACCGCGACGCCGCGGCGGTCGGCCGCGCCCACGGCGTCACCGCCGCGACCGACATCACCGGCTTCGGCCTGATCGGGCACCTGCGCAACATCGTCCGCGGCAGCGGCCTGGCGGCGACCGTGACCGCCGCCGCGCTGCCGGTGTTGCCCGGCGTGGACGACCACATCGTCGCCGGGCGCGTGCCCGGCGGCAGCAAGACCAACCGCACGTTCCTCGAGCCCGGCGTCGCCTGGCGCGGCCCCGACGCCGACCGCGACCGCGTGTTGACGATCGCGTGTGACGCCCAGACCAGCGGCGGCCTGCTCTTGTGCGTGCCGCCCGACCGGGCCGACGCCGCGGTCGCGGCGCTGCGCGCCTGCGGCTTGCCGGCTGCGGCGATCGGCGTGTTGCACGCGCCGCAGCCGGCCGACGCCGCGCAGCCGATCGCGATCGCCTGAGTCTCCTGGGCGGCCTGTCGCCAGGCCTCCCCTCGTCGGGGCAAGCCCGGCGCGCCTCCCCTCCAGAACACCGACCGGGTCGAAGTGCCTGCTGCGACGCGACCTGGCGGGCACCTCCGGGCGTACGTCCGATGCTCGCTCGTCACGTAGGTCCCTACGCTCCTCGCTGCGCTTCGGGCGTGCGCCGGATCAGTCGCCGTTCGCACGTCCGCGTCTCGCGAAAGCATTCAAACCGGTCGGTGTCCTAGACGCGAAACTCCCGGCGCGTGGACCGGTGCTCGACCGAAGAAGCTACGGTCTGGGCAAGCCCTGGAGGGCGCGCTCCCGCGGCCGTCCGCGCCCCCTCGCTGGGCGCGGGCACGGCGTCTCGGCGCCTCTCCCGGGTGCGGCTCTCAGTCGGCTCGTCGGCCAGGTGCGGTCCGCGGGGGCGCCCTGTCGTGTCTCCGGCGGCCGGGGGTACCTGGCCGCGTCCTGCTCGCGGCCGCCCCCCGCCTGCGCGTTCACGCTCACGCCGACGCGACCTGCACGCGCGCCGCAAGCGTGTGCCAGGGTCCCCGGGCCGCGCCTACCGGCCGACCGGCGCCCGCAGCAGCACCGCGCGGGCGTACGCGAGCGCGAAGCCGATCCGCATGACGTTGGCCTGGGACTGTGACGCCGGCGCGGTGGTGACCACCGCGAGGTCGCAGCCGGCGGCGACCGCGTCGGCCAGGCGCGTGGTCAGGAGCGCGCGCTGCACGCCGCGGCGACGGAACCGCGGCGCGGTGGCCGCGCCGCACAGCTGGACCAGGCCGTCGGCGAAGCGCGCGCTGGCGATCCCGGCCGGCGCGCCGTCGACCCGCGCCAGGTAGCGCGGCACCGCGGCGGTGCCGAGGTCCGCGAAGATGCGCTCGAGGACCGCGGGGTCGATCGGCGGATCGAGCGGGCTGACATGGTCGGGGTGGCCGAACCCGTCGATCGACACCCGCAGCCAGTCGGCGGCGGTGGCGTCGGTGACGGGCTCGACGGTGACGCCCGCGGCCAGGGCCGGCACCGCGTCGGCGGCGCGCACCCGGCGCACGAGCACGTGCTCGAAGCCCTCGAGCAGGTAGCCGCGCCCGAGCAGGGCCTGGTGCAGCGCCGGCGGCGCCAGCGTCGCCAGCTCGAACCGCACCGGCTCGCCGTCGGCGTGCCAGCGGGCCTCGATCGCCGCCAGCGCGTCGAGATCGAGCTCGGCGCCGAAGCCGCAGCCGGCGACCTTGTTGGTCGGCAGCCCGGGGCGCGCCAGCACGGCGACGCCGCCGGCGATCGGATCGATCGCGACGGTCGCGCCGGTGGAGGCGACGCCGTGGGCGACCGCCTGCGCCAGGCCCGCCTCGCCCGCGTCGATCCGGGCCGCGAGCGCGACGTCGACGAACATCGGCCGAGGTTCGTCGAACCTCGGCCGCGATGCAACCGCCGCGGTCACAGCCGCGCCAGGAACGCGCGCGCGAACCGGTAGGCGTCGCCGGGCCAGCGCGCCGACACGTAGCGACCGTCCTCCACCACGAACGTCGCGTCGTCGTCGTCGCGGGTGCCGCGCTGGGTGGTCGTGCGCGGCCCGCGCTCGAACTGCCGCGCCGGGTCGGCCAGCGCGGCCTTGACCTCGTCCTCGACGTAGGCCGGGTAGGTCCGGTAGTAGCGCCCGAGCTTCCAGAACGTCAGCAGGTACGCGGAGCGCTCCATGTACTTCGGCAGGCACGTGGTGCGCGCGCCCGCGAGCACGCTGGCGCCGGTGGTCGGATCGACGCTGCGGGCCAGCGCCAGGACGCCGTGACAGATCGCGCCGACCGGACGCCCGAGCTGCCAGAACCGCGCGACCTGCGCGTGCAGCGCGGGCGCGCCCAGGTACTGCTTCATCCCGGGCGCGTGGCCGCCGGGCAGGATCAGCCCGTCGAAGCCGGCGACGTCGAGGTCGGCCCAGGGCACGGTGCGCATGAACGCCGGGGCCTCGGTCAGCTCCTGGTAGAACGCCTTGGGCTCGGGGTAGGCGCCGAGCTTGCCGAACAGCACGCCGCGCAGGAGCAGCGGATCGGCGGCGGGCGTCGCGCCCGCCTCGGTGGCGAACACCACCTCGTGGCCGGCCTCGGTCGCGAGCTTCCACGGCACCGCGACCTCGGTGACGTCGAAGTCGTGGTCGGGCAGGGGCATCCACAGGCGCGCCATCGCGGCGATGCTACGCGATCTGCTACGGTCGCGGCGATGGCGCCACGTCGCGGCAACCAGGTGGTGACGCTGGCCGTCGTGGTCGTCGCGCTGATCGCGGTGTGGTGGACCCAGCGCGGCGCACCCGCGGACGCGCCGACGCCGGCCGCGCCGCCGATGGCCACGCCGTCGCCGCGCGCGTCGCCGTCGCCGTCGCCGTCGCCGAGCCCGCGCGTCGCGCCCACGGCGACACCGCCGCGCGCCGCGCCCACGGCGACACCGCCGATCGCCGCGCCCACGCCGGCCACGCCGGCCGCGCTCGCGCTCGGCTCGATCGCCGACCCCGAGGAGCGCGCCGCGGTCATCGCGGTCGCCACGGCGATCGATCGCGGCGGCCCGTTCGCCTACCGCAAGGACGGCGCGGTGTTCGAGAACCGCGAGGGACGGCTGCCGCGCCGGGCGCGCGGCTACTGGCGCGAGTACACCGTCCCGACGCCGACCGAGGACGATCGCGGCGCGCGCCGCCTGGTCGCGGGCGATCGGCGCGAGCTGTACTACACCCGCGATCACTACCGCGCGTTCGTCGCGGTCCGCGCCGCCGCGCCCTGACCGGCGCCCGAGGTCAGCGCGGCGTGGGCGCGAACGCGATCAGGTACTGCGTGATCAGCGACGCCTCGCCGGGCTCGAGGCCCGAGCGCTCCTGCATGTCGGCGACCTCGCCCGGCCAGGCCCCGGCCGCCTGATCGCGCGGCGACGGCGTCAGGTGACAGCCGCTGCAGTGGCGGATCAGCAGCGTCCGGCCGTGGTTGAGGTCGGCGACCTGGCGCTGGACCCGGACGGCGTCGGCCTCGGTGGCGACCGGCAGCCACGGCCCGCGGCAGGCCGCGGTCGTGGCCAGCGCGATGACCACCAGCGCCCTCACAGCGACATCCCGATGATCGCGCGGACCGTGAACTTGTCGGCGTTGCTGGTGAGCCCGAACCCGGCGGTGGTCGTGACCCACAGCGCGCCGCTGGCCGCCCACGACGCCGCCGGCCCGGCGTAGGCGCTGATGGTCTCGTCGAGCTCGGTCGGCTCGAGGTCGCCCCAGCTCTCGGCGCCGACCTTCCACGTCGGCGACAGCTCGTAGGTGGCCCCGGCCGCCCAGCCCAGCTCGACCTCGGTCGCGTCGACCTCGCCGCCGAACTCGACCTCACCGATCAGGTTGGCCGCGACCGTGACCTGGCCGAAGTCGCGGGCGAGGACGGCCTTGGCCTCGCCGACGTAGGCGCTGGCGCCGAACGTGCGCGCGACCTCGCCGTAGAGCAGCACGTCGACCGGCAGCTCCCCGCGCTCGGCGAAGCGGTAGCGGCTGCGCAGCTTGATCGCCGACAGGTGCATCGGGACGGTGGTCATGAGATCGCCCGACGCCTGATCGAACGCGTGGTACAGCGACACGTCCCAGCGGTCGGTGAGGCCGTGCTCGATCTCGAGCTGCAGCTGGTGGGTCTCGAGCGCGCCGTCGTCCCAGGTGGCCCGGGCCCAGGTCGAGTAGACCTCGACCTCGGTCTGGCCCTCGGGCATGGTCATGTACTCGTAGGTGCGGCTGAACGAGCGGCGATCGGCGTGCGCGATCGCGGGGACGGCGACGAGGGCGACGGCGGCGAGGGTGAGGCGCTTCATGGATATTGAAAGTCATTTTCATTATCTCTCGGCCGCTGTCAAGCCAGGTCGCCACGCTCGCTCGGGCGTCCGGGCCGCCGACCGGGCGATGGCCCAATCCCTTCGCGATGTTGCGCGCCCAACCCGGGCACCTGCGGTAGGTTGTCGCCATGCCCGTCCGCGATGGCTTCGTCGGCACCGTCGGGGCCACCCCGCTCATCCGCATCGGCAGCCTGTCGGAGGCGACCGGCTGCACCATCCTCGGCAAGGCCGAGCACCTCAACCCCGGCGGCAGCGTCAAGGATCGGGCCGCGCGCCAGATCGTCCTCGACGCCGAGGCCGCCGGGCGGCTGGGCGGCGCCCGCGGGCCGCGCGAGATCGTCGAGGGCACCGCCGGCAACACCGGCATCGGCCTGGCGCTGGTCGCGCGGGCCCGCGGCTACGGCTGCCACATCGTCATCCCCGAGACCCAGAGCCCCGAGAAGATCGACCTCCTGCGTGCGCTCGGCGCGGTCGTGCACCTGGTGCCGGCGCTGCCGTTCGCCGACCCCGGCAACTACTATCACGTGGCCCGGCGCCTGGCCGACGAGCGCGGGGCGTTCTGGGCCGATCAGTTCGAGAACCCGGCCAACGCCCGCGCCCACTACCTCACGACCGGGCCCGAGCTCCTGGCCGAGGCGCCGCGGCTCGACGGCTTCGTCGCGTGCGCGGGCACCGGCGGCACGATCGCCGGCGTGTCGCGCTACCTCAAGGAGGCGCGGCCGCGCGTGCAGTGCTGGCTGATCGACTGCGAGGGCAGCTCGCTCTACAACCACGTCATCCACGGCACCCTCGACGCCGCCGGGTCGAGCGTCCTCGAGGGCATCGGCATCCGCCGGATCACCGCCAACTTCGCCGGCGCCACGCTCGACGGCGCGTTCGCCGGCACCGATCGCGAGGCGATCGAGATGGTGCACTGGCTCCTGGCTAACGACGGCCTGTTCGTCGGCGGCTCGGCGGCGCTCGCGTGCGTCGGCGCGGTCAAGCTGGCGCGCGTGCTCGGGTCGGGCGCGACGGTCGCGACGATCCTGTGCGACGGCGCCCAGCGCTACGCGTCGCGCCTGTTCTCGAGCGAGTGGCTGGCGGCCAAGGGCCTCACGCCGACCGCGACCGATCTGTCGTTCGTCTCGTGAGCGGTCACGGCGGGGTCCAGAACTCGACCTCGTCGGCCAGCATCCGCCCGACCTCGTCGCCGGTGACGATCGCGAACGAGTAGTCGGTCGGGAAGTTGTTGCGGAGCTGGGTGCGGCCGTCCTGCGGGAAGCGCGCGTCGTCGGCGAGGATGTCCTCGGCCCGCAGCGTCGTGCCGCCGTGCTGGTGGCAGCCGACGCAGCTCGAGGTCCCGTTGTGGGCGCCGGCCTCGAGCATCGGGTTCGAGCACCACGACGGCGCGTCGTGGACCGCGGCCAGCGCGTCGCCCAGCGACGGATCGACGGCGCCGCCGCGCGGATCGGGATCGCGCTCGTCGAACGCGGTCACGACGCACATCTTGTAGTTGCGCCACACCGTGCCGGCCAGCGCCGCCGGGCGATCGGCGCCGAAGTCGGTGTCGGGCCTGGCCGACCACCACAGCGTCACCCACAGCCAGTGATCGAGCTCCTTGGTCATCAGGTGCAGCCCGGCCAGGCGGTAGCGGTTGCCGTTGGGCAGGACCGCGGTGTAGATGCGCTCGGGGCCGGGGTCGGCCTCGCCGTCGGCGATCCAGGCGCGGGTGTCGCCGGCGCGCATCGCCGCCAGGGCCGGCCCGCTGGTGTCGACGATGGGCACGCCGAAGCCGAGCTCGGCCCGGCGCCAGTCGGCCTTGACCAGCGCGGCGTCGAGCGGGAACGCCCCGGCCAGGCACGCGGCCCAGGTCGGGTCGGCCTCCTGGTAGTCGACCGTCAGCGTGGCCGCGCCGCCGTCGCCGTCAGCCACGACCGTGACCCAGACCGGGCCGGCGCCGGCCACCGTGCACACGGCGCCGGCGCAGTCGAAGGTGTCGGCGGTGGGCGCGCCGCCGACCCGGACCCGGACCTGGCCAGCGCCGTCGAGCCGCGCGGTCAGGCGCTCGCCGGCGCCGACGAAGTAGGGCCCGTAGGCGCGCTCGGCGCACGCGGCCAGCGCCAGCGGCTCACGCACCATCCGCCGGGGGCCCGCGGTCGGCGGATCGAGGATCGCCGGCGGCGCCGGCTGGCCCAGGCACGCGATGATCTCGGGGTAGCTGGTCAGCAGGTGGCGGGCGGCGCCGGGGCTGTACTGGACGCGGTCGATCCCGCCGACGCCGTGGATCTCCTCGGGCGTGTCGACCGCGGCGGCGTACTCGGCGAAGCGCTCGGGCGGCCACGTCGGCAGCTCGTCGACCGCGGTCGGGTTCCACGCGAAGGTCTGATCGAGGAGCTCGTCGGACAGGCGCGCCCGCGCGCGCTGCTCCTCGGGCGTCAGCGCGCGGAACCCGTGATCGAACAGGCGCCGCAGATCGTCCTTGCCGTACCAGGTGTGCCAGCGCGGCAGCGCGCCGCTCGGCAGGCCGGGCGCGATCGCGAACGCGACCGGCGCGACCGCGCGCTCGATCGCGGCCCAGGCCGCGGCCCGGCGCGCCGCCTGATCGTGGGCCAGCTCGTCGTCGCGCCCGCGCAGCGCGCCGTCGGCCGGGTACGGCGCCGCCTGGCCCACCAGCTTGCGGTCGGCGGCGGTCAGCGCGGCGGCGGTGGTGCCGTCCGCGGGGCAGCTCGGCGGCGGATCGGCGCAGGCGGCGGTGGCCGCGAGCGCCGCGATCGCGACCGCCCCACGCATCACTGGGTCTCGAGCACCAGCGCGGCGTCGCTGGCCACCACGTACTCGCGGCCGCGGGTGTTGTCGCGGACCAGGTAGTAGAGCCAGCCGTCGCTGCGGAAGTGCGGGTACAGCGCGTACTGGCCCGGCTGCATCGTCGTGACGCGCTGGATGGCCCCGGTCGCGATGTCCATGACGTAGACGTTCGCGGCGCCGCTGGCGCGCAGCGCGGTGAAGCCGGGGTCGGTCGCGCTGCTGTAGCCCAGCGCCTGCCAGTCGTTGGCCTCGACGTAGTGCTCCCAGGTCATCCAGCGCTCGTCGTAGCTGAGCGCCGGCTTGGCGCCGCGGACGCAGTAGCGCGCGATCTCCGGAACCTGCACGTCGTAGCCGGTGCCGTTGGGGGTCGCGACGATCTTGCGCATCAGGTACAGCGACTGCCCGGCGCCGGCCGAGACCCGGCTGACCAGGAGCCGCGCCGACGGCGAGATCACGACGTCGCCCTCGCGCGGCAACGTGATCCGGGTGCGGGGCTTGGGCACGTACGCCGTGCCGGTGTGGACCAGCGGCGTCAGGTCGATCGACGCGGTCGACTGGAAGGTCGACGACGGATCCGCGAGCGTGACGCCGTGGCCGCCGTTGTCGTTGGTGAACTGGCCGTCGACGGTCCAGTAGTCGCCGTTGTGGACCGCGCCGAGGTGCTGGTACAGCCCGACCGCGGTGGTGGTGCTGCACTGGGCCTCGGTGAAGTCGACCGTCGCCGGGCCGCTGGCGAGGAGCGACTGCTCGCAGAACTTGGCGCTGCCGCCCTGGAGCACGAAGCCCGAGTTGTCGGCGAAGAACCCGGGATCGTAGAGCGCCGCCGCGGGGATCTCGGCGTCGCGCGTCAGATCGATGATCGTCGAGCGGTAGGTCTGGCTGGCCGCGGCCGCGCCGCCGTGGGCGACGTAGCGGCCGTCGGCCGAGCTGCGGGTCCAGTAGCTCGAGCTGTAGTTGTTCTCGCGCAGCACGCGGATCGTCTGGTTGGGCATCGCGGCCGCCCAGCCGGCGCTCCACGCGTTGGCGCTCGAGCTCGGGTAGGTGGTCAGGCAGTCGCGCGGCGTGGCGGCGCCGGCGCAGCCGAACATCAGGATGCCGTTGGTGCGGTTGAGCGCGCGCCAGCCCTGGGTCGCCATGGTCGCGACGTGGGTGGTGACCTCGGCGGTGATGGTGGTCGTGCAGTCGGTCGGCGGCGGGTCGGCCGGGATGACCACGTCGAGCATCGGCAGGCCGCGCGCGAACCACTCGGCGACGATGTCGAACTCGCCCTGGGTGTAGGGCGCGCCGACGCCGCGCGGCATCGCGGTCTCGGCCTGGAACATCGCGAGCTGGTTCGGCCCCTCGGTGGGGCCGAACGCCAGGTTGAAGACGTAGAGGAACCAGTCGAGGCGGGCCGCGGTGGCGTAGATGCCGAAGTTGTGGGGCGGCCAGCCCGAGGTCACGACGCCCGGCGTGGCGCGCAGGCAGTCGACGATCGCCGCGCCCTCGGCCTGGGTCATCGGCGCGGTGTTGGTCAGGCAGTTGCTGACCGCCGCGCTCGACTCGGTCTCCCACGAGCGCAGGCGATCGCGGCTGATCGCGTGGCACTGGTTGCAGCGCATCGAGCCGCCCTGGCCGAGCAAGAGCGACGCCTGCATCGCGAGCTGATCGTCGGCCAGCCCGACCGGGTTGCGCAGGACCGGGATGATGAACGCGTCGACCGGCGCGTCGACCGGCGGGGCGCTGTCGGACGGGGGCGCGTCGATGCCACCGCCGCCGCCGCCACCGCACGCCAGGAACGAAGCCGCGAGCGCGGCGAACACCGCAGTGCGAAAGACCATGGGGCCAAGGGTGCCCGCCGCGACCCGGGGGTGTCACCAAAAACCGCAGCCGATCCGGCTGAGAGGGCCTGGCCCGATGCTGCCCTCCCGCCTCAATCGGTGTGCGGACGTGTGCGACACGTCGGCGGGCGTCCGACGCTCAGCGCGCGGCCCCCGCCAGTGGGGTCTTCAGGTGCCGAACACCAGCGCGGCGTCGCTGGCGACGACGACCTCGCCGCCGGTCGCGTGCTTGACGATGAAGTAGATCCAGCCGTCGCTGCGGAAGTGCGGGAACAGCGCCTCCTGGCCCGGGGCCATGCTGGTGATCCGGCGCGAGACCCCGGTGGTGATGTCGAGCAAGAACACGTTCGCGGTCGACGCGCCGAGCAGCGCCGTGAACTCGGGATCGCTGGCGCTGGCGTAGCCCATGGCCTGCCAGTCGCCGGCCTGGACCCAGTGGTGATAGACCAGCCAGCGCTCGTCGTAGCTGAAGGCCGGCTTGCCTCCGTTGACGCAGTAGCGCCCGACCTCCGGGGTGGTGATCGTGTAGGTCGAGCCGCTCGGGGTCGCGACCAGCTTCTTCAGCATGAACCCGTTCTGGGAGTTGCCCGATCCGGCGACGCGGCTGAGCAGGAGCTTCGCCGACGGCGAGATGATCGTGTCGCCCATGAACGGCGCCCCGACCGCGATGTGCGCGCGCGCGCTGTAGGCCGTGCCGTTCCAGAGCATCGGCGTCAGGTAGTCGGTCGAGCCGGCGTCGAACCAGGCCGGGGGCTCGCCGCCGGCGTTGTCGCTGACGAACTGGCCGTTGACGGTCCAGTAGTCGCCGCCCGCGGCGGCGCCGACGTGCTGGTACAGGCCCACCACCGCGACGTCCGAGCACTGCGGCTCGTTGAACGTGACCTGGGCCGGGTTGCTGGTGAGCAGCGACTGCCGGCACCAGGCCTTGGCGCCGCCCTGGATCACGAAGCCGGTGTTGTCGGGGAAGAACCCGGGGTCGTAGTTCGCCGCCGCCGGGATGCGCCGGTTGTCCTGGAGATCGATGATCGTCGCGCCGCTGCCGGCGCCGCCGCCGTGGGCGACGAACCGGCCGTCGGCCGACGACCGGGTCCAGTAGCTCGACGCGTACGGATAGGTGTGGAGCAGGCGCAGCGTCGTGGTCGGCGCGGCGGCCGACCAGCCGGTCGCGTAGCTCTGGGTCGAGGCCAGCGGGAACGTGCTCAGGCACTCGCCGGGCGCGGTGGCGCCGGCGCAGCCGAGCATCAGGATGCCGGCGTCGCTGTTGCGCGCGGCCCAGCCGTCGGTCTGCATCGCGGCGACGTGGGCGCCGACCTCGGCGCCGATCATCTGCGTGCAGCCGGGCGGATCCGGGTTCGCGGGCACGACCGTCTCGAGCTCGGGCAGGCCGCGCGCGAACCACTCGGCGACGATGTCGAACTCGGCCTGGGACAGGAGCGGCTGGCCCCCGCGCGGCATCGGCATGCGCGCCGCCCAGGTGATCCACTCCGACGCGAAGCTGCCGCCGTAGGCCAGCTGGACCACGCCGTAGAAGTACTCGAGCCCGGCGGCGGTGGTGTAGATGCCGAGCTTGCCCGGCGCCCACTGGCCGGTGGTCGCGTCGCGCAGGCACTCGAGGATCGCGACCCCCTCGGCCGGCGTCGTCGGCGTCGTCGCGGGGATGCACGCGTCGGCGGCGCGGGTCTCGGTCAGCCACGACTGGAAGCGCTCGCGGGTCAACGCGTGGCAGGTGTCACAGGCGTCGCGCGGGCCGACGCCCAGGCGCGCGACCGCCATCTGCGCCAGCGGCAGGTCGGCGAGGTCGACCGGGTTGCGGAACGGCGGCAGCATCGGCGCGTCGATCGGCGGCGCGGCGTCGATCACGCGGGCGTCCACGGTCTGCTCGCCGCCGCCGCCGCAGGCGAGCGTGCCGAGGGTGAGGCTGGCGAGGGCGAGCGCGGCGAGGGAGAGCGGACGTGGCAAGGACATCAGGGGCGCCTCCGAGCAAGACCTCGGCCAGCGGGTCGCGTGCGCAGATCTAGGCACTTGTCGACGCGCGGCTGCGAGGACCGTGACCGCGAGGGTACACCGGCCTCAGATTTTTGGCGGGCCGATCAGGCGCCGAGGGCGCGGCCGAGCGCGTCGAGCGCGGCGCTCGGGGTCGGGTGGGCCGAGATCAACGACCGGTGCGCGCCGGCGAGCAGCCCGGCCCCGGCCGCGCCGTCGAGCCACGCCACCAGCGGCGTGTAGTAGCCGCCGACGTCGGCGACCGCGATCGGCTTGGCGTGGTAGCCGAGCTGGGCCGCGGTCAGCACCTCGAACAGCTCGTCGAGCGTGCCGAAGCCGCCGGGCAAGGTCAGGAACCCGTCGGCGTACGCCATCATGCGATCCTTGCGCTCGGCCATCGAGTCGACCAGCTCGAGGCGGGTCAGGCCGCGGTGCGCCTGCTCGCGGGCCTCGAGGTCGCGCGGCAGGACGCCGATGACCTCGCCGCCGGCGGCCAGGCACGCGTCGGCCAGCGCGCCCATCAGGCCGCGGTGGGCGCCGCCGTAGACCAGCGGCCAGCCGCGGGCGGCGAGCGCGGCGCCGGTCGCGCGGGCGGCCTCGACGTAGATCGGATCGTTGCCAACGCTGCCGGCCAGGAACACACAGATGCTGGGCACGGCGGCACTCTACTCCCAGGGCTCGCCGGCGGTGACCGCCGCGTGGCGCCGTCGTGCGCGATCGCCGGGCCGCGCACGCGCCCGGCCCCCTGGCGCGCGCGCTGCTGGTCGCGCACGCGCCGGTGCGCGATGTCCTGATCGCGCACGCGTCGGGGCCGCCGGTGCGCGCGATCGCTTTCCCCCGCGCGCCGGTGCCGCCGGCGCGCCGGCGCCGCCGCACCTCGAGATCCGCGCGCGAGTTGAGACCGCGCTGAGGTCGGGCCGGCGCCGCTGAGTTTCAGAGGGTCGTCGCCGAACCCTCCCCCATCGGGGGCAAGCCCCGATGAGGGCCCCCACCCAGGACGCGAAACTCCCGGCGCGTCGACCGGTGCTCGACCGAAAAAGTTACAAGCGCTGAGGGTAGGATCGGTCGATGTCCTCATCGCGGTTCTCGATCTCGTCGGTGTTGCTCAGCTACTTCCTGGTCGCCGGGGGCATCGCCATCGGCCTGCTCGCGGCCGGCCAGCTCAAGCTGACCAGCGAGCTCGGCCTGTACGGGGTCCTGTTCCTCGGCGGGGCGATCGGCGGCGTCATCGCCGCCCGGGCCAGCCGCGGCTCGACCGTGATCGAGCCGGCGCTGGGCGCGGTGCTGGTGATCGCGACCCTCGTCGGCGTCTTCCTCGGGACCGGCATCGGCGAGCTCCTGTGGCACGTCGCCAAGGACGCGATCGTCAAGACCGTGGGCTACGCCGCGGCGGCCGCGGCGGTCGGCGCGATCGTCGGCGCGATCGGCGCCGAGCGGCTGTGGTCGGGACACTCCTCGAGCCCGCTGGTGTGGGCCGTGTACATCGCGATCGCGGCGCTGGGCGCGTGCATCGTGGCCATGGTGGTGCTCGTCGGCGGGGCGGCCCACGGCGCGACCGACGACGACGCGCTGGCCGGGCTGTTCTTCGGCGCGATGGCCCTGGGCTCGGTCCTGACCGGGCTGACCGTCGGGGCCTCGGCGCCGCGGCGGTTGCTGGTGGCGACGCTGCTCGGCGTCGTGGCCGGGGTCATGGGCTTCTACCTGTTGCTGCGCGAGCTGCCGGGCACCAGCGCCGGCGACGACGACAAGGCGGCCGCCGGCTTCGCGATCATCGGGGTCGGCTGCGGGCTCCTGGCGATGGCCGGCGCCGCGATCGCGTGGACGCTCGTCGGCAAGAAGGCCCGGGGCTGAGGCACCGCGCGTGCGCTGAGCGCGCCGGCGGCCGACGCCTACGCCGACCGCACCATCTCGACGTGCGGGATGCCGTCCTCGAGGTACTCGGGCGACACCGTCGCGAACCCGGCGTCGCGGTAGAACTGCTCGAGGTAGCGCTGCGCGCCGATCCGGATCGCGACCGGGCCGTGATCGGTGGTCAGGCGAGCGATGGCCTCGGCCATGAGCGCGCGCCCGAGCCCGCTGCGCCGGACCTCCGACGCGGTCACGACCCGCCCGATGCAGGCCTCGGCGTAGCGGACCCCGGGGCCGAACAGCCGCGCGTAGGCGAGCACGCGCGCGCCGTCGCTGGCGTCGGTCCACAGGTGGTAGGCGCTGCGATCGCGGCCGTCGAGATCCTGGTATGGGCAGGCCTGCTCGACGACGAACACCTCCTGCCGCAGCGCCAGGATCCGGTAGAGCTCGTCGGTGGTCAGGTGCGACCACGGTTCGCAGCGCCAGGTCGTCATGGCTACTCGATCCGCAGCGACCGCTCGAGCTCCTCGGGGTTCGACGCGGCGTAGATCGCGGTCTCCATCGAGATCAGCCCGGTGTTGACCAGATCGAGCAGGTGCTGATCGAACAGCTGCATCGAGTACAGGTCGCGGCCCTTGCGGATCATCTCGGGGATGTCGTTGAGCCGGCCCGAGCCGCGGATGCACTCGCGGATCGTGCGGGTGACCCGCAGGATCTCGACCGCGGGCAGGCGCTTGCGGCCCTCCTTGGCGACGAGCAGGCGCAGCGACACCACCGCCTGGAGGCAGTCGCCGAGGCGCTCGCGGATCACGTCCTGGGCGTCGGGCTCGAACAGGCCGACGTAGCGCTGGATCGTCGAGACCGCGTCGGGCGTGTGGATCGCCGAGATCACCAGGTGGCCGGTCTCGGCCGCCTTGAGGCAGGTCGCGGCGGTCTCGCGATCGCGGATCTCGCCGACCATGATCACGTCGGGATCCTGGCGCATCGCCGCGACCAGCGCGTCCCGGAAGTTCTCGGTGTCGGCCCCGACCTCGCGCTGGATGATCATGCACTTGCCGGGCTCGTGCAGGAACTCGATCGGATCCTCGATCGTGATGATGTGCGCGTGGCGGGTGTCGTTGATGTAGCGCAGCATCGCCGCGATCGACGTGGTCTTGCCGTTGCCGGTCGCGCCGGTGACGAGGATCAGCCCGCGGCGCGTGTCGGCGATCTCGGCCAGCACCGGCGGCAGGTTGAGCTGATCGATCGACTGCACCTGCACCGGGATCAGGCGCATCACGATCCCGACCGAGCCGCGCTGGCGGAAGATCGACGCGCGGAACCGGCCGCGCGTGGCCAGCGCGTACGACACGTCGATCTCGCCGAACCGGCGCGTGAAGTCGATCGAGGTCGAGCGCTCGTCGAGGATCAGCCGCGCGATCGACTCGGTGTCGCTGGCGGTCAGCGGCGCGACCTTGATCGCGCCGAGCAGCTCGCCGTGCAGGCGATAGTGGGGCGGGTAGCCGACCTCGAAGTGGATGTCCGAGACGCCGCGCTCGATGCCGAACGCAAGGAGCTTGTGGAAGGTCGCCTTGTCCATGATTCCCCGGCGGCGGCAGGCCGCGTGGCTAGTTTAGCCCACCCTTGGGGGGGATTCTCGACCACCGGGGGCACCTCGTCGTCGCGCTGGCGCAAGCTCTCGATCAGGGGCCGCTGGCTGGGCGGCGCGCTGGCCGCGGCCCGCCGCTCGCGCCAGCCGGGCGTCCGGTGAGGCTGGGTGTCCTCGCCCGGCTCCCGGTCGGCGTCGTCGATCGGTTCGACCGCGGCGGCGTCATTGGGGGCGACGAGGGGCCGCAGGGCCTCGACCAGGGGCTGGGTGTGGGCGGCGCCGTCGCCCGCGCTCGGGAGCCGGACCTCGCCCGAGCCGCGCGCGACCGCCGACTCGAGATCACCGTCGAGATCGCCGCTGTCGTCGTCCTCGCCGTCCTCGCCGTCGTCGGGATCGAACGAGGCCGGCGGGGCCGGCAGCGGCGGCGCCGGGCGCTCGCCGATGGCCTGGATCGCGCGCCGCACGCTGGCCTTGATCCGCGGGAACGGCGGGCCCGGGCGGGCCATGTAGAAGCCCTGGCCGTAGCGGATGCCGAGCTCGCGGAGCGCCACGAGGTCGTCGATCGTCTCGATGCCCTCGGCCACGATCACCGCGTCGATCGCGTCGGCGATGTGGGCCAGCGACCGCAACATCTCGCGCTTGACCGTCGACCGGGCCACGCCGCGGGTCAGCACGTCGCTGATCTTGATGAAGTGCGGCCGCAGCGCCATCACCGTCTCGAGGTTCGAGTGGCGGGTGCCGACGTCGTCGATCGCCACCCCGAAACCCATGCTGGTGTAGATCGCCAGCGCGCGGCGGAACGCGGCGAAGTTCTCGATCGCCAGCCGCTCGCTGATCTCGAAGACGATGTGGGCCGGGGTCAGCGTCGCCGCGGCCAGCAGGTGGCTGACCTCGAGCTCGATGAAGCTGGCGTCGTAGAACGACAGCGGCAGCAGGTTGACGAACAGCCGGTGGATCGGCTCGAGGCCGACCGCCCGCCGCAGGGCGCCGCGGAAGCACGCGCGGTCGAGCTCGAAGGTCAGGTCGACCTCGTCGGCGACCGCGAACAGCGTCGCCGGCGACTCCATCCGCGTGCCGCGCGGGCCGCGGGTCAGGGCCTCGTGGCCGAAGATCTCGCCGGTCTCGATCGAGACGATCGGCTGGTACACCGCGACCAGGGCGTCGCCGAGGATGATGTCCTGCAGCACCGCCTTGTCGCGCAGCGCGCCGCGCTCGCGCGCCAGCCGCGCCGCCGAGGCGGCCTCGCTGACCAGCCGGGCGACCAGGCGTTCGTGGCGCAGCATCGGGTTCGACAGCACCCGGGCCGAGCCGACGTGGACCCGCGGCTCGTCGCGGAGCAGCTCGCGCACCGACGGCGCCAGCGCCGCCGCCACCGCCTCGGCCACCGCGGTGGCCAGGCGCTCGAGATCGACCTGGTTGGCGTCGCGCGGCGACAGCAGGCACACGTAGGCGTCGTCGTCGCTCGAGCGGCAGATCAGATCGCCGGGCCGCAGGAGCGGGCCGCGCAGCCGGTCGAGGACGTGCCCGGCGCGCTCGTACAGCTCGGCGTGGGACGCGACGCCGAGCTCGACGCGGACGCGCTCGAGCTGGGCCAGGTCGACGTACAGGCAGCTCATCGCCCGATCGCGCTGCAGGATCGCGATCACCTCGTTCATGCGGTCGTGGTAGGCGCGGAACGCGTCGGTCGGCGCCTCGGGCGCGGCCACCAGCGTCGCGGCCTGGCTGCTGCCGTCGGCGGCGAGGAAGTGGACCCGGCCGCGGCCGCCGTCGGCGCGGGCCGACGACTTGGCCGCCCGCAGCGCGGCCTCGGCCGCCGACAGGAGCGCGTCGGGCGCGGTCGCGTCGTCGGGCATGGCGGCGACGCCGACGGTCACGGTCAGCCCGCGGTCGGCGCCGGCGTCGACCACACCGGTCTCGCGGGCCCAGGCCCGGACCAGATCCGCCGACGCCACGGTCTCGCGGATGCGGTTGGCCTTGGCGATCGCGCCGGCCTTGCTGGCCTCGGGCAGGATCAGCGCGAACTCCTCGCCGCCGAAGCGCGCGGCGATGTCGCTGCCCCGGACCCGTCCGGGCGAGTCGCCGACGGTGAGCAGCTCGGCGACCCGGCGCAGGATCCCGTCGCCGGCCTGGTAGCCGAGCGCGTGGTTCACCTGGGCGAAGCCGTCGACGTCGATCAGCAAGAGCGCGAGCGTCGAGCCGCCGCGCTGGGCCCGCGCGACCTCCTCGCGCAGCCGCTCCTGGAAGATGCCGTGGTTGTAGAGCCCGGTCAGGGCGTCGCGGAAGGACACCGTCGCGAGCTGCTCGGACACCCGCTCGAGCTGGGCCGCGGTCTGGCCGAACTCGGCGCCCTGGCTCTCGAGCGAGCGCACCAGCTGGCGCTCGCGCAGGAGCAGGCGATCGTTGGCGTCGCGCAGCTCCTCGACCAGGCGGGCGTTCTCGACCGCCAGGTCGCGCGCGTGGACCAGCTCGGCGATCAGCGTCACCAGCTCGGGCGGCCGCCACGGCTTGCGGACGACGTAGTGGACGCCGCCGTTGTTGACCGCGGCCATGACGGTGTCGGCGTCGGCGTAGCCGGTGACCAGCACGCGCCGGACGTCGGGGCGGAGCTGCGCGGCGCGGGCCAGGAGCTCGACGCCGTTCATGCCCGGCATCCGGAAGTCGACGACGATCACCGCGATCTCGGCCCGGTGCTCGAGCGCGACCAGCGCCGCCGCCGGCATGGCCTCGGTGATCACGTCGAACCGCCGCCGCAGGGCGCGATCGATCAGATCGAGGTTGTGGGGCTCGTCGTCGACGCACAGGATGACCGGGCGCGCGGGCGCGGTCGAAGCCGGGTCGGACGCTCCCTCAAGCGTCGGGCGAGGATCGTCAGATACTGCCAATGTCGCTGGCGATTATAGAGGAGGGGCCGGGGCGGTGCGCAAGCGCGAACGTGCGCGCCGTCGAGATCAGCGCCGCTGGCGCGAGGCGCGCGCGAATTCTGGTAGGATTCTTTCCGAGAGTTCATGCGCGGCAAGCGAATCTTGTTCTTCGATCCCGACGCGCGCGCCCGGCGCGTCGCCGAGCGGGCCCTGGCGGCCACCGGGTCGGACATCGTCTCGGCGCCGGACTGCGAGGCGGTCCTGGCCGCGATGGACAGCGAGCGCTGGGACCTGATGATGCTCTCGTACGATCCGCCGCTGCGGGACGACCCGCGCTGGACCGAGCGGCTCGAGCAGTTCGACGCGCGCTACCCCGGCACCAAGCTGGTGCTGCACGCGACCGCGCCGACCGAGGCGACGCTGCCGCTGATGGCGACGCGGCCGTTCTTGCGCAACATCATCGCCAAGAACGAGGAGCCGATCGAGCCGGACGAGCTGATCATCACCGCCGAGAAGCTGCTGCGCCAGGACCTGTTCGGCCTCGGCAAGTACCTGCTGTGGGGGGTCGAGCCCTACCGGATCGAGATCCGGGACTCGCGCAAGAAGCTCGACTACCTGCAGGAGGTCGCGACCTACGCCCAGGCGCTGGGGTGCAACGAGCGCGTGGTCGAGCTGGTCGAGACCGTGGCCGATGAGCTGGTCACCAACGCGATCTACAACGCCCCGCGGACCACGAGCGGCGAGCCCAAGTACGCGCGGCTGTCCCGGCGCGAGCCGGTCGAGCTGGCCGACGACGAGGTCGGCACCCTCGAGTTCGCGTGCGACGGCGACTACATCGCGATCGCGCAGATCGATCCGTTCGGCGCGCTGACCCAGGAGACCGTCGTCAGCTACCTGAACCGCTGCCTGGTGAAGGGCCCCGAGCAGCTGTCCGAGGCCTCGGGCGGCGCCGGCATCGGCCTGTACCGGGTGTTCCAGTCGCTGTCGAAGTTCGTGATCAACGTCGAGCCTGGGCGCCGGACCGAGGTCATCTGCCTGATCGATCTCCGGCTGTCGATGAAGCGCTTCCGCCAGCAGGCCAAGTCGTTCCACATCTTCATCCAGGACCCGACGGCCGCCCCGGGAGGCGCCTGAGCGTGGCCGCGCGTCCGACCTTCGCGATCGAGATCGTCGCCGGCGACGACCTCGACCTGGTCTCGATCGCCGGGATCATCGACGAGAACGCCGACCTGACGCCGCTGACCACGCTGGGCGAGCGCCCGATCGAGGTCAACCTGCGCGCGGTCCGCCGGATCAACTCGTTCGGCGTCCGCACCTGGATCGACGCGGTCCGCAAGGTGCCGCAGTCGGCCCGGCTGACCTTCGTCCAGTGCCCGCCGCCAGTGGTCGATCAGTGCAACATGGTCTCGGGCTTCCTCGGCCACGGCGCGCTGGTGTCGTTCTTCGCGCCGATGGTGTGCAGCGAGTGCGACGAGCAGATCGATCAGCTGTTCGAGACCGCGGCCTGCCGCGCCAACGGCGGCAAGCTGCCCGAGACCCGCTGCCCGCGCTGCGGTCGACCGATGGAGGTCGACGATCTCGAAGAGCAGTACCTGCTGTTCGTGCGCGACAGCCGCTGAGATCTTGGAGGGGCTTTCGCAAAGCCCCTCCCCCACAAGACGTGGGGCCCCGCAGAGTGCGAGCGCACATCGCGGATCGGTCGTCGGATCCGCGGGCTCACCGAATCGTTGGTACACCGACTGTCGCGGCGGCCCTCGAAGATCTGTGGGCGGGCCAGGGAAATCTGAGCGGGGTCGATAGACCACGGCGGCTCAGGTCGATCGACACCGGCGCGACGCCGGCTGGCGCAACGCCGATCGGTTTCGACCGGCGTGGTGTCGCGCGCTTGCGATCGTCGTCGGGATTGGCCCGCACCGTGCTTTCGTTCGCGCCGTGAGCTACTTCGGCCCGCCCCCGGCTCTGGCTCGCGTGGTCCCCCATGCACCAGCGGAGCTGCGCCTCCATCATCCCATCGCCGGCGCGCTCGCGACGGCCGCGTTCGCGCTGGGCGCCGCGTGCGGCGGCGACGGCGGCGACGAGGTGGTCGGCGCCGACGTCGCGCACGTCGCGGCCACCGTGACCTGCACGGCGACTGACGGCGCGGTCGTGCGCGGCGACTCGCCCGACGGCGACCTGTGGTTGGCGCGCGGCGCGACGACGACCGTGCTCACCGCCACCGGGGCGCGCCACGATCTGCCGTGGCGCATCGACGACGCCACCGCGCTGTACCCGAGCAGCGCCACCGCCGCCGCGGCGATCGTCGGCGGCGAGGTGTGGACCCTCGACGACGGCGCCCGCGAGTTCGTGCCGACGCCGGCCACGCTGGGCGCGGCCGCCGCGGTGTGCGGCCCGCCGATCGCCGAGCACGGCACGTTCATCGCCACCGCCGGCGGCCTGCTCGAGCGCTCGGCCGGGCTGTGGTGGAGGTGGTCGGCGCCGACCGCGGCGACCGGCGGTGGCTTCGACGGCGCGCGCGGCCTGGCCCGGGTCGACGGCGCGTGCGCCGCCCCCGACGACGCCGTGTGGCTGACCACCGGCGACGGCGCGCTGTGGCGGATCACCCGCGATCGCGCCGAGGCGCTGCCGGGGCCGGTCGACGAGGTGGCGATCGTGCCCGCGCTCGGCGCGGCGGTCCGGCAGGGCGACGCGTTGACGATCGGGCCGCCGTGGCGCGGCGTCGGCTTCACCGCCGGGCCGGTCGCTCACGTCGCCAGCGGCGGCGAGCGGCTGTGGGTGGTGGCCGGCGGCACGACGTTCGTCCGGGCCGCCGGCGCGTGGGCGATCGTCGACGGCCTGCCTGCCGCGCCGACCCGGATCTGGCCCGACGCCGGCGGCGGCGCGTGGGTCGAGATCGGCGCGCAGGTGTGCCGGGCGACGCTGGCGCCGGCGATCCGCGTCGACGGCCTGCGCCCCTACGAGCCGCGCGTGGCGTCGGTGGCGCAGCTCCGGGTCACGCCGCCGGCCGGCGTCGCCGAGGTCGCGGTCGAGCGTGACGGCGCGGCGGTGGCGTCGGCGCCGGTGGTCGACGGCGTGGCCGCGCTGGCCGACGTCGAGCTGGGCGACGGCGGCTGGCACCAGCTGACGATCCGTGCCGGCGGCGCGTCGCGGCTGCTCGCCTACAACCTGTTGCAGATCTCCGATCGGTCGTGGGCCACCGACGTCCAGCCGATCTTCGAGGCGAGCTGCGCCGGCGGCCGTTGCCACGGCCCCAGCCCCGGCGGCGGCCGCGTGGATCTCTCCACCTACGAGGGCTGGCGGCAGAAGGCCAGTCGGGTGCGCGAGCGGCTCTTGCGCGGCGAGATGCCGCCGAGCGGGCGCCGCTCGACAGCGCCACGATCGACATCGTCATCGACTGGATCGAGGGAGGCATGCGTCCATGATCGTTCGTCCACTCACGCTCGCGCTCGCGCTCGGCCTGCTCGCTTGTGGCAGCGCCGCCGAGGATCCGCCCGACCGCGACCCGGTCGGGCCCACCGACCCTGCGCCGGGCCGGCGGGTCCGCCGCCTCACCGCTGATCAGTTCGCGCGCTCGCTGCAGGTCGCGACCGGCCAGGCCTGGACCCGCTACGCCACCTACGCCGAGGCGCTGGGCAAGCCCGACTTCGGCGAGCTCACCGATGAGGGCACCGACCTCTCGGTGACGTTCGACAAGCTGGTCCACGACGCGGGCCGCGAGGCCTGCGGGCGCGCGGTCGATCTCGATCGCACCACCGCCACGACGGTGATCATGCGCGAGGCGCGCGCCGCCGACCGCGGCGACCACGCGAAGTACGTCGCGAACCTGCAGTACCTCTTCCTGCGCTTCCTCGGCGTGCAGCTCGACGCGGTGGACGATCCGCGGCTGGCGCCGTGGCTAACGCTGCTCGAGGCCGCGCCGGCACCGACCACCGACGTCGAGATGGCCACCCGCTGGAAGGCGGTGTGCATCGGCCTGGTCACCCACCCCGACTTCGTCACGTATTGATGCGCCCCATCACGCCCACCCCGAGGCACCCATGACCTTCCATCCCTCTCGACGCTCCGTGTTGCTCGGCGGCGGGCTCGGCCTCGGCGCGGCCATGCTCGGCATCCGCCGCATCCGCGACGTGGTGGCGGCGACGCCCGACGAGTCGCTGCGCTTCGTCCACGTGTACCTGAACGGCGGCTGGGACGTGACGCTAGGCCCCGACACTCGAGCGCCCGGCACCTACGCCGGGCTCGACCTCGGCACCGCCCGGCTCGCGCCCGAGTTCCAGACGCCGCTCGACGTCACCGTCGGGTCGACGCCGACCCTGTGGGGCGCGGCGATGGCCGGGCTGGTGCCGCACGCCGACAAGGCCACCGTGTTCCGCGGCGTCAACATGAACACCGTCGCCCACGCCACCGGCCGCGCCTACGTGAACTCGTTCATCCCGCCGGCCGGCACCGTGGTGCGCGGCAGCTCGCTGGCCACCGCGGCGGCCGCCGTCGGCAGAGCTGGCCGCCGAGCGGATCCTGCCCAACGTCACCGTCGGCTTCCCCAGCTACAACACCGCGTACTCGCGCGAGGTTGACCGCGGTGTCGCTGCGCCGCGTCGGAGATCCAGGGGCTGCTCAAGCCGCTCCAGCGCCCCGCTGGGCGCTGACGTCGAGGCGCTGCTGGCCAGCGCGCAGGACCAGGCCGCGAGCTGCGTCTCCGATCACTACCGGGGCCGCGCCCCGCCGATCAGCTGGCGTCGAGCCGCGGGCGGCTGCGCCGGCTGATGGCCGAGAACCTGTCGGCGCAGTTCGATTTCGGCGCGCCTCGGCCGACATGGTCGCGATCCGCGATCGCTTCGGCTTCGCCGCGAACGCGGTCACCGCCGATCCGCTGAGCGTCGGCATGACCGCCGCGCTGGCGGCGCCGCTGGTGCGGGTCGGCGTCAGCCGCCTCGGTGACCGTGACGATGGCGCCCAGCCTCGACACCCACGGCGCCGAGTGGGCCACCCAGCACCCGACCCGGCTCAAGGCCGCGCTCGACGCGGTCGGCGCGCTGATCACCGATCTGCGCGAGCTCGACCCCGACCTCGAGCGCACCGTCGTGCTGGTCAGCTCGGAGTTCGCCCGCACGCCCAAGTTCAACGGCCGCGGCGGGCGCGATCACTGGTTCGCCAACTCGCTGCTGGTGTTCGGCGGCGTGCTCCGGCCCGGCGTGTTCGGCGCGACCGGCGCCGACAACCTCGGGCTCCAGAAGATCGATCTGGCCACCGGCGCGCCGTCCGACGCTGGCACCGTACTCGTCGCCGTCACCGCCACCGCCGCGCCCGGCCGCGCCGCCTCGCCGCTGGTGTGCGCGCCCGACGCGCCGCCCGACAAGTTCCGCCTGCTGCGGCAGCTGACGCTCGATCTCTACGGACGGATCCCGACGTTCGAGGAGTACCAGGCGCTGGCCGCGCGGCCCGCGCTCGACGCCGCCGCGATCGACGCGATGTTCACCACCGACGAGTTCTTCGTCGGCGCGCGCGACTACTTCCGCCACCTGATCTGGGGCGGGCTGCCCGACGACCTGAGCGTCGTCGGCACCCAGCGCGTCATCACCCGGCAGGCCACGACCAACCTGTACTTCGCCGGCAACCTGCGCGCGACGTTCCGCGGCCGGCCCGACGTCACCTGCCTGGACCAGGCCCAGATCCAGTTCGACGCGGCCGGCCGGCCGCTGCCGATCTCGACCTTCGCCGATCCCACCTGCGCCGGCGGCACGTGCCGGCAAGAGGGCTACGTGATGGTCACGCCGTACTGGGCGACCACGCCGGTGAAGGTGTGCGCGTTCGACGCCCAGGCGCTGGCCACCGGCACCGGCGCGACGCCGCCGACCTGCGGGCCGTACACGATCAACGCCGGCTGCGGCTGCGGCGCGGGGCTGCGGCACTGTCTGCCCGGCGCCGGCGACGCCAACCACGCGGCGGTCCGCGCCGCGCTGGCCGACGAGGCGCCGCGCATCTTCGAGAGCGTGGTCCGCGCGCGCGGCTCGTACTTCGACACGTTCACGACCCGGCAGTCGTTCGTGAACGGCCCGCTGGTGCAGTTCTACGGCCAGCTGTCGGGGCCGGCGGTGGCGCTGCGGCAGGGCGGGGCGATCGGCTACGACGGGCGGATGCCGGCCACCTTGCCGGCGCTGGGGTTCGCCGAGCGCGACACCTGGATGCCGGTCGAGCGCGACGTCGCGCACGCCGGCGCGCTCACCACGGCCGGCTTCATGCTGCGGTTCGCGTCGAACCGGGCCCGGGTCAACCGCTGGTACTCCGCGTTCCGCTGCGAGCCGTTCCTGCCGCCGGCCGGCGGCCTGCCGCCCGAGCCGCCCGGCCTGCCCGATCCCAACCTGCGCACCCGCAACGGCTGCGGCGGCTGCCACGACACGATCGAGCGCGCCGCGGCGCATTGGGGCCGCTGGCGCAACACCTCGCAGGTCGGCTACCTGGCGCCGGCCGACGTCGACTTCACCGCGGCGCGCGCCGAGTGCGCCACCGCGACCCCCGCCGGCAGCCGCGCGTTCTGCGACGCGTACTTCATCACCGACCGCAACTCGACCCACCCCGACGAGCTCGCCGCGTGGAAGGGCTGGCCCCAGGCGCGCGCGTACCTGAGCGACGCCGAGGCGATGGCGATCGATCGCGGCCCGGCCGGGCTGGTCGACGAGCCGGCCGAGCAGGCCAAGGTCGGCGAGTGCGCGGTGCGCACGCTGGCGCAGACGCTGCTCGGCCGCGAGCTCACCGCCGACGAGACGCTGACCTGGATGCCGCAGGCGACCGCCGCGTTCGCCGCCGGCGGCTACGACTGGGGCGCGCTGTACCGAACGCTGATCGATCACCGCAGTACCGCGTCAGCCGCTGAGGTCGCCGTCGCGATGTCGTACCGGCGCGGTACTCAACCGGCCATGGCACGCAGCGTCCCGCAGATCCTCGGCCTGCTCGGCACCAAGGACCCGGCCACGGTGCTGGTGTACCCGCTCGCGCTCGGCGCCAGCGCGATGACCGTCGAGCGCGTCGCCGCGTGGACCGGCGTGTGGGGCGCCGACTTCGGCCGGCTCACCGCCGCGGTCAGCACCGACGAGAAGGCCGCGCTGGTGGCGGCCGGCGCGCGCGAGCAGCCGACGCGCGATTGAGCGGCGCGCTCAGCGCTTCGGGCAGGCGATGTCCTCGGGCGGCGGCGGGTTGCACTTCACGTCGGGCGGGCAGTCGTCCTTGACCTGGGTCATGCACCGGCCCGGGCTGACCTCGCGGATCGCGACGACGTCGTCGGGCGGGCACTCGATCTTGATCGGCGCCGGCGGGTTGCACGGCGGGACCGGCTGACCGGGCGGGAAGTTGGCCTGGCTGCACACGTCCTCGAACGCGGCGCAGCCCTTGGGCGAGCGCTGGACCTGCCAGCGGACCTGTGCGACGGCGACCGCGGCGCTCGCGTCGCTCGCCGCGGCCGCGACTCCGGCGTCGACGGTCGACGGTGGTGGTGGCGGCGGTGGCAGCTCGACCGGGCACGTCACCAGGCGGTTGCCGCCGTCGACGACGCAGCGCCCCGGCTTGAGCTCGACGATGCGGGTGGCGCCCTCGGGGAGGTCCGCGCACGCGATCGCGAACGGTGGCGGCGGGTTGCACGATGCGCCAGGGGGGCAGTCACGCTGCTGCAGCGCGGTGCAGCGATCACCTTGGCGCGTGAGCGTCCAGCGGGGTCGCGTGTCCGTCGGCTGCGGCTCGGGCTTGGGATCGGGCGCCTTGCTGCTGCCGCAGGCGCTGGCGACGACCATCACCAGCGGCGTGGCGAACTGGGTGCGACGGGCACGAGCCATGGCGCGACGGTAGCGCGGCGGCGGTGGCGAGCGCCAGCGCGGCGATGGCTACAGGCCGAGCAGCGTCACCGCGCACAGCCGCTCGACGAGCCACACCAGGCCCAGCGCGCCGAGCACCGCGGCGAACGCCGGCAGCGCGCGTAGCGGCGGTAGGCCGGGGCGCCGATCGCGCGGGCCAGCGCCCAGGTCACCGGCAACGCGACCGCCACGATCGTCAGCTGGGCCAGCTCGACGCCGACGTTGAAGCACAGCAGCGGCACGATCACGTCGCCGGGCGGCAGGAGCGGCGTGAGCATGCGCGCGAAGCCGAGGCCGTGCATCAGCCCGAAGCCGAACGCGACCGCCCAGCCGCCGCGCGCGCCCGGGCGGATCGCCGACGCCGCGGCCGTCCATACGATCGACGCCGCGATCGCGCACTCCACCAGCTGCGCCGGCAGCGACACCCAGCCGAGCGCCGCGGCGATCAGCGTCAGCGAGTGCGCGATCGTGAACGCCGACACCAGCACCGCGGTGCGCGCGCAGCGCCGCGACCAGCGCGCGCCGCTCCCAGCCACCGCCGGCGCCGACGATCACCACCGCGATCAAGAGCGCCAGCACGAACGCGACGTGATCGAGGCCGGTCGCGACGTGGTGCACGCCGGCGCGGACGAACGCCAGCGCGCCCGACGGCGGCGGCTCGGCGAGATCCCAGACGAAGCGGTTGGCGTCGACCACCAGGATGGTGTCGGCCGGCGCCTGACCGGGGACGATCACCCGCAGCGCGGCGTCGTGGCCGGGGTCGAGGTCGAAGAACAGGTCGTAGGTGATCGCCAGCGTGGCCAGCGGGCGCGCGCAGGTGGCGCGCCACGTGATCAGCGCGTCGCTGCCGTCGGCGCGGGCGGTGGCGGGCCCGGCGGCGCACGGGCCCGCGTCGCTGGCGATCCCGATCCGCGCGGTGACGTACCCGGCGATCGTCCGCCACGCCGCGGGGTCGAGCTCGGCCACGCGGATCGGCGCCGTCGGGTCGAGGCCGGCCGGCTCGGCCAGATCGGCCGCGGCGATCTGGATCCGGTAGTCGACCGCGGCGCCGTCGACGGTGGCGGTCGAGTAGGTGACCGAGGCCTGGTGCGCGGCGGCGGGGGCGGCCAGCGCCGCCAGCCCCACCAGCGCCGCCAGCGCCGCGCGCCTCACGCCCGGGCGGCCTGATCGCGGAAGCCGCGCAGCGCGTCGGGCGTGATCCGGTACTGCCGGCCGCAGGCGTCGCAGCGCACCTCGAGCGGATCGCCGCCCAGCATCGACTCGACCTCGCCGTCGGGCAGGGTCAGGATGCTCGTCATCACCCGCACCTCGCTGCAGGTGCAGCCGAAGCGCAGCTCGGACGACGCCAGGTCCGCGTACTCGAAGCCGGCGAACACCGCCTTGGCCAGCTCGGGCGCGGTCTTGCCGCGGCCCTCGAGCAGGATGCCGATCGGCTCCAGGCCGCCGAGGTGGTCGGTCATCG